>NZ_CP139559.1:4800000-5130185 GCF_034263275.1 Mucilaginibacter sp. cycad4 | reverse complement strand
TGGTAACCCCATTTTCACTTAGCATGTGCACCTCATAGCCTACCTGACGCAGGGCTTCGGGCATCTGGTCGCCGGCACCGGCAATGTAACCAATTCTTTTGCCATTGTTTTTCAGGTCGAGGTAAACGAGTTTTGTTTGTGCGGGAGGGAATAAGGTAATAGCCGGCACGTGGTCGTACCTGATACGGAGCAGGCTCAGAGAAAACGGTTTGCCATTGGCGTTAACTACTACTTCCAGATCGCTCGCCTTGGTTTTGGTATCGGTTGGGCTAACTGTAAATGCTACCGACCATTCATCGTTTTTGTCCTTATCTGTAAAGTCAATTTTTTCGGGACTTATTTTCCAGCCTGCAATGGGTTTAAGGCTGATGGTACCGCTGGCTTTTGTAAAGCTTTTCAGTTTTACCAGTACCGTTTGTGCTTGCTGCGTACTAAAAATATAATCCTTGTTTTCAATGTTGGCTGTTACCGGCGGCGTTATTTCAATGGGCTGATAAACCTCGCCCCTAACCGGATCAACATATTTATATACAATGCGGCGATCAATATTTATGGGTTTACCCTCAATAATAAACTGGAAAGTAACTTTGGGCAGATCGGGATTTTCGGGGTTGCCGGCCAGCGTATTATCGGCCAAGGTGTAAACACCTGTTGGATGCGGTGCTGCCAACCAGTACGGCTGAGTTAATGCGGATGCTGCGGCCGTGGTTTCAAAAGTTTGCAGCTGGTTAAAAGGTATTTCTTTGCTTTGAAGGGCCAGCGCGCTATCATTAGCATCAATGCTGTTTATTTTAACACGATAATTAAAGCGGTTAATTACCTGTGCACGCAGGCTCATTTTATCGCCCAAAGCATAGGTAGGTTCTGTTGCATAAGCTTCAAACCATAAACCTGCACACGCGGCAATCAGGTTGTTTAACTCTTTGATTTTTTGTTCACGCCAATAGGTATCTGATACTTTCTCTACCTTCATCAGTAATTGTACTAAGGCAGGCAGCGATTTTTCAGGAGCTTCACTGATGAAATTTCGCCTGATCACGCCTGTAAGGGCAGCAATAGCGTCTCCGTCTTTAACCCGTTTCCATGAAGTATTAACGCCATCCATCAGGTCATTCTGGGGAGCATCGCCTAAAATGGTTTTAAAAAATTCGTATGATTCGCCGCGTTGTTTGGCCGAACCAAAGCCCTGGGTTTTGTGGTTGCTGCGGCTTTCGGCAGCTATTTCACCATAGCTTTTGCCCAGGATGGTGTTATAAACGCCTACATCAATCTTAAACTGATCGGCCGCGGTAGTGTTGACGCTGCCAAAGCTAAAAGTGTTCCACAAGAGGCGTTTGGCCTGCCATGGCTTTACGTATTTTAACTGCTCGGGGTAGCGGTTGGGATCGGCAGCAGCTGTAAAAGCCTCCTGCGCTAATATGGCCGAGGAGGTGTGATGGCCGTGACCGCCCTCGCCGGTTGTGGGGAAACGGCAAATAATTACATCCGGCCTGAACTTGCGGATCACCCAGACTACATCGCCTAATACTTTTTCCTTATCCCAGATCTTCAGCGTTTCCTCCGGCCCTTTTGAGAAGCCGAAATCATTGGCACGGGTAAAAAACTGCTCGGCGCCATCAACCCTTCGGGCTGCCAGCAGTTCCTGCGTGCGGATCAAACCTAAAAGTTCGCTTTGCTCATTGCCAATCAGGTTTTGCCCGCCATCGCCGCGCGTGAGCGACAAATAGCCTGTACGATAATGTTTTTCCTGGGCCAGGTAGGCAAGCAGGCGGGTATTTTCATCATCGGGATGGGCTGCTACGTATAATACGCTACCCAGCACATCAAGCTTTTTCAGGTTTTGCTGAATAGTGCCAAGATCGGTAGGCGGATTGGTTTGAGCTTTTGAAAATGCGGTTGTAAGCAGGAATACTACAATGAGGTGGATACGCTTCATAGCAACAAATATATTGAAAGATAGATATTCTGTATTTCCTGTATCAACAATATAACAAAACGATTACTGTGGCCATCAATCTGTTAAGATTTTTGACGGTTAATATTAAATGTTTCAACAAATAGTTTTAATTTTTACAATTTTCTTAAGTGCTGTCAAACAAATCTGTCATTCGATGGTAATCTTAATCAACCGATTAACTTTTTCTGCTTCAATCCGATGCGCTTAATCAATCGTTTGATTAATTTTGTGCCGTTAAAACAATGGAAAAAGATAAAATAGATAAAAAAGACCACATCCTCGACGTAGCCGAAAAGGTGTTCGCGGATCTGGGCTATGACGGTGCCTCCACCCGTACTATATCGGGCGAAGCCGGTGTAAACATGGCTATGCTCAATTACTATTTTGGATCAAAAGAGGGACTTTTCCTGGCAGTATTTGAACGCAAGATCAATTCGTTCCGCACGTTGCTGCAAAACATTGGCAGCGATGGCACCATGACGGCCTGGGATAAACTGGACAAATGTATCGACAATTACGTTGAGCGTATTATTGCCAACAACTGTTTTCAAAAGCTTATTAACAGGGAAGTATCCATGAACAAGCGTGGTGACCTTACCGATAAGATCATCGAGATACTGATGGTAAATGTGTACGAGGTAAAAAGAATTATGGAAGAGGGCGTAAACAACGGCCTGTTTCATGCTGATGCTGATATACCACTGGTAATAGCCACCCTCTTTGGTACAAAAAATTATATAGTTAACATGCCTCAGCTATCATCATTAATACTGGGACATGATATTCGTGATGAAAAGTTTATGGAAGCTGAACTGAAACCACGGGTAAAAACATACATGAAAAGACTTTTAAAAGCTTATTTAGTTAAATGAACATGACAACTCCAAATAACAAAACCGACCACCTTAAACTATTAAAACAGGTGTTACGGCCCGTTTTACGCGGCAGTATCGCCCTCATAGTTTTAGGCCTGCCTTTTGCCGTAAACGCACAAGACAGGACTATCACGCTTGATGAAGCCATTAAACTCGGCCTCGACAACAGCAAAACTTTAAAACTATCAAACTCGAAAGTTGAGCAGGCTGTTTCTCAATACAACCAGGCAAAAGATGAAGCATTGCCAACAGGTAAAGTAAGCTACGGTTACAATCGCGCCCAGATCCCTGCCAACAGGCTGGCCCTTGGTTCTGAAAGCTTTAACCTGCCATCGCATGCCGATGCGTATTTAGGGATCCTGAGCTTAAATCAAACCATATTTGGCGGTAATAAATTGAAATACGCCCGTCAATCTACCGAAATGCTTACCCAGGTAGCCCGGTTGGATGTGGAAAACGATAAAGACGAGGTAGTTTATGACATCGTTAGCTCGTACTATAACCTTTACAAGGTACTGCAAAGCAAAAAGGTAGTGACTCAAAACTTAACTACTGTTGATGCGCAAATTAAACAGGCACAGCGCTTTTTTGATCAGGGCCTGGTAACCAAGAACGACGTGCTGCGCTTTCAGTTGCAGCGTTCAAACATCGAGGTTAATGGTGTTGACCTGGAAACTAACCGCCGGATCATCAATTACAACCTTAACGTGTTGTTAGGTTTGCCAGAAGGTACGCAGCTAAACATCGATCAGATTACCGAGGCCGACAGGCAGGTTAACCCATTAACGGCTTACCTTGATACTGCTATGGCCAGCCGCCCTGAATTTAAACAGTTTGCTTTGCGCAGCCGTGTGGCCGAAACCAACACCAAAAGCATTAAAGCAAATGAACTGCCAACCGTAGGCGCATCGGCTGCTGCTTATTATGTTGATGTAAGCGCCAACCCGATACCTAAAAGCGGTAATTTTATTACCCCTATATCGGTGGGGTTAACCGTGTCATGGAACTTTAGCTCACTTTGGACCAACAAAAATAAAGTTACCGAGGCTAAGATCCAGGAGCAGCAGGTTGAGATCAACAAAGGCATCACTGCCGATAGAATAAAGGACGAGGTAAATCAAAGCTACCAAAGCTATACCCAGGCGCTTGAAAAAGTGAAACTTTTACAAACTTCTATCGACCAGGCTGGCGAAAACAACAAGATCCTCGAATCAAAATACAAAAGTAATATAGCGTCTGCAACAGACAGGGCCGATGCAGAAACATTGCTTTACCAGGCACAGATCAACTTAGAATTGGCTAAAGCCGATGCTGGTCTGGCTTACTATACGCTATTAAAATCAACTGGAAAAATCAACAAATAATAATACCAAACCTTTTAAATAAAATGGCAAAGGAACAAGAAACACCGGAACAACCGAAAAAGAAAAACAAAGTTATCCCCATCATATTAGGCATTGTACTTATTGGCGGCGTAATTTTCGGTATAAAAGAATACATCTACTTTAGTAAACACATTGATACTGACGACGCCCAGATCGACGGCGATATCAGCCCTGTAGTTGCCCGCGTTGGCGGATATGTTGACTCAATTTATTTTGAAGAAAACACCCACGTAAATGTTGGCCAGCCGCTGGTTAAAATAGACGACGCCGATTATAAAGTAAAATTAGAGCAGGCTCAGGCTGCACAGGTAGGTGCAAGCGCAGGTATTGGTGTAAACCAATCACAGATCTTTGCTAACCAGGCAAACTCTGCAAGTGCCAGGGCAACGGTAACATCAAACCTGGCCCGTTTAGAGAAAGTTCAGAAAGATTATGACCGCTATGCCAACCTGGTAAAAGACGGATCAGTAACACAACAACAATTTGACCAGGCTAAAGCTGATCTTGATGTTGCAAAAGCTAATTACAAAGCATCTCAAGACCAATACAAAGCTGCTGTTGAGCAGGTTGGTACTACCCGCAGCCAGTTGGCCGTTACCCATACAGGTGTATCACAAAGGCAGGTTGATATTGATTATGCAAAGCTGCAGTTAAGTTATACCGTTGTTAAATCGCCGGCAAGTGGTTTGGCTTCTAAAAAGAATGTACAGTTAGGTCAGCTGGTTCAGGCTGGTCAAACTTTATTCTCAATTGTTAATGACAACAGCCTTTACATTACCGCCAACTACAAAGAAACCCAGCTTACCAATATTAAAAATGGTTTAAAAGTAGAGATTGAAGTTGACGCTTATCCTGATATGAAACTGGAAGGCCAGGTTTACAATTTTTCGCCTGCTACAGGTGCTAAATTCTCCCTGCTTCCTCCGGATAATGCTACCGGTAACTTCGTGAAAGTTGTACAGCGTGTGCCCGTAAAAATTAAAATTAACGGCACCAAAGAAGAGCTTGCAAAACTACGCCCGGGTATGAGCGTAAACGTATCAGTAATTAAAGAATAATATTATGGCTGAAACTGGCTTTAAAAAGTGGATCATCACTATTACAGTGATTACAGCTTCATTACTGGAGCTGATTGATACCACTATCGTTAACGTAGCGTTGCCTCACATACAGGGTAACCTTGGCGCAACCCTTGAGGATGTGGCCTGGGTAGTAACCGGCTATGCGGTAGCAAACGTGATCATATTGCCCATGTCGGGATGGCTGGGCGGCCGTTTTGGTCGTAAAAACTATTTCATGGCGTCTATCATTGTATTTACCATCGTATCGTTTTTATGTGGTAACGCACACAGTATGGATGAACTGGTATTGTTCAGGATATTACAGGGTATTGCCGGAGGTGGTTTGATCTCAACCGCGCAGGCTATCCTGCTTGAAACCTGGCCACGCGAACAAATTGGTACTGCTACAGCCTTGTTTGGTTTGGGCGCGGTTGTTGGCCCAACTGTTGGCCCTACCATTGGCGGCTGGATAGTTGAAAATTACTCATGGCCATGGATCTTTTATGTAAACATCCCGGTAGGAGCGCTGGCGGCATTTTGTACCTATACCTTTGTGCGCGAAACGCCCAAGGATGCCAAAGGTAAACCGGTTGACTGGTGGGGTATTATCCTGCTGGCTATTGCCGTTGGCAGCTTACAAACTGTACTTGAAAAAGGCGAAAGCGAAGACTGGTTCGCTAAACCGTATATTTTGATATTAACCATATCGGCTGTATTAGGTACTATATTGTTCATCTGGCGCGAAATGAGCACGGAGCACCCGATCGTAAATTTCAGCATTCTACGGCATCGAAGTTTTGCTGTTGGGATGTTCACATCCTTTATACTTGGGTTTGGTTTGTATGGCTCGGTGTTCGTGTTCCCGGTATTTTGTCAAAACCTGCTTGGTTTTAATGCCCAGCAAACAGGAGAGCTGTTGTTTCCTGGTGGTTTATGTACCATTGTGATGATGCCGTTTATAGGTAAGATGCTAAATAAAGGTATACCAGCTCAATTTATGGCTACAGCGGGTATGTTCCTGTTTTATGTATTTACACATATGCTGAGCAATTCAACGCTGGCTACGGGCGAGAAGGACGTGTTAGTGCCGTTATTGATCCGCGGTGTAGGTATGGCGTTATTATTCGTACCGCTTACCACGCTGGCTATGGCCGATTTGAAAGGTCCTGAACTGGGCCAGGGATCAGGGTTGAACAACATGATGCGCCAGTTGGGCGGTTCGTTCGGGATTGCAACGCTAACCACACTCATCCACATACGGCAGGGGGTGCACCGCAATAACCTGCTGGTAAACATCAACCCATACAATAACCCGTTCAATGATCGTTTGCACATGCTTACGCAAGGCTTCATGGCTAAAGGTAAGTCGATGATTGATGCTACGCATATGGCTTACCAGGCCATTGAGGGCATGGTTGCCAGGCAAACATTGCTGCTAACTTATGACGATGCCTACTGGATTTCGGGATTGGTGATGTTATTTTCGATACCGCTGCTTTATTTGCAGCCGTTCAAAAAACTCAAAGCCGTTGCTGATTCGCATTAAAAATGATAAAAGCCGTTCCACTATTACCGGAACGGCTTTCCCCAAAAAAAATTAACAATTAAAATTTAAGTTACTCCCCCTGCATAAACAACATATTTAAATATCGCGACCAGGGTTTGTTTAATCTTAAGGTATAAATTTACTGGATTTTAATTAATAAACGCAAATTTTATTGGGCAATAAAATACTATTTATGAAAAAGGCATGAAATTTTATGGTTTCATGCCTTTTTCATTGTTAAAGTTAGGAGAACATGTATAAACGTTAAAGGGGCATCCCTTCCGGACATTCTTTCTGCTTGTTTTTTAGCAAAGATTGCCAGCCCTGATGCTCGGGGAATGATCTGTTATTGCTTGTTGAAAGTAGCAGTTGCCCCCGATGAAGTTAACTTTAAAATTTTCTTTGATTGATCTATAGTTCCGGAATAGTTCTTTACACTATGATCATCCTCAAAAACAAGATCAAAAGTAACCAGATACTTGTCAATTTTACTATTGGTGACCGCACCGCTTCTACCCCCAACAGTTCCTGTTCCGCCAAGCTGGCCACCCTGTCCATCAAATGTAAATGAATCGTTACCGCTCTGCCAGAAACCTATAAGGTCGCCTAAAAGAACAATAACGCCGCCACCACCGCCACCATCACTACTTTTACCACAGTTTGTGGTACAAAAAGTTGTAATAACGATCAAAATAACATACAGGGGAGAAATTAACTTTTTCATGATAAAATGCTTTAGTATTAGTTATTAATGACTATTAATTTTTTAACAGACTTAGAAATTGTTTCACACGTTGTTCCATAGCGATAAGCTGATCAGTAATGGGTGGAACCTGCGCTTCTATTTGTGATTGGATTTCCTTTTTCAGCTTATCTTTATCCTTATCAGGGATCTGATTCTGAAAATATTGATTGATCTGGTTTTTAAGATCATTTAAAGGGACTATTTTATTTTTGCCGATACCATAGATCAGTGTATCTGCAATACCCTCAAATGTTTTGGAAAGTGACGGGTCGTCCCAGTAATCGGCCATTTTTTTTGAGTAGGTGGGATAGTTGACATATAATTTTTCAAATGCCTGGTTGAACCCGTTTTGGGTTTGCGCATATTGGGTAAGCGCATTAACATTTACAAAGGCATATACACCTATAAATTTAAAGGCGATCATTAAAGTTTGTGCCTGCAGTATATAGTTTTGCAGGGCTCCGCTGATCTCGGGATAAAACAGATCAATACCATCCTGTTTTTCCCGGGCAATTCTCAGATCATCATTAGAATAACCTAATTTTTTAAGGTTGGCAGCAATAGAATCAATTTTGGCCTGTAATGCCTTTGTTTCGGATTGGCCTCTCTTGGCTGCGTCTTTTAATTGCGACAATGATGCCATATAGCTCTTGATCTGCCCGCTCGATTGAAAACTTTCCAGTACTATCTGCGTTAGCAGCGATGGGTTTTTAGGTATCAGCACCCTCCCCCCAATTGGGTATAAGATGATATAACTTTTGTCGGAAGTTTTAATTTCTACCTGGGTGGTGCTGCTGCTGATGGCCGCGGTAAATACGCCGGATTCGTTTGTTGTTGCCGGGTTTCCGTCGATAATTATCGTATAATTTTTAACTAAGGAATTGTTGCTTAATAACTCACCTTTAAAAACGATAGTTTGCCCATAACCAATAAGCCATGTCATGCATATAATTATTATGCAAATGGCCGCTTTCATAATTTATTCAGCTGAAGGGTAAGCGGTACTTTAGACGAAAGAATCTGAGTACTGTTAAAACGCAGCTTTTTTCCCCTGTAAATCCTCACCGGAAGTTCAGTTCCATCTTTTATTGGTAATATTAAGCTGAAATTGCCTAATTCATCAGCATTGGTTTTATAAAGCCCATTGGCCAGTACAATCAATACACCGGGGACAGGCTGGCCCTGCATATCCACAACCAAGCCGTTTACGATTAAGGAATCAGCTTGTTTTTTAAGATGCAACTCGATAGACGTACGCCCATCAACGGGGATAGTTACCTGCTGGCTTTGCCGGTAGTAGCCGGGCACGGCAGGAGTAACAGTAATACTTTTGCCTAATAAATTGGCGGGCAACTCGTTAAAAGTTACAATGCCGTTTTCGATCCTTGCCGAGTCGGGTTTGTTGAACAATATCTTAAGTAATCCGCCATTTACCAGCTCATTTTTGCTTTCGTCACCAAACACAATGAATTTGATATCAAATGAATCAGCTACGGGCGAAAGTTTCAAGCCGAAATAGATGATGAGGCAAAAGATCACGGCAGGCCCGCCAAGTGCTAAGGTGCCATTATACAATTTGCCGCTATATTTTGCATGTGCTTTTAATGCCCCAAATAAAAACCCCGATGCAATTAAGGCAACAAAAACTAACAGAAAAAAATAAACCTGCGGACTTAAATTTGCAGCTTTATTGCTAAAGATCATGAGTATTACAGCCGCCGCTACAAACAATACAAAACCTAATCCGGTTATAATAACCCAACTTAAAGGCGAAACAGCTTTATTGGCTTCTGCTGACATGGCGGTAACTGGCTGTGTATTATAAAGTTAATACAATTTAATTTATAATACACAAGTTTTTAACTTTTAAGAATTATGGCCAGATAAAGTCAAAAAGCAACGAAAATCAAAACCTTTCTGATATCCAAAAGCACTGGTTCAATGGTACCTGATATACTTTAGCAAAACGGGCGCAAGATTAAACGTTCGCGACTGGCTCTCCAGCCATCGGCAAGAAGCTATTAACCAACTGCGTCTTTTCCGGAGCGTTATAGACTTATTTTGTTACCCACCACATTAGTCCGAAAAGGACCCCATTAGCACATCCTGGAAAACAAAAAAGCCGGCAAATTATATATTTACAGGCTTTTTATTGTTTTTTAAGCTTATTAGAATATGACTTTACCTGTAGCGGTAATTAGTGATGCTATACGTACCGCATCAAAAATTCGCTCTTCGGTAGTGCCTAATTTTATAAGCGAATCCTCATGTGCATTTACACACATTTCACATCCGTTAATTGCTGATACGGCTAAACTGGCCAGTTCAAAAAACTCTTTACCGGTAACAGGTTTCATCATGAGCTGCATCCGGATACGCGCAGGGATTTGGGTATACTTTTCCTTTTGGGTAAAATGCCTGAAACGGTAAAATATGTTATTTGATGCCAGTAATGAAGCACAGCCAACAGCTTCACCAATTTCGGCATCGGTGGCCTCGTTTTCTTTAGCGTATTTGGTAAAGTAGTTGGTTAGCGGGACGTTATTGTTGTTAGCCGCAGTAGCTAAACCCAACAAGGCGCATTCTTTGTTGGTTAAATGTGCTGAAGTAAGGGTGCTGGTAAAGTTCAGCTTCAGATCGCGCAGGTAACGTGATTCGCCTGTTTCTAAAAGGGTAAGGCTCACGGTGCGGTAGCTTTTATCTAATCCGATACTTTCAAGTATTTCCTGGATCACTTCGGTACTTTCGTTCATTTTTTTCGGGATTGTTTTTTATTTTCCTGTAGAGACGCATAATTGCGTCGCCCGCATGCAAGTTACGGAGACGAATATCGCAAGCGGCTTGTCCTACGAGAAACGCAATTATGCGTCTCTACATAATAAAACACTTAAAAAAGGGTGTAAAAAATCCCCGCACCGAAATACAGTACGGGGACAATTATCTGTTGTATAATTATACAGTTAAAGTTTCCTGACCTTTTTCCCAGTTGCAAGGGCAAAGTTCATCAGTTTGTAAACCGTCAAGTACACGTAATACTTCTTTCACGTTACGGCCAACGCTCAGGTCGTTAACTGATACCCAACGGATGATCCCTTGTGGGTCAACGATGAAAGTAGCACGGTAAGCAATTTTTTCAGTTGGTTCTAAAATACCCAGGTCTTCAGCTAATGATTTTGAAGTATCAGCAAGCATAGGGAATTTCAAATCGCGCAGATCGTCATGATCTCTTCTCCAGGCAGCGTGAACAAATTCAGAGTCGGTAGAAGCACCGATTAAACGGGTTTCGCGGTCACGGAATTCGCCAAAGTTTTTGTTAAACTCAGCAATTTCAGTAGGGCAAACAAAAGTGAAGTCTTTTGGCCACCAGAACATTACAGTCCAAACGTTATCATCGTTGGTTAAATACTCAGAAGTAAGGGTTTCAAACTCTTTACCTTTTTCAAGGCTTACTACTGCTGTTTTAGAAAATTCGGGGAATTTTTGTCCTATGGTTAACATATTTTGATATTTCTTTTAATGTTTATGCAAATATAGAAATTTTAAACCACCTCCAGAATACTTATAATTGATATGTTATAGATTTTAACTATAGTAGCTTATGTATAATATAGGATGTGTTTATCCGGATTTTAGGCTGCTTTTGTCATTTCAATGGCGTAGATATGTGATTGCGTGTGGATGGAGTTACTTGCAATAAAGGCACAAGTAGCCTTTACACACAGTTCCTTCCCTTCATACTTGCGCCAGTAAAGAGCGGTTACCCTGCGTTTTTATATCTGGCTATTTACAGTTTTAGGTAATGGCGTAAATTTTCATAATAACTACCTCATTATCGCTTTTTTAAGCTGGGCGCCTAATTTGATTTTGGCCGAGGTTATAAACAGGTATGGGAAGAGGCCGGTTGTGGTTGGGTGAGAACGCATCTACCTTTTATTATTGTCATCCTGAGCGATAGCGAAGGATTTTCTTCGCATGCTTAGCGGACGGGCAAGGCGACAATACAGGGCGAAGAAGATGCTTCACTACGTTCAGCATGACAAAAAGGCTATAACATTAAACCGTCATTGCGAGGTACGAAGCAATCCCCGATAGGCAGAGCGGCTTTGTAGATTCGCCCTGTATAGTTTGGGATTGCTTCGTACCTCGCAATGACGGTTATCTATAATCTTGCAAGCCTCTTAGCTCACACTTGTTACCGTCTTCTTAAGCTCTGTTTCCAGGTTTTGAAGTTCGATGTTAAGCGTACGGCGATTGGCAGTACCTTCGTCATGAATGCGTTTTACTTCGGTAAGGGTTTCAATGAGCGATGATGTGGTCTTTTTCAGTGTGTCTAACGATACTACCGTTTTCTCATTTTCGCGGGCTACGTCAATGCTGTTTTGTTTTAGCATTTCGGCATTCTTTTGTAAAATGGTGTTAGTAGTGTCCGAGATCTTTTTCTGCATCTCCACGTTCTCTTTTTGGCGGTTAAGCGCTACAGCTATGGTAAGCTGGTTTTTCCAAACCGGGATAGTGGTTGATACGATAGATTGCGCTTTTTCGGCAATGGTAGTATTGTTATTCTGTACCACGCGGATCTGCGCCAGCGATTGCATCATGATAAAACGCACCACTTTTAAATCGGCCAGGCGTTTATCGAGTCGGTTCACAAAATCGCGCAGGTCGGCAATTTCATAGTCCTGGTAGGCCGTTGGGTTTCCATCCATTACAGCCAGCTTTTCGTTAAGCTCATTGTACTTAAGCTGACCGGCAATGATCAGGTCTTCCATTTGTTTAATGTAGGTAACATTACTGTCAAACATGGTTTGCAGCGAGCTGTTATCCTTCAATGAGTTAACACGGCCAGCCTTGATCTTATTGGTGATCTTATCAATATTGTTAACCACAGTATCATATTTCTGAAAAAGCTTTTTGGTATCAACTACCAGCTTTTTCATAAACGGGATATGTGATATGAACGAGGTAAACGCATTTTGGTTCAGCTCATCAACATCAATATAGTTAAGTTCGGTAAGCAGGTCGTTGATCAGCACGCCAACCTCGCCCGAGTTGTAGGTACGCACCGAAGTAAGGAAGTTGTTGCTGTATTTCTCCATGGAGTTTTGTACCTCAACACCATAGTTCAGTATCGAGTTAACATCACCCGGATTGAGGTCCTTTCCCATCTCGCCGTATTTTTTTACATCCTCAGCCGGAATAACATCAAGATTTACGTTGCCCTGCTTATCCAGCCTCATAGGCACAGCACTGCTTTGCTGCCCGGTCGCCGGAATATCCAGATTGGTTGGAGTAATCAGCGGTGGTATATTTAGTTCATCATTATTATTTGGTGCACTTTCCATAATCTTATTTTTAATTATTTAGTGGTCAGGGCTGCTAAGTTTAATTAGCTTCTGTTTAAGTATCTATGAGCAATTTACGTTAAAAGTCACCCCGACTTAATACTTTACAACTTTAAATTTTTATAAATAAGTTGCAGTAACGGTTTTCACGGTTTCTTCCAGCTTACGGTCGCGGGTTGGTTCACCGATGGCGTTAAATTTCCACTCACCGTTCTTTTTGTAAAACACGCCCATTACCATGGATACATGGCCCGCAAAATCTTTGCTGTGCGCAATATCATAAGTAGCAAAAATTTCATTAACACGGGTTGGCGTGCCTTCGTAAATGCGGATGGATGCAAATGGAATGGTACCAAAATCCTGGCCGCGGAAGCTGTTCAATACAAAGGCCACGTAGTTAACGGTTGGGCTCAGTGTGCCAAAATCAACGGTGATCACTTCGTTATCCAGCCCGTCGTTACCTGCCATATCACCGGTAAGGTCATCACCACTGTGTTTAACCGAGTGATCTTTTGAACGAAGGTTGCCAAAATAGATCACATCAACCAGGCGTTTGCTTTCGTCATATAAAATACAACTGGCATCAAGGTCTACTGCCTCTTTAGTGGTACCCAGGCCAAACAGGCCTTTCTTTTCAATGGCCCCCCAGTTTATCCCAACGCATACATTTTGCAATTTGCTGCCGTTACTTTTTTCAAGGCTGATCCGCTGCCCTTTTTGAAGATTGATAGCCATATTTTTAGTTGTATTTGTTTAAATAATCCTGCAAACCGCCTTTCATGCCGGCACCCACAGCTTCAAATTTCCAGTTGTTATCTTTTTTGTAGATGCGGCCAAACTCAACGGCAGTCTCAATTGAAAAATCCTCTTCCAGCTCGTATTTCAAAATATCGGTATTGGTAGCCGAATCAAAAATGCGAACGAAAGAGTTGCGTACCTGTCCGAAATTCTGGCGGCGGCTTTCGGCCTCATGAATGGTTACTACTATGCAGATCTCGGTAGCACGCGGATCGATTTTTGACAGGTCGACAATGATCTGCTCGTCATCGCCATCACCGGCGCCGGTAAGGTTATCGCCGGTATGTTCAACCGCGCCATCAGGCGATTTTGGATTGTTGTAGAAAACGAAAAACTCGTCGCTCAATATTTTCTTATTATCGCTCATAATGAACACCGAAGCGTCAAGGTCAAAGGCCGAGCCTGTTGATGAGCTGTTTGTATCCCAACCAAGGCCTACTGTAAATTTGGGGGCACCAATAGTTTCCCGCTGACCTTTTTGCAAGTTAATTGCCATGCTGAATTAGTTTATTATTGTTTATTAATAGGTTTTGTTTAATAAAGTTTAAGTTAGGTGCATAGGCTTCAATGGTGTGATATCCATTACCCAAAGCCATATCATACAGCAAGTTTATGAAATTGCTGCCTTGATCTTGTATAAAGATGCAAAAACTTTCGTGATCGTAATTTAAAATATATTTTACTATGCGGGTGTTGATACAAAAGTCGTTGCCTTTAACGATATCATTTAAATGATAGATGTTTTTAACATGATGATAATTGAGGTAGTTTTCAATATTGGGGTGGATATTTTTGTTCACCAGTTCGGCAAAGTACAGCATATAAATGTCATTCTGTAAGCCATATTCATCTACCATTTTCATGATCATACGCTCATGACTGCCTGTGATCTTGATATCGTCCAGAAATAATAATGTTTTGCCCACAAGGAAATCCTTATCAATATGAAACGAATCGTTACCTATTAAATTGATCCTTTGCTCGGCATCCAGCTCGCCGTAATCTTCCTTATAAGTTATGGTGCGATGAACCTTTGTTTCCTGCACAACCGGATAGCCATTTTCGGCCAGCCAGCGGTTAAGCCGGCATACAAAATGGTTCTTCATGGCAAAGGTAGCTGTTGGGATAAACGAGTAGGGGCTCGATATCACTACTATTTGCTTTTTTATGGGCCGCCTGCTTAAATGTTCCGCAATGAAACCATCTGCCAGATCGGTACCGAAATAGCGGGATACTTCGCCATCGCCAAATTTAAAGCGACTGTAATCATCGGCATCGAAACCAAAATGTGTTGCGCTGTTGATATGGTGTAATGAGTAGGTAGCTTTCATAAACTTAATAAGGTTAAAATGGATAAGTTGTTTGAATTGATGAGCAGGCTATTGAGGCCTGCATCATTAGCCCCTGCTATATCTGCTGCCGGGTTATCGCCTATATGTATAATACCCGATGGGGCTATTTGCTTTGGTTCATTACATTCTTTAACTTTTTGCACCATTAGCTTAAATAAATCCCCGTTTGGTTTCGACATCCCCTCCTCGTCCGAATAGATCTGAAAGTTAAAAAAAGTATCCAACCCTAATTTAACCACCACCTTGCGGAGCGTTTGTCCTTTTATAAAGCCTGTATTACTTAAAATACTCAATGAGCAATCACCTTTTTGCTTTAGATGCTGCAGCACCTCAATTGTTACAGGCGAGTAAACCACCGGCAGGTAATAGAACAGTAACTTTTCCATATCGGCATAAAGCCTATCGATATCAATATCGGCAAGCGGATACTGGTTATCATTGATCATACCGATCACCATCAGGTACATTTCGTCGGCATCAATGTTTTTACCGGTACGCTCGTTCACGGCATTACACATCAGGTCAACCTGCCGGAAAGCCCTTGCCACCTCATCAATACTTTTAGCTGTCGGATTAAAATCCCGGTGAAAGATCTTGGTACGTTCTATCTTAAAGTACGGGTTTGACTTGATCAGCGTAAGCCAAAGATCAAATGAATAGTGCTGGTAGATTTGCATTTAAATAGGAGATGTATTTTCGAAGCAGTATTAAAAAGCGTCATTGCGAGGAACGAAGCAATCCCAAACTATACAGAGCAGACTTGCTAATCGGGGATTGCTTCGTTCCTCGCAATGACGTGGTTTATTTTTCTTCTTAATAGCCTTTTAGCATTTCCGAAAGGCTATCAGTTGTACCCGGATCGCCGATGGCGCGGAATTTCCAGGTACCGTCTTTGCGGTATACTTCGGCAAAGGTCATGGAACACATACCGTTATAGGTTGAATCACCGGAGAGGCTGAATTTAGCGATCTCTTTTCCATGACTATCAACTGCGCGGATGAAAGCGTTCTCAACCATGCCAAAGTGCTGGTTGTTTTTGCGGCCCTGGTATATGGCCACAAGGAAAAGGATGCGGTCATATTTTGGGTCGAGCGAATCAAGTTTTACGATGATCTGCTCGTCATCGCCCTCGCCTGCCCCGGTACGGTTATCGCCGGTAAGCCAGATGTGTCCGGATGGATGATGCATAGAGTTAAAGTAGATCACATCGCCCTCAAACATATTGATGGTACGGCCATTGGCGGTTTGTTTGGCGTAACCGCGATTAGCAACCTTACCGTTCTTATCCAGCAAAAACGCTATCGCATCCAAATCATATTCGGCCTCTTCGGCGCCTCCAAACAGCTTGCCTAAAAAGCCGCCGCCATGTGTTTTCCTAACATCCCAGCCTAAACCAATAGTTACTGACGACAGGTCGAAACTTTCGCCTTTATCATTTTTGCGCAGGTCAATTGTTTGACCTTTTACCAAATTTATAGCCATTGCCTTATTTGATTATTTGCCCTTTGAAATATTTACTTAAAAAGAAAGCCAGGTCTTCTTTATAACCTACGCCCGATGCTTCAAACTTCCATGCCCCGTTGCGTTTATAAAGCCTGCCAAACTCGATAGCTGTTTCGATAGAAAAATCCTCGCCCAGCTCGTATTTGCAAACTTCGGCGCCTGTTTGATTATCCAGTATGCGGATGTACGAATCGCGCACCTGCCCAAAATTCTGGCGGCGGGCCTGTGCTTCGTGAATAGTTACCACAAACAAAATTTCCTGGATGCGGGCATCCACTTTAGTTAAATCGACAGTGATAGATTCATCATCGCCGCCATCGCTGTTACCACCTGTTGGGTCGTCACCAGTGTGGTGGACCGATTGCTCGGGCGAATCGACATTATTATAGAATACAAAAAATTCATCCTGAGGTACCAGTCGGTTAGCATCGATCATGATGGCCGATACGTCGAGATCGAAATCATAACCTGTACCTTCATTCGGGTTCCAGCCCAAACCAACTGTCATTCTTGAAAGGCCGATATCTATTTTCTGCCCTTTTTGTAAGTTAATAGCCATTTTAGTATATGTTATTTTTGGTAAAAACCTGTATTGCCTATTGGGTTTTGCGCGGCATTGCAGGTATTGGCCGGTGACAACCGACAATTAAACATTTAATCTAAGGTAGATGTTTTATTGAGGTGGTATTGTAAAATTGTCTACACAAAAATAAGACGATAACAGGGGAGGGTTGTTACAGTAAGAGAGATGATATTTTATTGATTAGGGACTAATTTGCTTTTTTGTTTAATAGCACCTCGGATAACCCCGTCTTTCACTAAAGAATGTTTGCATCGATAGCCTTACCTAATATTAAACGGAATTAGATATTTGGCTGCGCTTTTGTTTTCCATGCCCATATTGCAAATTGGCATTAGGGCGCACTATACCCATCGACTTATGTGTTTTGCGCTTGATGAGGAAAAGGATTTTATAAAAATCCTAAAGGTTGCCCCAGGCATATGATTTGGGGTTGATTTATTTGAGTAATAACATTTAGGTGCTTAATACATAATTATTTAGCAAGAGCTGTTGCATCCGTTTTAGCCCATTCGTAATAGTACATACGGTACTGCAGTTGTTTTTTATGTAACACGATTAATACACTTGCTTTGGCTTATTAGAAGGGTGGCGTTTGGTAATTAATTGAAAGTCATGTAAATTTCATTTTTATAAAAACCTAAATGGTAAAAAAATCACTCCTGGCCTTAGTTATCACATGGGGCATAATTGCAAATAGTCATGTTTCTGCACAAACGGGCATTGATAGCACAGGTTTAGGCCTCGTAATTGCTAATTATCATACTGCCATAGATCAACAATCACACCTGTATAACGGGCCCGAATATGAATTTTATGATCCCCTGATAAAAGGCAACGCATATGTTTTTGACAATAAGATTTTTACACCGGGGGCGGTAAAATACGGAGCAGCGGTTTATCGCGACGTCCCGATGTTATATGATCTGAATAAAGATTTGGTAGTTATACTGCTTTATAATCACTTTACAAAAATTTCATTACTAAGCGAGCGCGTATCGGAATTTTGGTTGCTTAACCATCATTTTATACGCATTACTACCGATTCGACTGGCAAGGCCGGCCTTGCTACCGGTTTTTATGATCAATTATACCAGGGTAAAAGGATCGGCATCATTGTAAAAAGGGCCAAGAGCATCCAAACCAGTACCGGGAACAATACCATTGAATCTTTTTTTAGCGAGACAAAAAACTATTACCTGAAACAGGGAAATAGCTATTCCAATTTTAGCGGGAAAGGAGCACTGTTAGCTATACTTAAGGATAAAAAGAAAGAGCTTAGGCAATATATAAAAGCGAACAATATTGATTTTCGCGAAAATCTGGAACAGGCTATAGTGGATGTAGCTACTTATTATGATCATTTAACTAACTAATGTATTGTGCCTTATTGTTTAACGGGGCAAAGTAATATTGCATTGACTATATCGGCAGGAAAATAAAATAACCGGATGAAAAAAATTTACTTTCTAAGTTTCTGTTTTTTGATTTTAATTAAAGTATGCTATGCTCAGCGGGGGGCGGTAAAATCAATCAGCGTAAACTTTCAGCAAGCTACCATTGAGCAGTTTGTAACAGAACTGGAAGCAAAATCAGGTTATAGTTTCTTTTACGACCCAATGCAGTTTGACAGTTTGAAGGTAACCCTGCAGGTAACCAATAAACCTGTTGAAACCATATTGAGCCAGGCTTTTAAAAACACCGGTTTTAGTTTCGCCATTACCAAACAGCAACAGGTATTTTTAACTAAAGGGCGCGAAATACAGACGGGATTAGCTGTCGGGTATTTTGGCATCACAGCTGCCAATGCTACTGCAGCCAATATGAGTGTTTCACCGGTTAATGCTGATCTTGACAAAGATAAAAAGATACCCGAAGCGACAACAGAAAACAAGCTGTATGAAATAGGGGTCAAAACCAACACGATTGAGGCGGGTACGGCAACACTTTCCGGCTATGTGAAAGAAGCCAAATCGGGCGAATCGGTAACCGGGGCCAGTATTTATGTTACCAATACCAAAACAGGAGTGGCTACCGATCAGTTTGGCTATTTTACTATCAAATTACCCAAAGGCAGGCAGGTTTTAAGTGTTAGGGGCATTGGTATGCGCGACACCCGCAGGCAAATCATCCTTTACTCGGATGGGAAGATCATTATTGAAATGCAGGAGCAGGTAACCAGTCTTAAAGAAGTAAAAATATCTGCCGAAAAAGTAGCTAACGTACGCAATGTTCAGTTAGGGGTAAACCGGCTCGATATTAAAAGTATAAAACAAGTACCTACTGTATTTGGCGAGGCCGATATATTAAGGGTGGTGCTTACCCTGCCCGGCGTTCAATCGGTAGGAGAGGCCACAACAGGTTTTAACGTACGCGGAGGCTCGGCCGATCAGAACCTGATATTGATGAATGATGCCACCATTTATAACCCTTCGCATTTCTTCGGCTTCTTTTCGTCGTTTAACCCCGATATAGTTAAGGATATCGAATTATACAAAAGCAGTATCCCCGAAAGGTTTGGCGGGCGTTTGTCTTCGGTATTAGATGTAACCAATCGAGAAGGTAATAAAAAGAAGTTTACCGGTTCGGCAGGCATTGGTTTAATCACCAGCAGGCTTAATGTTGAGGGACCTATTATTAAGGATAAAACCTCGTTTTCATTCGGTGGCCGCACCACTTATTCCGACTGGCTCCTTAAGCTCCTCCCGGATGCCTATAAGCATAGTTCGGCCTCATTTTATGATCTCAACCTCGATATAAGCCATCAGATAGATGATAAAAATAACCTGTATTTAACCAGTTATATAAGCAGGGACAAATTTAGGCTCAACAGTGATACGGCTTACAGTTACAGCAACAGGAACATCAACCTGAAATGGAAGCATAATTTTAACAACAAACTGTTTAGTGTTATTACAGCCGGGATAGACAAGTACCAATATGATGTTTTAAGTGCCGACAACCCGGTAAACGCCTACAAGCTAAACTTTGATATTAACCAAAGTAATTTCAAAACAGATTTCACTTATTATCTTAACCGTAAAAACACTGTCGACTTCGGGCTAAGCTCTATTTATTATAAACTCCATCCCGGAAGCTTTCAGCCCCTTGGCGCGCAATCATTAGCAGCCCCCGATGTTGTCGCCGCACAACAGGCCCTGGAAAGCGCCTTATACCTGGGCGATAAGTTTGACGTTACCGACGACTTGTCGATAAGTGGTGGTGTAAGGTATTCGATCTATAATTTCCTTGGGCCGCAAACGGTGTATAACTATGCGCCAAACCTGCCTAAAACAAGTGCCAACCTGCTGGATAGTACCAATTACGCAAGCGGTAAGTTTATTAAAACGTATTCGGGGCCCGAAATCAGGGTTTCGGCCAGGTACCAGCTGGGCGATAACCTATCCATAAAAGGCGGCTATAATACGCTTAGGCAATATATTCACCTGTTATCAAACACAACAGCCATATCCCCAACTGATGTTTGGCAACTAAGCGATCCTAATATCAAACCTCAATATGGCGATCAGGTATCGTTAGGTCTTTATCATAATTTAAAATCAAATACTATTGAAACATCAGTTGAGGTTTATTACAAACGGTTAAGAGATTACCTTGACTACAAAAGCGGGGCCAACCTGGTATTAAACCATCATATTGAAACAGATGTGGTAGGTACACAGGGTAAAGCATATGGAATTGAGTTTTTAGTAAAAAAAGCCACCGGGAAAGCCAACGGATGGATCAGCTATACTTATTCACGCACATTTTTAAGGCAAAATGACCCTAATGCCGGTGATTTGATCAATGGAGGGGCTTATTATCCTGCAAATTTTGATAAACCACATGCTTTTAATTTTATTGGCAACTACAGGTTTTCACACAGGTTTAGCGTGTCTTTAAATCTTACTTACAGTACAGGCAGACCTATCACACTGCCTATTGCCAAGTACGAGTATGGTGGTTCGGAACGGGTGTTTTATTCAGACAGGAACCAATACCGAATTCCGGACTATTTCAGGTCGGATTTTTCAATGAACATTGAAGGCAATCATAAAGTGCACCAGTTAACTCATAACTCATTTACAATAGGGGTGTATAACTTAACCGGCAGGCAAAACGCGTATTCAACATTCTTTACCGAACAGGGCGGGGTTATTAACGGGTATAAGCTATCCATATTTGCCAAACCCATTCCATTTATTAATTATAATATCAGGTTTTAATTGAAAGTGATGAAAGGAAAACGATACATATTGATTTTATTGTTGCTGGGAGGTATATATAATGCCTGTAAAAAGCCTTATAACCCTAAAATTGTTGACTCTCCCAATCATTACCTCGTTGTTGAAGGGGTGATAAACAATGGCAGCGATTCAACAATAATAAAACTAAGCAGAACGGTTAATATTTCGGGTAGCGTAAGTACAAGCGGGGTTGATAACTGCGCTGTATCCGTTGAGGCTGAAGGGGGAACAGTATATTCACTTACACCACAGGGAAATGGAGCCTACATTACAGCCGGGCTTAACCTGGATGCGTCAAAAAAATACCGGTTGCACATTATTACTAATGATAGCAAGGAATATGCATCTGATTATGTAGAGGTGAAAAAAACGCAGCCCATTGACAGTATTGGGTTTTATATTAAAAACAACAATGTACAGATCTATGTAAATACGCATGATGCTGCAAATAACACCCGATATTACCGTTGGAGTTATGATGAAACCTGGCGGTTCCACTCCAAATACCAATCGGCATATATGGTTGATCCTGTGGCTAAAGCAGTTGTTTTTCGGCCACCCAGCGAAAGCAGTTATTATTGTTTTACGGGAGACAGATCAAGTACCATAGTGATAGGGTCATCAGCTAAACTATCGCAGGATGTGATATTTCAGCAACCTGTAACAACCATAGCTTCAACATCTGAAAAAATTGAAATGCGTTATTCCATTTTTCTGAAACAGTATGCTTTAACAAAAGAAGCTTACCAGTTTTGGGAAAACATGAAAAAAAACACGGAACAATTAGGCAGTATATTCGATGCACAGCCATCACAGCTAACAGGCAATATCCACAACCTTAAAGATCCGGCCGAGCCCGTTATTGGTTATATAAGTGTAACCAATATTCAATCCAAAAGGGTATTTATTGATAATGCCGATCTCCCCCGCGAATGGGTGACAGCATATCCGTATGATTGCGGCCCGCCTGATACTGCACTTATTTTTAACCCTAAAACCAAACAAAATGATGTACTGGGCATAATAATCAATGGTGGAGCCATACCAGTTCTTGATATAACCGAGAAAATGGCTGTAATAGGGTATACTTATTCATCGATTGAATGTACTGATTGCAGGATCAGGGGGTGGGTGCAAACGCCCTCATTTTGGAAAGAGAGATAGAAAATAAAAAATATAAATAATGCCATGAAAACAAATCAATAAGATTTTGGCTATGAAAGAAATTAAAAAACTTGCTATCGTTCCATTGCTTTCAGGTATGCTGCTGTTATCATTAAGCGGGGTGGCGCAAACAATAGGTCAGATTTCCGATAGCTTTAATAAGTACGGCCAAACTATTGTGCAGGAAAAGATATTTGTGCATACTGATAAAAGCGCATATATCACCGGCGAAATTTTGTGGTTTAAAGTATATAACGTTGATGCTACTTATCACAAGCCGCTTGGCCTTAGTAAAGTTGTATATGTTGATGTATTGGACAGCAAGCAAAATGCCATAATACAAACTAAAATAGAAATGAAAAACGGCCTTGGAAATGGGTCTGTTTATATACCGGTATCGGCAAGTAATGGCAATTATAAGTTAAGGGCCTATACCAACTGGATGAAAAATTTTAGCCCTGATTATTATTTTGAAAAGGCTATAACCATTGTCAACCCGTTAAAATCTCCCGAAACACAGGTTAAGGCGTTGCCATCAGACTATGACGTTCAGTTTTTCCCGGAAGGAGGGAACCTCGTTGCGGGTATTAACAGTAAAGTTGCCTTTAAAGTTACAGCACCGGATGGTAGAGGATTAAGTGAATACAGAGGCTTTATTATTGATCAGAAACACGATACGGTGGCGCGCTTCCGGCCGCTGAAATTTGGTATCGGCAGCTTTTTATTTACCCCGACGGGCGGGAATATTTATACAGCTGTTATTAAATCGAGCGGTACCCCGCCTGTTACCAAAGATTTGCCCGCAGTTAATAGCCGGGGTTATGTAATGGCGGTAAAAGATTTAGGTAGCACACAGGTAGAGATCACAGTAAAGGGGGCCGGTTTTGAAGCCGGCGAATTATACCTGTTTGCTCATACAAAGCAATCAGTTAAATTGGCTATGACGGCATCTTTTAATAGCGGCACAGCCAGCTTTATACTTGATAAAGCTAAATTGGGCGAAGGAATATCGCACTTAACAATTTTCAATAGCGCCAGGCAACCTGTATGCGAAAGGCTTTATTTTAAACGGCCCAAACAAAACCTCATTATCGAGGCCACTGCTGATCAGGCTTCATATGCACACCGTAGAAAAGTAAGTGTAGATATTGTTGCTAAAGATTTTTTGGGGCAGGTGAAATCGGCCAACCTGTCGATGTCTGTTTATAAGATTGATTCATTACAAAATATTGATGCCGGCGAAATATTCAGTTATCTGTGGCTCAAGTCAGATTTGCGGGGAAATATAGAATCTCCTGGTTACTATTTAAAAGATGCCGATGCTGAAGCCGACACTGCCCTTGATAACCTCATGCTTACACAAGGCTGGCGAAGGTTTCAGTGGGATAATGTGCTTAGTAGTAAGACGGCGGCATTCAGCTTTTTTCCAGAGTATGACGGGCACCTGGTTACCGGTAAAATAACTAATACGCGAACCGGCGGTGTTGCCAAAGATATAGTTGCCTATTTAAGTGTTCCGGGAAAACGCGTACAGCTTTATGCCGCAAAAAGCGATTCGGCAGGCAGGTTAGTTTTTAATACAAGGCAACTTTATGGCCCCGGCGAAATAGTGGTTCAAACCAATTCAGAACGGGATACGGCCTATCATATTGATATTTTAAGCCCCTTTTCTGAACAATACTCGAAATACCCTGTGTCCGAATTTAACCTTACCGGGGGCATGCAAAATGCCATTGAGGAAGGAAGCCTGGGCATGCAAGTTCAAAATATTTATTTAAGCAATAAGATCAAGCACTTTTATGAGCCGCAGGTTGATAGCTCGGGCTTTTATGTAAGCCCCTATAAAACCTACCTTTTAGATAACTATACCCGTTTTACTACAATGGAAGAAGTGCTGAGGGAGTATGTAAGAGAGGTTTGGGTTAACAGATCACAAAAACGCTATCACATTAAGGTACTTAATGATAATGGGTTTTTAGATGGCGACCCGTTAGTAATGCTTGACGACGTCCCCGTTTTTAATATAGACAAGGTTATGGCTATTGACCCGTTGAAAGTCCGTAAGCTCGAAGATGTTCCGTACCGGTATTATTGGGGCCCGTCGGTATACGAGGGTATATTAAGCTTTACAACCTATAAGGGCGATCTTGGTGGTGTTGAAATAGACCCAAGGGCAGTGGTGCTCGATTATGAAGGCCTGCAATTGCAACGTGAGTTTTATTCGCCGGTATATGACACGGAACAGACTGCTAAAAGCAGGGTCCCCGATTTCAGGAACCTGCTTTTTTGGGCACCCGATATCAATACTTCGGCCCCGGGCAAAAAACAGTTGTCGTTCTATACGTCTGATCAAACAGGTAAATACATAGGAATTGTACAGGGAATTACGGCACAAGGCGACGCCGCAAGCCAATATTTTAACTTTAAAGTGCGATAGAATATTTTTTTCAAAAAAAAATTGCGGAGCAACCTGCTTTGATATTTTGCTATTTAAATCTGAAAACCAATGGTTTACTATCTGTGCAAAAGAGTCTGCCAATCAAAAAATACTGCTGAATTTGGATTAAACCAACTTTTTTGAAAAAACAATTTGTGTAAATTAAAATGGTTTGTATATTTGCACACCCAAACGGAGGAGTGGTAGTTCAGCTGGTTAGAATACATGCCTGTCACGCATGGGGTCGCGGGTTCGAGTCCCGTCCATTCCGCTAAAAGAGCCGCAAGGCACATCAAAAGCGCTTAGATTACTGGTCTAAGCGCTTTTTTTATACCCAAAAAACCGCAAAATATCTCAGCATTTATGACCCATCCAGCGGCCTATTCGGTGACTGGTTCAGAACACCTAATTTAGTCACCAAATCAATGATTAACTGATTGTAAATCAATTATTTGTATTCATAATTTCAGGGCGTAAAACACCTCAAATTATCGCAAATTTTAGGACTTATAATTGGCCCGGATTAAGACTTGGATCAGGTCATTTAAAATGAGCTCGGTCCCGTTTGGACCGAGGGTTCGGGTCCCACCAAAAATGATGCAAATCTTCGTTTTGGTGACTATAGCGGTGACCTGTTTTATCTACCTGAAAAAGGTCACCGAATAGTGGGTTAATTGATTGATTTTGAAGCACTTGAATAAGTGGAAATTGGTCATGAAAAGCGAGTTTTCGTGACCTGATTAATTATCAGGTATTTAAAATTTTATTCAAATGAAAAATGCACAAAAGTTTTCAGTCCTGATCTGGGCTGACAAAAGGAAAACAGATGCACAAGGTATGGTGCCGTTGTACGCGCGGATCACTTACCTAAGCAAACGCGCAGAGATCTCACTCGGCCGAAAAGTCGATCCCCCAAAATGGGATGCAGAAACCGGTTATGTAAGAGGGAATGGTTCGGAGGTAAGAGACATCAATACCCAGATCATAGAGGCGATCAACGAGATACGGCGCGCTTTTGACGACCTTAAACGTACGGAAGATTTCATCACTGCTGAAAAGATCAAGCAGAAATACACCGGGGAGGGTGCGAATCATCGCATGTTGCTGGAAGTTTTCGATGAGCATAATAACCAACTGGAGAAATTGCTCGACAAAGATTTTGTCCGGGCTACGCTCACTAAGTACAAGACGGTCCGCAAAAAAACTGCAGCATATATTCAATGGCGCTACAAAAAGCCGGACATCTACCTCGAATCAATCGACTACGGATTTGTGACCGGGTTAGAAATGTACCTTAAAACGGAGGATAAGATCGAGCATAACACGGCCATGCGTTATATCAAGAACCTCAAAAAGATCATCAACCTTGCGGTAAACAATCAATGGATGAGTCACAATCCATTCAACCTTTTTAAATGTACTTATAATAAGGTCAATCGTCTTGAATTAGAATGGGAGGAGATCAATGCCCTGGCCGCCTACAATTTCAAAGTGAAGCGTCTGGCAGAAGTAAGGGACACCTTCCTGTTCTGCTGCTATACCGGTTATGCTTTTGTCGACGTAGATAAGTTAACCCCTCAGCATGTGATCACCGGCGCGGATGGTGTCACCGGGGTTAAAACTACACGTACCAAAACCGCCATTGAATCCAACGTTCCATTGATCCCGCAAGCCATTGAGATCATCGAGCGGTATGCTGAACATGATGCCAGAATCATCGAGAATCGCTTGTTACCGGTTAAGAGCAATCAAAAAATGAATGCCTATTTAAAGGAAATAGGCGATCTGGCGGGTATTGAAAAGGTATTAACCACGCATATTGCGCGGCACACTTTCGCGACTACGGTGACCCTGGAGAATGATGTGCCGTTGGAAACTGTCAGCAAGATGCTTGGTCATGCCAAATTTGCCACGACTCAAATTTATGCAAAGATGAAGGATAAGAAGGTCAACCGGGATATGCAGGCCTTAAAGGAGCGCCTTGAAGCAAATCGAGCAGGACAAAAATTGAAGGAGGAATTGGTATGAAATCAGATGCGATCATCATCGACGAGATAAAAAGCATAATTAACAATGCTCAGACAGCTGCCATTCGGGCCGTCGACCATCAAAGGGTACTGATGTACTGGAGCATTGGAAAAAGAATTTTTGAAGAGGAACAACATAGTCGAGAGCGAGCGGTATACGGAGAGCGGTTAATAGGGTATCTCGCCGACCAGTTAAAACCTCAGTTTGGCGAAGGGTTTGCGGTAAGGAACCTTAACCGTATCCGACAGTTCTATAGGAAATTTCCAATTGTGTCCACACTGTGGACACAATTGAGTTGGTCTCATTTCAGGTTCATACTTACGATTAACAACGACGAAAAAATTCAATTTTATTTGCAGGAATCAGTGAAGAACAATTGGACAGCCAGACAATTGGATCGACAAATCAGCAGTCAGCTTTACGAAAGGCTTTTACTAAGCACAGATAAAGAAAAAGTCTTGTCAGTAGCGAGAAATGAAAAGCAGCCGGCAGATGCGAAGGAGATCATCAAGGACCCCATGGTGCTTGAATTTTTAGGGCTTAAGCCAGAAGCGGCCTATTATGAAAAGGATTTAGAAAATGCCCTTATTACCCATCTCCAGGAATTCATGCTGGAGTTGGGCAACGGCTTTTCCTTTGTAGCCCGGCAAAAGCGTATACACCTCGATGGTGACGACTTTTTTGTTGATCTAGTATTCTATAATCGCTTACTTCAATGCTTTGTTATTATTGAATTGAAAACGCATAAGATCACGCATCAGGATTTAGGGCAATTGCAGATGTATGTCAATTATTATGACCGAATAGAAAAGCTGGCACATGAAACTCCGACTATCGGGATTTTGCTCTGTCTTGAGAAAAACGACACGGTAGTCAAATTTACCTTGCCGGAAAAGAGCAATGTTTTCGCTTCTAAATACCAGCTTTACTTACCGACAGCAGAACAGCTTTCTGAGGAAATTCAGAACGAGGTCATTAAACAACAACAGAAAGAAATAGAATAGCCGGAAAGCATTTATTTAAATTGTGCAGGCAGTGTCTGCACAATTTGATATCACAATTTGTGATGTCAAATTATTAATCAAAACAAGAACCAAACTATAGTTATGAAAAAGACAAGATTCCCACGGGTAGCTTTGGAAAATTTCCGTTCCATGGCCCCAGGTAAGTTAAAGGCGGAGATCGAGAGTTCAAAGGCAAGGTTAGCGATTTTGACGCCCCGCAACCATAAAGAAGAATTGCTGATTGCCGGTAACTGGAAGCGGATTGGGGTTTTACAAGTAATCCTTGAACATCAACAAGATCCTGAACTTGAAAAACTGCTGGGACCAATCGCAGTACTGGTTGATTAATTTTCCATATCGCAAAAGGCTAATTAGCGCCATACACTATACCGACCGCCTATACAATTTTATATAAATGCTAGTTGAGCATTTTTTACGTGGACGAATTGTGCCTGCACTGCGGGCACAATTCATTTTCAATGTTCAACTCAATTTTAATGTATAAACGGACCGCATTCGTAAATCGCCCAATGCACCACCTTTAGCCAAACTGAATTATGCACGCACTGCGTGCATAATTCAGTTTGTTTCTTTACAAGTTTTTGATGCTGAAGTTGAATTGCGTCCGCACTGTGGACGCAATTGATACGATAACATCTCCTTCTTAAAAAACCTGCTGTCCGACTCGGACAAGCTCGGATTAAATCGGGGCACTTTTCAGCCAAATTTGCTGTAAGTTTCGGTATTTGCCACAGCGAAGCCGGAAGATGTATGAATTTAAACGCATATTTTATGGCAGCAGAAATTATCACTAAAGAAGACTTGCAGGAGTTCGGCAACATCTTACTGAACCAGATCAAAAGCCTTTTGGGGCACGCGGTAGAAGAGCCTAAGAAATGGCTGAAAAGCTACCAGGTTAAAAATTTGCTCAAGATCTCGGACAATACATTGCAAACCCTTCGCGACAATGGCACGATCCCGTTCACTAAAATAGGCGGCATATTGTATTACAGCATTGATGATATTAACCGGGTATTGTCCGGCGAGGTAAAGAGCAAGCGAATTCGGATAGGTAAAGGAGCGAACGCGGCCTGATTAAACAGGAAAGCCCGACAATCGCTGCCGGTACTTTTCAAACCTTAACCTTATTGCAATTCGCCAAAAAGTTTTGACGACGTTATGCGCCAGTCATTAGACGATCAGGGCAAGGTTCGTGAAATAAGGTTGCTCCACTACTATCTCATTGCCATCAGGCATTTTTAAGGCAAACTTAGGTATTACGAATTTCCGACCCAGCAAATGTTGCAGGTTATGGAGAGTAAGTGTAGGAAATTTAGCATCGTACATATACAAGGTCGGCGCGTTAATCAGGAAGATTCCGTTGACAATATAGTCTGCTTTATCCTCAATGGTCACCTCGTTCACCACTTCCAAATGAACCAATACCCGTTCTGTTTCAGCTTTAGCAAACGTAATCTTGTTATTAAGCTGGGTTTCATACTTGCTCTTGAAGGTGGTGTAGTCCCGCTTCCAGTTAAAATAATCGAAGCGGGATTTATTGTGTTTGCATTCTACAATGTAAAGTATCTTTTGCGTTGTGTCGGCAAATATAAGATCGATCTCACCAATGCCTTTAATATTACCGATAGGAAAGTTATTGCCTTTATGCTGCCGCAGGCTCTTAACACTTTTATCAAAGGGAATTTGCGCCGCCTTTAATAACACTACAGCTGCATCTTCCAAGATATCATCATGAGTGCTTTCCAAATGCCGAACAAAATCTTTGATTGGCTTATGTTGCCTCCATTCATCGGCAACATGGCCCCAGGGCAAAGCATTTGTCGTTAAAGTACTTAAACATTCCAGCCAACGGTTAAATCCGGCTATCAAATAGACCTCGTTGTCAATGGTCACCTCGACTAACGGGCGGTACATGATGCGGTTAATATCCTGGCTTCGCAATATACAATCCTCAAAGCTTAAAACATTCCTGCGGCTAACAGTTAGCCCATCATAAAAACTGATGGCCGCATTCCTATTGGCAGGAAACGCTTGCCTCACCTCTTCATACAATTTTTCTTTTGGTAATACGGCAAACCTGAAATTGGGATTTTCGATCTGTTGAGCAAGAAAGCCGGTCATCTCGCCATATTCTACTCCCAGGTTTTTCCAAACTTCAATGAGGTCTGTAATTGTATGATATAAGGTGATGCTGTGGTCATGCTTGGGAATATCTCTTTCCAGATAATCAAGGATCGGCTTATAAGCAGGTTCGGTGCCGACCCCTAATAGCCCCTGCTCGTCTATATCAAAATTAACTGATCGCGGGAATAACTGGCTCTGGGCAATCTGCTGACTGATGATAAAGGCCTGGTAACCGAGGTAAAGCAATTTATCAAGTGTCTGAATATAACTCTGGCGGTTTTGCGCAATTTCCCGCATAAAATTACGGTTGCCTTTGAGATCAATGGTAGAAGCTTGTTCCAGCACGATCCGAAGTGTTCGCCTGATATTGGCGAAGTCACTTTTATTCACCGGAAACTCTGCTCCACCCAACATTTCTTTGAAAACATCTATCGTATTCTCTAAAAGGTGTTGGATATACAGGTAAAAAGAGGCTCTCGTTTCACTGGCAAGAACTGCCATAAATAAATCACTGCATTTAACAAATGCCAGCTTAAGGGCATCCTGAACAGTGTCCGCATTTTTTATTTCGCCTGGGCCGTATTTTTCATTGACCGGGGCACTGATCTGCGTCCAGTATTCATCACTAAGATCAAAATTAAGCGTTGGTATTTCTAAGTGCTTTATATTCTGGATCGGCATATATTGGGGTTTTGAATTATCGTAAAGTTCTAAAATTTTTAATTCAATGGGTAATGAGAACAATCCTAAATCTAATAGGTTTCCACAAATGGTATAAATAAATATCATAATTGACTTTTATTTAACGACATTATGACGTATTATTGTCTCCATAAACGGATTGACTTATGGACATAACCGAAGATTTAGGATGTTTTACCGCTCAGTTCGAGGAACTTGGACTAACACCTCTTGAGCTTGCCAGCCGTTTAAAGACCTGGGGAGATCACCGTACGCATGATGCGATCATCCGTAGTATTCAGCGAATGCTCTCAGGCGATACAGGGGTATCAGGTGAAATGAAAGTGCTTGTTAATATGCTGACCTATTTGCAGCATTTGGAAGATGAGCAAAATACAGGGCTACAATGGATGAAAATGCCATCAGGAGGCTATATCGGAAAGGCGGGCGATTTTATGCTCAATCTATCACCGCAGTCCAAAGGCCGCTGGCATATCAGTATTGTTCATCAGCCGAGTGGTTATAGTCACCCATGGCCTTCCTGGCAAAATGATTTGGAATCCGCGAAGCGTAAAGCTTTGTTCTGCCTGGGGGATGCACGCAGGCATATCTTTGAATGGCAACGTGATGAAAGACTGAACTCAGCTTTGTAACAGTCAAAAAAATGCAGCGCCCCGTGGTTTCACCGATCCTCCAAAATCAATGCGAAAGCACGGGGCGAAATCGGGGCGGGCATACGCCCGCCCGCCGAGATTCCGGCAGGTGGCCTAATGATTATTTAAGCTACTTTCAGCGGTTGTGTCCTGAAATCAGCCAGGTTAAGGAAAAACCCACGATTAAATAGGATGCCCTCACGGAACATCTGCCAAAGCAAGGAAGCCCCGCAGTTGGCCAATGCCGAATTGATGAATAAATCCTGCTTGGTCAGGGCTTCGGCCAATGAACAGCTTGGCGTGTTGTCGCCCTGTTCCGAGGCCGCCAGTAGTTCCTTAAATTCATCCGTTACCATCGGCAGGCTTTCCACGGGGCGGTACAGTTCCGAAGCGGGCTGTTTGATTTTATCAAGGGTGGATAATATGACCTGACCGCTTGAACGGCTGTTGCCGAAATCGAGCCAGTACTTTACCCGGTTGCGGCCGCCGTAATTGTCGGTCAGGTGGGCTAATATTTCGGCAATCTCGTAACGTGCGGCTACCGTATCCACGCAGGAAACCGTAATCGTGGCACTTCCTACTTCTTTGTTTTTCAGCGACTGCTTATCATAGCGGATGGTTTCGGCTTTCCAGCTCGTTCCAAAAAAACGGTTGATGCGGTTAATCAGGGCAACGGATTTGTAATGCCCTAATTCGGCGGTGGTAAATAACTGCCTGCCCAAATTGGCCGTGTCCACCTTATCATCATCAAAAACCCGGACAAATACGCCGGCATGTCCCAAAGCGGTGAGCGCATGGTTCATTCTTGCAAGTGCGGTCAATACCTGACTGCCGGTACCGCCTGCACCAATCAAATTAACGGTTACGGGGTTATAGGGCTGTAACAGCTCCTTTTGGACGATATGTACAGCGGGTTTATTGATTTTTTGCTTTTTCATCGGATGAGTTGTTTAAGGGTCAAATGATTAGTTAATAGCTCCTCCTGGGGGAACGGTTCGGTTGAGCCTGTGAGGGAACGCCACAAATCGGTGGTATTGGTTTTGGTGCTGTTGTTCCCGCTAATGGAATGGCTGAAATTGCTGTTAAAGAAATAGCGTTCCCATGTGGCCATAAAATCCTCCAAACAGGTGGATTTGCCGATATTGATCTGCACCGTACCCATGCAGACCTGACCGCTCCCGTAGATGTTGAGGTAGGGGGCATGGCAGAGCTTGGTATTTTCATGGGGTTTGGTTTTTCCTTTGACCGCATAGACACACAAGGTGTCGGCGTTGGCTTTCCAAAGCATGGCGGGAATAGGAAATTTACCCGATGGGATATGCAGGCCATCCACAAAAAATAAGGTCACTTCCTGCGGCGGGGTGTACCAAACCGCAAAGCCGTTGGCCTGCTGATTGACATATAATACCTTGTTCGGCAGCAGTCCTTTACTTTTCAGGCAGGTGTCCTGTAGTTCCGGCGAGGTTTGCAGTAAAGCATGCAAGGCCGTCATTTCCTTTAAGGTCAACGGATGGGCATTGATGGGGCGGCCATCCTTACCAATATCATAGCTTTCGACGTATATCTGCGTTTCCTCCTCATTTCGCTGAAACTGGTTGATTTCCGCTTCCTTTTCATGCTTGTAAATCAGCAAGGCTTTGAACGGTTCAAAGCCCGTGTTAAACTGTTGGGTGATGTTCTTCATGGTCGTATTGGTCTAATAAATCCCTTAATCTTTCCATCAAACCGAACAGGCGGTTCTCAAAATCAAAATCCACCTTCTGCGGGTCGGGGAGCGTATCGAAAAAATGAACGGCGGTGGGTTCGTCCATGACGGGCATTTCCTGAAAACTGCAATTGATCATGTTCATTAATTCGTCCTGAAAACAATCCCGGTCGCTCCAATAGAAACCGGTATACTGGTCAACCCGGATACGTTCTTCCTCGTCGGGGTAAACCAAACCGGGATGGATGCAATCGGGCAGGGAACGTTTGGGGTACTGGCGGTAAAGCTGTAAAAATTCGATAGCCAGTAGTTCCCATTCCAGTTCGTGCGCATCACGGTGACGGTAGTTCCATACGACTTTCTCCATGCGCTTTAACCAAACGGGATTTTTGATGACGGGCATGATATGGCCGCCTGCCCGGCGCATTTCATATAAGGTATCTTCCTGATGCTGACGCCAAGCCTTTTCTTCTTCGTCCGTGTTACCCTCGTCCTCCGCTTCGTTTATCCATTGTTCCAAGGTATCGTATTGATAATCGAGGAAACTGCCGTTTTCGGCGTAGAATGGTATTTCAACGACCTGATGGAGGTAGGCGAAAATGACCGTGACGAGTTCGGTGATGCGCTCCTGTCCGGCGGTCTGCGACCAAATCCAGTAAGCCCTGACCGGGATATAGAACAGGCAGTTGCTCAGATCAAAGGTTTTCACTACCGACAAAACGGCCTTTTTTCCTTTATCCTGCAAAATCTGGCAATGAAAATTGGGGTCGATGGCGCTAACCTGTTTGGCCGCTTCCTGCCAGGTGCTGTAAATATCCTGCGGGAACGGCAGGGTTGTTTGCGGCACAGGAATTTGGTAGTAAGCGCAGAGATTGGCAAGGGAGTGAAAATACTCCCTTGCTATCCTTTCCCTGTTCCCGCTGAATGACCAAAAGGGTAGAAAGCGGTGGTTCAGAAAACCATTTCCGTTAGTCCTGCGGGTGCGCTCCTTAAGGGGTTGCGCCTTACTTCGTCGGCATCGGGCAGGCGGTCTAACCGCCCTGCGAGTTCCCCGAACAATTGCTGTATTTTCCATTGGTCGCCTTTGGTATTGATTTTTATAACCCGGTTAACTGTGCTCTTTTTCATGGCTATCCTTTCGTTCCCATCGTGCTTTCAAAGCGGTACTGCGCTTCGTCGTCTTTGATCTCCGGGCCGATGATCTTCGCATTGGTCAGCACGGGGTACGTGCCTGCATAAAAGTGCTGTACATCAGTTATGGTAAATTGGTCGTTGGGGTCGGTCAGTCGAATCTCCTGCCCGTTTTCCTTATGCAGGAATACCCTCGGTAAAATGAATGTTTTCATGGCGGTTGCTTAATCTTTGAATTGGTTAGCTAACTTGTCGTATATCTCTTTTCCGGCTTCGATTTCCTTGCGCCTGCTTGCTATCAGTTCGGCTTTATCGGCATAGTCGGCGGGGTCGGGTAGTTGCGCCAACGCTTCGGCGTACTTCATTTGTTTAGCCAGTTCCTTTGATTTTTCCATCGCATCGTCGAACAGGCGTTTTTTCTCCGCTTTGGCTTCGGTATAATCGGCCTGTTGGGTAAACAGGTTCTGTTCATCCTCGCTATCGTCTTCGGGTTCGGTAGCTTTGGCGGTTTTGTCCTTATCATTCTTGCCGTTCTTTTTGGCCTTGTCCAGTTCTTTTTGGTAGGCTTCCAAATTATTGATGAGGCCAACGGTCTGTTTTATCGGCTGTGCGAATTGACTAAAAAATCCCTCGTCCAGTTCGGGGGCTGTGCCTTTGAACAACATCGGGGGTAAACTATTCCCGGCGGTTGCGGTGATGTTGCCTTTTTTCAAAACGGTCGAAACGGTAATTACGCCTGTTTCATCGTGGTGGATATTCAAGAGCAGGTTACCATTGATTTGTAAGCCTGCTATCTGTTCAAAAAAGTTCGTCTTCATGGTCATTAAATTTTAGTGGTTTTGAATAAAATATAGTTGCCGTTACGGTTTCGGGCGGTAAAGCCATTGCCTTCAATAATGCCCTTTATCAGGTTTTCGGCTTTTCGGGCTTCCCCGGCATCTGCCGCACTCATGTATAGCAGTGCGGTTTGGTCGAAAAACTTGAGCGTCTGACCTAAAATGGTAAGCGCTTTCCGCCCGGTCTTATTTGCTAAAATGCCCATGGCTTAAAGTTTTAGATGGTTAAAGCCTGCAACGGCCAGTAAAAAAATCCCTGCGCACCCGCACAGGTTAGCAACGAACAGGATTACCCGTTCGATGGTCGTGGTCACCACGAATTTGCGGTAACTGCTGAATTGCTGCAAACCTGCAATCCCCCTGCGGTTGAACCTGCGCCGTCCGATAACATAGCGGATGAACAGGCAAAAAGCGATTAGTAACAACCCGCAGGGTATCGTATAACTGTGTTGTGTTTTCATAATTCAAAGGAATAAAAGCAGGGGAATTGCTCCCCTGCCTGATGGATTAATTCAGGTTCAGCGCAGCCGCACCATTTTTGGCGAATTGTCCGCACAGGTCGAAAGCGATCTGCCCCCGTTGTTTGGCGGTGCCGTCCATGATGGATTTAAATTTGGCATCGCCGTCTTTGAAGTTCCGCACGTTTTGGTAATAGCCGGTGATGGCATTGTAAGCCCCGAACAATGTCCCGGCGGTAGTTTCCATTTGCTGGGTCGGGTTACCCATCGCATAGGCATAGGCATTTTCCACGATGTTGGTGTAGGTGGTGGATAGCTTATCCAGTAAGCCCAGTTCCAAATTGGTAATCACTTCTTTGTTCGGCGCTAAAGCCACCTGTATCAGCTTTTTCACCTGCGCATCGGTGATGCGCACCCGTGTCCAATGATTGAACAGTTCTTCTAATTCTCCGGCCATTACATGCGAAATGCCCATTAAGGTGTGCGCCTGTTTCAGGCGGTCATTAGCGGAAGCGGTATGCCTGATTTTGATACCCCCTGAATGGTTGCGCATAGCAGCATTTAAGGTATTGTTACAAACGATACGGGTCGGTGTAAAAGCGGCGGTGATACTGCCGAAACCATCGTGCGAAGTGGTCAGGAATAAATACTGCTCGATTAAATCCTGTTTACCGACCCTGATATAATCCGGTAGCTTGGCCGTAATGAAAATGCGTTCGCCCTTGCCTAAAGCGCCTGCGGTTTCGTATTTGATACCATCCCCGCCCCCGACGATCGCATCGAAGAACTGGAACGCATCGGCATTTTGTACCACTTCGTAGTCTTTGCCCACTACGCCCAACACGCTGTCGTTATCATTGCGCACGGTAGCGAAGCAGCCGGGTACTTCGATTTTAGAGGTGGCAAAATCCGGGTCAAACCCGGTCAGTTCATTATTCAGGGCATTAGTGAATAAGGGCCGTTTTTCCACTATATAGTCTAAACCTGCGTAGCGTATCGCTTCCGCACTGGTGGGGTAATCCTCCACGATCTGCCCCAGCCCGTGCCAGGCTTTTTCTTTTACACTAAAAAAACTGTGTTTCTCTGTCTGCCCGTTATAAAAAAGATGGTGTGCCATTTGTTTAATTTTTAAAGTTTTTAAATCTGTTACTTAGTGTCAGGTTAGGCCGATTTAGTCAGCAGGTTGATTTCTTCGGTGCGAAAGCGCAGGCTTGCCATCGGCTCACCGTCACGGCTTACCCATGGTTCAGCGGTCATAAAACCCGAAAGCTGTACGACCATGCCTTTTTTCAAATAGGGTGCGATACCCGCCCCGCGCCAGTAGGTGCAATCCACAAAGGCGGTTTCCTCTTTTCGCTCGCCCTGTGATCTGTAGCGGCGGTTAACCGCTACCCTGAACCCTGTTACTTTTTTGTCCTCATTGACTGCTCTCACGGTAGCGTCTGCTACCAATCTCCCGGTGATTTCCATGATTTTTTTAATTAATGCGTTAATAAATTCTGTTATGACCCATTCGGCGGAAAACCTCATTTGGCCTTTGATAGAGGCAGAAAATTTGCGCGGGGGGCTGGCTTGCAAGGCTGCCATAGAAATAAAATACGACCCGGAGCGTAAGCGGAGGTGTGGAGATTTTTTTCGGGCACGAAGCCTGGCCTTGCAAGCCGAAGAGGTATAAATTTGCCTCTGCAAAGGCTAAATGAAGACACCTGGAAACATCCGGACCGCCATCCCTGGAACCGGTCAGTCGGCAAAGCGGGAGGGGCACGGACTTCGAAAGGTCAAAAGGCGGCTGCCGATCCGGCTACCGTTGCCGGACGGGGCATCCGAAGGACATGGCCGGCTTTTGACCTACTGTTGAATGAGGACATCACGGTCGATGCTGAGAAGCCCGAACGGAGAAAGGATCTAAAAGGCAAGGCCACCTTAGGGCTACCCGACGTTGCGAATTAGCCCATACAGATTCCTTGCGTTTACCAAGACAAAACAGCGTTTACAGCAAAGCGGGAACGAAGTTCCTCCTGGCCAACGACTGCAACGGGATGATGAAAAGGTCACATTTTAACCGGTGCGTTATTTGAGCACCCCCCGGGAAACCACCCGGGGGGCAATTTAGCGGATGGTATCACCGTCTTTTAAATCATCGCCTGCATTCAAGACAATCCGGTCGCCAGCCTTCACGTTTCCGAACACTTCGGTAGCGTCTTTTCCGGTTAGGCCCTCCTTTATATCCGTTAACACAGCTTTGTCATTCCTGGCAACGATCACATATTTCCTTTCTGTAGATCGAACGATAGCAGAGTTCGGAACCAATAATGATTTGGCTCCGGAGCGCATCGGTATTTTTACTTCGGCATACATGCCCGGTTTTAGCTGGCCATCTTTGTTTAACACATCAATCTCGATGGCTTCTGAGCGCATAATACCTAAAGCATTGGCCGAACGGCTGATCTTGGCACTATGAGAAATGCCGGGTATTGCATTAAAGGTAAAAGTAACGGCCTGTTTTAAATTCACCTTGTCAACATAATCTTCAGGGATAGCCACTTCAAGCCGCAGTTTCCGGGTATCCTGTAAAACGAGCATCGGCTGATCGGTCGCTTTGCCGGGTGCAACCAGTGCACCTGGAGATACATTGCGCTGTACGATAGTACCGTCAAAAGGTGCATATATGCGAAGATATCCCTGCATGGTTCCAACAGAACCCACGTTTGCTTTTTCAGAATTAGCAATAGCCAGGTCTGACTTCATACGTGATAGTGCATTATCCAATTCAAGCGGGGAAACAGAACCGGGTTCTGTGGCAGCTTGTTTTAGACGGCTGTATTTTTCCTTACTTGCATTAGCCGATTCCTGCGCCTGCAGGTAACGGGAATTAGCGGCCTGCAACTGCGATTCCATTTCAGGAGCTTCCAGCGTTAATAGTAGCTGACCTTTGCGTACCTGGGTTCCGCGATCAACCAATACCGTTTTAACAAAGCCGTTAACCTTAGGAAACAGATTTACTTCGTTGAATGGATTTAACTGGCCGGGCAAGCGAGCATAACTGGATAACGCCTTTTCAGTGATGGTGCCGATCTCGTATTTTTTATTACTGATAGTTTTTTGTTCGGTCAGATCAACCGGTTTTTGATTACCAGAGCAGGCTGCGAAAAATAGTGCTGCAGAAGCTATAATGATGAATTTGGTTTTCATGTTCTTATAATGTTGAAGTTTTGATAGCCATGTTTTCTTCAGGCATCAGTGATGGTGAATCGTAAGTGGTTTTATCCTGTACCCAGGCAAATACCAAAGGCAGGATGAATAAGGCAGCTAAAGTCGACGCAAATAAGCCGCCGATAACTGCGCGCCCTAAAGGTGCAGTTTGTTCACCAGCTTCCCCTAAGCCGGATGCCATCGGAATCATGCCCGCCATCATGGCCAGGCTGGTCATCAGGATAGGTCGTAAACGAATGGCAGCACTGGTTATGGATGCGCGTGTGGCATCCTTGAATTCCATTCTTAATTTTTCACCGTTGGTAACAATTAAGATCGCGTTAGCCACCGATACGCCGGTAGACATGATCATACCCATATAGGATTGTAAATTCAGTGTTGAGCCTGTTAGCAACAGGGCGGTGAGTGACCCCAAAATAACTGCCGGTACTGTTGAAAGTACGGTAAGAGAAAGCTTGAACGACTGATAATTGGCGGCCAGCAAAAGGAAGATCACCAATACGGCGAAACCTAAACCACTTTGTAAGCTGCTCATGGTTTCTGTCAGGAGGTTGGTCATCCCTTTCAGTTCGGCTACCAATCCTTTTGGTGGCTTACCGATTGACTTCAATACTTTTTGAACGTCGGCGGTTGCCGTACCCAAGTCCATTTTGTTAATGTTAGCGCTGACAGTAAGGAAACGTCGCGGACCTGCACGGTCATATTCGCCCGGCGCATAGGTCATTTTAAAGTCTGCTACGTCGGCCAATGTCGGGGTGCTTTGTCCCTTAAGTAACGGTATTTCCTTCAACTCGTCCATGGTATTCATGGTATACTCCGGGATCTGTACCTGCACCTGGTAGGTGTATTGTTTGTCCTCGTCCAACCATTGATTCTTCTCTGTAAAGCGGCTCGAGGAAGTGCTGGCAGTTACTGAGCGGGCAATGTCGGTTACGGTTAAACCGAATTGGGATACTTTTTGCCGGTCGAGCGTAATCGCAATCACCGGGATTTTTAACGGCTGCACGATCTGTACATCTCTTAAATAGTTGATTTTTTTCAATTTGGCTACCGCCTTGTTGGCATAATTTTCAATCTGCGCCATATCCTTTCCTGCCACCCGAATCTCAATCGGTGTGGCGGCGCCCTGGCTCATGATCTTTTCGGTCATATCAATTGGCTCAAAGGTGATGCGTAAATCCGGCAAATCATGGCTGATATTTTTGCGCAGCGCATCTTTCAATTCGTCCATGCTTACCTTATAACTTTCATCCAGTTTTACCTGCAACACGGCTTCATGGGTGCCTGTATTGAAAATGTAAAGGTTACTGCTGCCGTAACTGCTGGGAATAATCCCCACATAACCCGAACTGATCTCCACATGATGATTAACAGTTTTATCAATGATACTCAATACCTGTTTAAATTTATCTTCTGTACGTTCCAGGCGTGTTCCGTCCGGTGCTTTGATGCGGATCAGGAATTGACCGTTGTTCAGCTTGGGCATCATATCTTTCCCGATGATCACAAAACCAATGCCCGCCAAAACCACCACCGCTACCAGATACACCGGAACTATCCATTTTTTATTGGGCATCCAGTGGGTAATAATGGCCATGAAACGCAACTTTACACGTTCAAAAAGATCATTTTTTTTCGGTTCTTCCTGTTCATGCTTTAAGTGATCGTTTACCTGGTCTTCCTCTTGGTTATTCATTGCCTCGCCGGCATGGGCATGCAGTTTCCCATGTTCGTAGTGCTGGTATTGTTCTGCTTTGATCAGCCAATTGCTCAAAATCGGTACCAGCGTTTGTGCTAAAATGTAAGACACGATCATCGTTAAACCGATCGACATCGAGAGCGGTAAAAACATAGCTTTTGGTACTCCATTCATCAGGAATGAGGGAGCGAAAACCGCAAGAATACATAGTAGTATTAGCAACAGCGGAAACGAAATTTCCTCGCAGGCATCATAGATAGCCAGTTTCTTAGACTTGCCCATTTCCAAATGCTGGTGGATGTTTTCTATGGTCACCGTTGCCTGATCGACCAGGATACCGATAGCCAGTGCCAGGCCGCTCAAGGTCATGATATTAATGGTTTGCCCAAAGGCACCCAATAGCATCACTCCTAATAAAATCGAAACAGGAATGGTGATCACTACAATCAAACTGCTGCGCCAATCACGTAGAAATAATAATACCATTAAGCCCGTTAGTAAAGCGCCTAAGCCGCCCTCAGTTATCAAGCTTTTAACAGCATTGATCACAAACACAGATTGGTCAAACTCATATGATACCTTAATATCATCAGGCAATAAACTCTGCATCTCGGGAAGTTTGCTTTTGAGCCCCTGTACCACCGACCAGGTTGAGGCATCAGCAGTCTTAACAACAGGGATGTAAACCGACCGTTTGCCGTTGATAAGTGCATAATCAACTGTAATGTCAGATGCATCGGCCACTCGGGCAACGTCTTTTACCAGCACGGATACACCATTCTTGGTCTTGATCGGGATATCGCCGAACTCTTCAGATTTTTTTACCAGGGAATTGATAGTTGTGGTAAACATGGTATTATCGATCCGCAAGTTACCGGATGGCGACATGGCATTGAATTTTGCCAGCGCTTGTACCACCTCGTCCGGCGTCAGTTCATAACTGCGCATCTTAGCGGGGTCAACACTTACGGTTATAGAGCGAGAATTTGCACCAAATGGGGGCGGTGCCGACAAACCGGGAACTGAGGCAAACATCGGCCGGATGCGAGTAGCGGCCATATCATAAATTTCTTTCAGACTGCGGCCAGGAGCCGATAATACCAATTGGCCGACCGGCAGAGATGACGCATCGTAACGGATCACTTGCGGAGGTAAAGCGCCGGGTGGAAAGAACTTCATGGCACGGTTTACCTGTAGAGCCACTTGCGCCTGCGCTTCGGCCATGTTGGTGCTTTCATAAAAGCTGATCTTGAGCATCGTAAGGCCCTGGATATTTTTGGTAGAAATATTTTTGATCCCGTTTACGTACAGGAACTGGTCCTGCAAACGGGTACTAAAGAATCCTTCCATTTGTTGCGGAGACATGCCGCCGTAAGATTCGATCACATAGATAGTTGGCAGATTGAGCTGCGGAAAAATATCTATGGGTATATGGAGCGCGCTGAGCACGGCAAAGATCATCAAACTGAGGGTAATGACTACCACGGTGATGGGCCGTTTCAGTGCTGAGGTGACCATTGACATAATAGTTTAATTTAAAAGGTTTAAAACAGAACTTAGGTTATTGACCGTAACCGCCTTTTGAAATAAAGCACTAGTGTACGCGAAGCGGGCCTGTGCATAATCGGTCTCAGCACGGTATAATATATTTAGAGCGGTATTCAGTTCAATGATATCAGTTAGGCCGCTCTTGTATAAGGATAGCTTTTGGCGGTATCCAGCAGTCGCTGCTTTCAATTGATTAGGAATCTCGGTCAGGCGCTGCCGCGCGGTGTTTAGTTCCACATCCGCCTGATTTACGCTTAACTCCAGCAGATTTTTTTGTTCTTCCAATCTGCGCAGCGCATAGTCAGTAGCAGATTTCTGCGTGCGCAGCTTTAACTGTTTCCGGCGCAGATCGAAAAGGTTATAAGAGATACCAACGCCCACCAGATAATTGTTACGATCAAAGCCCCAGCCGCTGGACAGGCTGTTATAATGGTCGTTGCCATCAATACTTGCGCCGCGACCCCAGGCAGCAGCCTCTAACAATATCTTTGGGTTATATTGTCTTTTTACCAGCTCTTCTCTTTCGCGGCTATTTTGCACAACCGACTGATAGTAATTGATGATGGGATGATTAGCGGTATCTGCAACGAGGATATTGGGGATGTCTGTTCGCGAGATCAAGCGAGTTTCTGCTAAGGTGTCGGCCAGGATAGCCTGATAAGGCATGCCACTTAGCGCAGCTAACTGCAATTGAGTTTGTTTAAGCTGGTTATCCAGTTCAATATAGGTTAGCCTTGCTTTTGAAAGTTCGGCTTCAGCTATGCTGGTATCTACGCCGGGCCTGACGCCGCTTTTAGCCAACGACTGGATAGATCGCCTGATTTGTTGATTGCGTTCGATGTTTCGGGCTTGTATATTCAGGTAATCCTGCAAACGCAGCAGCTGTAGATAATCACCAATGGTATAAGCCTGCAAGCGGTATTTAGATTGCTGAAACTGGTTTTGTTCAACAGTGATATCTAAGTTAGCCACCTTATTTTGAGCGGCATAGGCTCCAAAATTATAAATCTCCCAATCAAGCGCGGCAATACCTAAGTTAGTCAATATCCCACTGGTATTGCTTTCGGCTCTAACGCCGCGCGAATTGCCCGGTACGATCCCAAAGCCAAAGTATGGTCCGGCGGTGTTGTTGTTTGTGCCGATATCGGCCTGATAATTAAGTTTAAAATTAGGCAGCCAGTTACTGCGCGTTTCAGCGGCCTGGGCTTGCCGAATGTCGATGGCGGCAGAATCGGCCAGCAATGCCGGCGCTTTTTCATTAACTCGGTTAAGCAGATCGGCAAGGCGGATAGGCTGTTTAGATTGCTGGCCGAGACTGTTGCTGGCCAAGCTAAGACAGAGCAGCACCAATAATGGTGCTTTGATATTTTGCATAGAAATCCGAATAAAGTTAATAGGCCTGTCACGGTGGTGCAGGCGGTATGATCAATTAAAACATGGTGTTAATACCAGTTTCAGATCCGGATAATTTGCAGGGATAAAAATGTGTGATGCGGTAAGCGGGCTTCATCTAACGAACGGGTAGGAAACGAGATTTTCAACAGCCAGGCCGACGGGAGAAAGAAAAGCAGTATAAAAAAGCCGGCCGCTGAGTTAAGTACATCAGTGACGATGTTTTTTTCTTCAAAGGTTGACTTGTCCGGCCGTTTAATCAGTACTTGATCAGCTGCGTTGCTGGTAGCCATTTCGGTTTTCCGCTTAAAGATTGAGTTACCGGTCATCTGTATTTTAGAGACCTGACCGTGCTGCTGCGTAATAAAAAAGATATGTGTAGTTGCAACAAGAAAATAAAGCATCATTACCATTAATACGGTAACGTCCATTGTACGGGTATGGCGCAGTTTATTCATGCAAGTGCTAAAACACAAACATCAATAAAAAACAACTTACTTTTTGCAAAAGTTTTGTTGCAATAAGTACAAAGTGGGAGAAGGCTGTGTGATTCAATAAATATTAGCAGATTGACTTTTGAAACGTGACCTAAGTCACCGGCGCATGATCGTCACGTAATGATATTTGCATAAAAATTCCACTATGCACCTGTTAGCTCATTCCGCATTTCTATTCATCGGTATTTCGCTTGGCCTTATTGGCGGCGGCGGCTCCATTTTGACCGTGCCGGTTTTGGTTTCGTTGCGGTTATCTGGTTTGAAATTTTCAAATGGAAGAAACGGAAGTAACATGTATGGTTATGTTTCAATTTACGCGAAAAGTTACCATTCTAAAAATGGCTAGGGAACAGACCAACGGACGGAAGTTGAGGGCTTGGGGATGACGGAAAAAGCGATGGAGTCGCTGCCGTTAAAGTAGCCCCAACGAAAAAATTGATTTGACCGAGCAGTATATTAAGCAGCGTCCGGCGCTTGTATATGAGTTTTACACTATCAATGATGCACCCGCGGAGCTTAAATGTTATACCCTGTCAACTTATGCACTTAACAAGAACCATAATCTGCGATATGCGGTAAATATAGATGACCAGAAATGAAAGAAGAGGGTTGGGGTTTTGTAATTACCCCGTTTTTGCTTATAATTGATTTGCTTTTCGAGGCATTAAACCAATTATGCAGGGCAATTCTGAGGTAGAAATAAAATTATTGCTGCACCAATTACGTAGTGGAAACCAGCGCGCATTCGAACAGTTGTACCGGATGTACAGCCGTTATTTGCTTTCCAACATTCGTATGCTCGTTAAGGACAAAGAGATTGCCGACGAAATTTTGCAGGATGCCTTTTTGAAAATTTGGGAATGCCGGGAAGCTGTTGACCCCGAAAAATCCTTCAAGAATTACCTGTTTACAATTACTCGGAATTTAGTATACGATCATTTGCGAAAAGTTGCCCTGGATGTCAGAAAACGTTGCGATCTGATGCAAAAGGCTCTCGAAATCTATACCCATGTCGAAGAGGAATTAATCAATAAGGAAAACGATGCATTACTTTCAGATGCCGTTGATCATCTCCCGTTTCAATGTCGTAAAGTATACACTTTAAGTAAATTAGATGGTAAAAGCCACCAGGAGATTAGCGAACTGTTAAATATTTCACTAGCTACCGTGAACAATCACATGGTTAAAGCAAACCGGCAAATACGCTCTTTCCTTTTAAGAAATGGCGAACTCTCTTTGGTTATTGCCCTCATGCTCTGCAACTATATTCGTAAGTAATTACCCATCCCGATCTAAAGAATTTGAGCTATTTCAAAAAAAAATGAATTTGGAGTAGTTATCAGTTATCTCTCATTCGTAAACTATACAAATAACCAAATTATGAACCGTTTCGATCAGCTTCTTACGAAGTATAAGAATGATCTATGTACACCTGAAGAGTTAGCGGAGCTATTAGACTATTTTACTTCCGATGATGTTGAGAGTGAATTAAAGCTTGCTTTACACAGACACCTTTCGCTTTACGGCGGTGCGGCAGATGTAACCGAAGAAGAAACGGAGACTGTTCTTGACAATATAAGAACGGAGATAGCTGCTCAAAGAGAAAAAAAATCACCTGCCTGGTATTGGTGGGCTTCAGCAGCAGTTGTGTTAATATTTGGTGCAACGGTTTTATTTCGTACGCCTGAAAAACCACAAGGAGTTGCACGGGTTGTTCGTCCTGCAAAATCACACATTACGCCCGGAAGTAACAAAGCTATTCTGACATTAAGTAATGGTCAGACAGTGCAATTAACAGGTGCCCCTAATGGTAAGATTGCCCAGCAAGGTGGCGTGAGCGTTCAAAAGCTTCAAAACGGCAAAATAATTTATTCTGCTGATAGTAGTTCGCAACAACAGCTGAACGCCTGGAATCAGATCGAAACCCCTCGCGGGGGCACCTACGATATTGTGCTATCAGACGGAACGCACATCTGGTTAAACGCCGGTTCCACATTAAGTTATCCAGTTGCTTTCACAAAGTCTGAACGTACGGTGAAGTTGACTGGTGAAGGATATTTTGAAGTTGCACATAACGGTAAGCCGTTCAAAGTATTGAGTAACGGCCAAACAGTGCAGGTTTTAGGCACCCATTTTAATGTTGAAGCTTATTCAGATGAAAGATCAATAAAAACCACATTGCTCGAAGGGTCCGTTCGTGTGAATTATAACGGTGCTCAGGCATTGATCGTTCCCGGCCAAATGGCTGTTAATGATTTAAGCGGCCAGTTAAAAGTCCGCAAAGCAGACACCGAAAAAATCATAGCCTGGAAGAATGGGCTTTTCATATTTGACGATGAAAGTGTAGCAGAAGTAATGCGAAAAGCCGCACGATGGTACGATATCGAGGTTGACTATCAGGGTATTACCACTCGGAAAAAATTATGGGGCACTGTATCACGGTATAAAACAATCAACGAGTTGATGGATAATATTGCCATTGCAGGCAAGTTAACGTATAAAATTGACGGAAGGAGGGTGATTTTGATGCGATAAGCTTTTACAAAAAATCGCCCAAAAAAGACCAGAAGCCCGCCAGCTTCTGGTCATCGATCAGCGGTTAGGCTGAGAAAGGGCTTCAGATGATCATATTCCAATATAACCAATTACTAAAAACCTCATTCAAATGTATGTAAATACTACTACACTTCGACACGTCGTGCCTTTTTGTTTTAAATCTAAATTATGGAGATTTATGAAACTCACATTTTTCCTTGTCTTGGTTGCGTTTATTCACGTTAATGCAGCGTCACTCGCACAAGGGATAACCTTAAATAAAACTAACGCAACTTTAAGGGAAACCTTAGATGATATCCGCAAGCAAAGCGGTATGAGCCTGCTTTGCGACGCCGAACTCATAAATAATAGCGAATATGTTAATGTTAAAATTAAAAATGCTACGCTTGATCAGGCATTGCAAAAAACATTAACCGGCCAGCCTTTTTCTTATCGCATCAAGAATAACACCATTATAATCTTTGTAAAAGACGAGCCCGCTGAGGAAAAAAAGATTATAAAAGTTTCCGGTAAAGTTACCGATATTCACAATCAGCCACTACCTGGTGTTACAGTTAAATTAAAGGGAGCCCAGCAAGCCGTTGCAACCGATATCAACGGTGTTTATTCCATTAACGTACCGGACGAAAATGCGGTTTTGGTTTTCAGCTTTGTAGGATTTTCGACCCAGGAAGTGGCGGTCCAAAATAAAACGATCTTGAATGTTACCCTCATAGAAGAGAACAGCAAGTTGAATGAAGTTGTTGTAGTAGGCTATGGTACCCAAAAGAAAGTTGATGTTACCACGGCTATCTCGTCAGTCAATTCTACCCAAATCGCCCGTGCAGCAACTGGTGACCCTACCGGAGCCCTTCAGGGTACCGTGCCGGGCGCGAATGTTGAAAAAACCGTCGGCAAACCCGGTTCCGGCTATAGTGTAACCATACGTGGCGTCCACTCCATTGGTTCGTCAAACGAACCCTTATATGTAATCGACGGAATACCCACAACCGGTGGTCTGAATGATCTGAACCCAGCAGATATAGAAAAAATCGACATTCTGAAAGATGCGTCTGCGGCCTCAATCTATGGTTCGCGCGGTGCAAAAGGGGTGGTGATCGTTACGACCAAGCATGGTAAAGCCGGAAGAACAACACTCACCTTCGACTCATATGTAGGCGAAAAGCGTCCTGTGCATCTACCTGATATGATGAACAGCCAGCAATATGTTGATTACCGGATTGCACAAGCTCAGGGCTCAGGTAAGAGTACCGAGCTTGCCGATATTTTAAGTTCCGATCTCATCGCAAATTATAATAGCGGGATAAATACCGACTGGCCAGATCTTGTTTTGAAAAATGCAGTCCAAATGAACCACAATATTACTGCCAGTGGAGGTGATGAAAAAACGCGTTTTTCGATGAGCGCAGGTTATTTGTTTGAAGATGGTAACGTAACACCCGAAAATTACAAAAAATACAATTTACGCGGCAATGTTGACCGCCAAATTACCGATCAATGGAAAGCGGGTATCAATCTTTACCTGGTACAGGACCTAACCAATTTAGGCAGTTACGAAACGCTGCGCTCTTCATATCGTTTACCGCCTATTACCAATCCTTACGATGCCAGTGGTGCTCCGCAGTTTCGTGTTTTCAACAACGACGCAGTAACCAATCCTTTATTTGACGAAACTAATGACTTGCGTCAGAACCGGAGTCTAAGGTCTTTTGGCAATCTGTATGTCCAATTCCAACCAATAAAAGACTTCATTATCAAATCAACTATTTCGCCGAGTTATGTTGGCGGCAGAAGTGGTACGTATTATGGCCCACAGAGCAAGCAATCTGTTGGCGGTTCACAGCCAACAACCGGTTCGTATAGTACCAGCGACAATTTCACCTGGGTTTGGGATAATCAAGCTATCTACGACAGGCAGTTTGGCGCTCATCATTTAACCGCCACGGTAATTCAAAGCATGCAGAAAGACCGCAGTGAAACAAGTACGCTTACCGTGGCTGGTCTGCCGTATGCTTCCTTATGGTATAATCTTGGAACTGGTGGTACCGTGCAGGGCTATGGTACTAACTATACATTATACAGTTTAGCATCCTTTACCGGACGTGTGAATTACAATTTTAAAGATAAATACCTGCTAACCGCAACCGGCCGTTACGATGGTTCATCTCACCTTGCTGAAGGTCATCAATGGGGCTTTTTCCCTTCTGCATCGGCTGCCTGGCGTATTTCGCAGGAGGATTTCATGAAAAAATTGACTTCGGTTAACGATTTGAAACTTCGGTTGAGTTATGGTTCTACCGGTAACGACCGCATTAGCGCCTATTCTACCCAGGCTACGCTTGGCCAAACGTTCTATGATTTCGGCGGAACGTTGGCAAACGGTTATGCGCCAAATCAATTGGCTAATCAAAACTTAACCTGGGAGACCACAAAAGAGCTTAACCTTGGTGTCGATTACAGTCTTTTCAATAACCGTGTGTCAGGTTCAGTGGACATTTATACCCGCAAAATCTTGAATATCCTTCAAAATCGCCAGCTGCCTCCCGAAACAGGTTTCAATTCGGTTGCGTCAAACGTAGGTCAAATGAAGAATCAAGGTATCGAGGTTGCGCTGAACACTATCAACATACAAGCAAAAAGATTTCAGTGGAAAACCGAGTTCACGTTTGAAGCAAGCAAAAATGAGATCACACAGTTATACGGTGGTACAAAAAACGACGTAGGTAACGTTCTATTCATCGGCCAGCCAGTTTCTGTCAACTATGATTACGTATTCGACGGCATCTGGCAAACCGACCAAGCAGCCCAAGCAGCAAAATACAATCAGAAACCCGGTCAGATCCGCGTGAAAGATCTGGATGGTAATGGAGCCATTAACGCAAGTGATAAGGCGATTTTAGGTCAAAGAACACCAAAATGGACCGGTTCAATTGCCAATACCTTCCGCTATGGCCCGTTAGATCTTTACGTTTTGGTTTATACACGTCAGGGCGAGCAATTCAACAGCAGCTTTGATGCTACGTTTATGAACTATAACCAAGTTTATAATCAAATCAACGAACCTTATTGGACACCCGCCAATCCATCAAGCAAATGGTGGCAGCCCGGCAATCCCGGCCCTTATACTACAGCGCCACTTTATCGGTCGACAAATTTTGTAAGGATTAATAACATCACGTTAGGATATACATTCCCGTCCTCTATCCTTCAAAAGATTAAAGTCAACAGTCTGAGAGTATATGCTACGGCGACAAATCCAGTGTTGTTTACGAAATATAATGGCTTCGACCCAGAATGGGCCGCGCAAAACACATTTGGTACGGCAATCAGTACAGCAGTGTACTTAGTAGGTGTCAACCTTAGCTTTTAACTGTTAATTCAACTTGAGATGAAAAAGATATTTTATATATTAATTCTGATTTTGGTTCTTGGAAACTTTTCATGCAAAAAGTATCTGCAAGAAGAAAATTTGAGCGGTATAACAAGTACAAACTATTATACCAACACAGCGGGTTATGAATCGCTGGTTAACTCTTGTTATGGTTCTCTGCGCAGCACTTACAATGCCGATCCTTTCCTGTTTGAATACGGTACCGATGTGACAACCAGAGGCGATCAGGAGGCAGTGAGCGGTACATTAGGCGACCGTCAGACAAGGGCTATAGCTTTAGATGAATACAATACGCTGGCCGCCGATAATTCCGGCGTAAGTGCCACTTTCAATTCCTGTTATTCAGGTATTCAACGCTGTAACACCGCTATCAATCGTGGCCCGTCTGTTCCAGGGATAGACCTTGCACTAGCCAAAAAGCGGGTTGGCGAAGCCAGCTTCATCAGAGCTTATTACTATTATTTATTGGTTGAAAATTGGGGCAGGGTTCCTATTGTAACTGAGGAGATCAGCAGTCCCATTACCCATTTTACGCCGAGCGAAGAAAAGGATGTCTACAACTTAATAATATCTGACTTAAATACAGCACTAAGCAACGTTGACGAAACGACAACTGACTTTGGGCGTGTTACTAAGGGAGCAGCAAGACATTTCCTTGCCTTGATCTATCTGACCAGAGGCTATAAAAGTTATGGAAGTTCCGCTGATTTTACCCAAGCTGCGCAGCTCGCAGATCAGGTGATTAATAGCGGGACCTACACTTTGCTGCCCAACTTTGCGGACGTGTTTAAGCCTGCCAATCAGCAAAATAAGGAAATTATCTGGTCTGTTCAATACGATGCCAAAAGCCTTGGTTTGTACAATGGTGCCAAGACGCTCGGCAATGGTCAAAACATTTTTTTCGGATGGCGCATTTGGCAACAGCCAGGTTTTTATGAAGGTGACCCCGTATATAACCGCCGGATAGCTGATTTCATGCCAACCCAATACGTATATACGCTTTTTAACACTACTAAAGACGCTCGTTATGATGGGACCTTTCTAAGCCAGTTCTATGCGTCGCAAGCTGCTACCTTAAACGGCAAACCGGTGGCAAAGGGTGATTTACGCTTTTATTTCCCTAAATGGGACCAAACCTTCAGCGCTGCCGATGAAGCTGCGTTGAAACTTGCAAATCCAAATGTTCAGGTTATCCGTTTTGATCAGTGGAAGCAGAATTTTAGCAATATTGGCGGTGCAGAAATGTTCCCAATGGTCAATAAATTTTACGACCCTTCAGCCGTTCTTCCGGGTGCGCAATCGAACAGCTACACCAGTACACGGGATGTATTTATCTTCCGCCTGGCTGAAACTTATCTTATCGCTGCTGAGGCATATTTCAAATTAGGCCAGAATAACATTGCAGCTGATCGAATAAATGTTATCCGTACACGTGCGACACTTCCAGGCCAGAACATGCAAATCACAGCATCCGATATTAACGTCGATTTCATTCTTGATGAACGCGCCCGCGAATTGGAGGGCGAGTTTAAACGCTGGCTGGATTTGAAACGCACACATAAGCTTGATCGCGCTTTCACCAATAACCTGCTTACCAAGCAAGCAAATCCTGGCGGAGTAATCGATAAATATTATTTGCGACCTATTCCCCAATCTGCTATTGATCTTGATTCCGGAGGTTATCCGCAAAATCCCGGTTATTAACAGGACAGGCAGCAGCAAGTATTGCTTGCTGCTGCCTGTAATTTAAGGCTTACTTTTCGACATAAAACATGAAGCTGAAGTATTAGTATTGTCTAAAAGCCGCAGGCAGGATATTACTGACCTAGCAAACGGTAGTGACTTTTCTTAACATACCAGCCGTAGCTCAGAAAGTGCAACAATAAAGGTCAGCAATCTGAGCAACGTCTATTATGATAAAAGAAATCGATGGATCGATCTGGGAACTGTCGCCTTTTCAAACAATCAAATCAAGGCAAAAGCTGGCAGTACGTTGCGTTTGGCCGGTAAATAACTTTAATCTCGTAAAACATCGGCTAACTAATTGCCTATATATCTATGAAACTTTATATAAAGATCACCCTCTATTCGGCCCTGGCATTCGCTGCCATTACGGTTAATGCTCAAAAAAAAGGCGATCAGGGCAATGGCACCTACTTAAATCCTGTAATGAGTGGTGATTTTCCCGATCCCAGCATCATGCGGGACGGCAAAGATTATTACATGGTGCATTCTGCTTTTGATTACCTTCCGGGATTAACGGTTTACCATTCAACCGATCTGGTGAATTGGGAACCTGTCAGTTATGCGCTGTCAACTTATCTCGGCCCCTGTTGGGCCCCCGACATCACCAAATACAAGGATAAATATTTTATTTATTTCACCATCGCCAACAAGGGAAACTTCGTGGTTTACGCGGATAGCCCCAATGGGCCGTGGAGTCATCCGATCGATCTCAAAATCGGTTCTATCGATCCTTATCATGTGGCCGATGAGACTGGCCAACGCTGGTTATTTCTTAGCGGCGGTATGCGTGCTAAACTGGCTTCCGACGGTTTATCCGTTATTTCCGGTAGCTCGGAAAGAGTTTATAGCGGTTGGAAGTTTCCGGACGAATGGATAACCGAGGGTATGGCATTAGAAGGCCCCAAAGTCCAGAAGATAGGTAATTACTATTATTATATCAACGCCGAGGGTGGCACGGCAGGTCCGGCTACTGCCCACATGGTCGTTGTCGCAAGGTCTAAATCGATCAATGGTCCCTGGGAAAATGCACCGAATAACCCTTTGATTCATACTTATAACGAAGATGAAAAGTGGTGGAATAAAGGGCATGGCACTTTGGTCGACGCTCCGGACGGCAAATGGTGGATGGTCTATCATGGATACGAAAAAAACTTTTTGAATTTGGGAAGGCAAACGCTGCTGGAACCCATTCAAATCACACTTGAGGGCTGGCTGAAAGCACCTACAGGTACGGGAATCGAAAAACCTTTAGCAAAGCCGGTCAAAGGCCCCGCTAAGGATCGTTTGGCAAACTTGAATGACTTCAGAATCGGCCTCGACTGGAAATATTATAAAAAATATGATCCTGATCGGGCAATGGTTCAAGATCATGCCTTGACATTAAAGGCACAAGGCGATAATCCGCAGGATTCGGCACCTCTACTATTCGTGGCCGGCGCAGAGCGTTATGAAATCAGCGTTAAAGTGGACAGGGCCCCCGGTACAACTGCAGGCATTCTATTGTTTTACAATGCCGATTACTATGTAGGTACAGGGCTAAACGACAAAGATCGGCTCAGATTTCGCAAAGGGGCTATAAAAAATAGAAATGCCTACGATGGAAATTCCTTATGGCTAAAACTGCGCAATTACAATAATACGGTCACTGGTTATTGGAGTAAAGATGGCAAAGTTTGGCATAAGGAAGCGTGGGGCATGGACATTACCGGCTACAATCACAATACACTATATGATTTCCAAAGTATGCTTCCCGGCCTGTTTGCTTACGGCGAAGGTAAAATAATATTTAGCGACCTCAAGTTTACTTTGCTTGATTAAACTTTTAAGCTTGACGAAAATATGATTGTCCACGATATGCAAATGATTATAAATTTTTTTGCCGCAAAAAGGCATAAGCCATCTTTATATAAATTGTCTTCGCTCTCTCATCATAATGGTTTAATAATTGGTTACAAGCTGTTCGCCGGTGCCTTTTTTTTTATAATTTTTTCCAGTAAGCGATTTATTATGGCAATCATGAGGCTTAGAGCAGGACATGAAAATTTACAGCGATCAATGAAAAAATTTATTGGCATCACATTCCTTCTGCTTTTGATAACACTGCTGCCAGGCATTGTAATAGCCCAGCAATTTCAGATTTCAGGCAACGCACAATCATTAACTATACTTTACGATAAAACCGGTCCAAAATTAGATTCGGTATGTGCGGGTCTATTGGCAGATGATATTCAACGGGTAACAGATGAGCGACCCGCAATTCGCACGTCGGCAAATGATGTTTATGGGCAGGTGATCGTCATTGGTAATATTGCATCCCGACTTGTCAAAGCGTTTTTGCCCCACCAATCAATTCTAAATAGGAAATTGCAAGGCAGCTGGGAAACCTTTGCTCTAAAGGTTGTTGATCATCCAAATAAGCATATTTCCCAAGCATTGGTTATTTCTGGGAGTGATACCAGGGGAACAGCTTATGGTGTTTTTACGATTTCCGATAAAATCGGCGTATCGCCATGGTATTGGTGGGCCGATGTCGCCGTAAACAAAACCCGGCATTTAATCCTCTCCCAGCCAGAGTATATATCTGCGCCACCTTCCATTAAATACCGGGGCATATTCATCAACGATGAGGACTGGGGCTTGCGTCCATGGGCGTCCCATACATTTGAGCCCGAAGTTAAAAATATCGGTCCTAAAACTTATGCTAAGGTGTTTGAACTGCTCTTAAGGTTGAAAGCCAACTTTATCTGGCCAGCCATGCATCCGGGGACGAGCGCCTTTTACTCAGTGCCTGGCAATAAGGAAACAGCAGCGCTTTATAATATTGTAATAGGTTCTTCACATGCCGAACCATTATTGCGTAATAATGTGGGCGAATGGAACGAAAAAACAATGGGTAACTTCAATTATCTGACTAACAAAACGAAGGTAGACCAATATTGGGAAGAACGGGTAAAAGAAAGCAGCGGTAATGACGTGGTATACACGACGGGGATGCGCGGCGTGCATGATGGCCAGATGGAAGGAGTTAAAACCGCACGGGAGGCTGTGCCGCTTTTGCAGCAAATAATTGAAGATCAGCGCGATTTGTTGCTCAAATATAATCATAAGGATATTACGACTATTCCCCAGGTCTTCACTCCTTATAAAGAAGTATTGGATTTTTATGACAACGGTTTACAGGTGCCCAGCGATATTACCCTCGTCTGGCCTGACGATAATTACGGTTACATTCAACGCCTGAGCGATAGCGTCGAGCGAAAGCGTTCTGGAAGCTCGGGAGTTTATTATCATATTTCCTACTGGGGCCGTCCTCACGATTACCTGTGGTTAAGCACAACTCATCCTTCGCTTATTCGTGAGGAGATGATGAAAGCTTATAATACAGGTGCAAATCGGCTGTGGGTAGTTAACGTTGGAGATATTAAACCGATGGAATACAATATTCAATTTTTCATGGATATGGCCTACAACGTTTTGCCGTTTAGGCGAAGCAGTTATACACACGAGCATTTATCCCACTGGTACACCCGATTATTTCCCGGCATTGGGTCACAAGTCAGTAAATTAATGTGGTTATATTACAATCTCGCTTTTGAAAGACGGCCTGAATTTATGGGGTGGAGTCAGACTGAGCCCAATACTTCAACCAGTTTTACAGCTTACAACCACTTTAATTATGGCGATGAGGGGCAGCGTCGCATAGACGACTACAACAACATAGAAAAACAAGTGCAAAATTTGTGGAGTAACATTGGATCAACTATAAAGTCGCCATTTTATCAATTGGTTTATTATCCTATAGTAGGTTCGGCCGAAATGAATAAAAAATTTCTCTACCGCGATAAAGCGTGGCTATATTCAAAACAGAACCGTATCAGTAGTATCGATTACCTGCAAATGTCAATTGCCGCTTACGAACAAATTGTAAAAGCAACTGATTATTACAACGACACTTTAAGCGGCGGTAAGTGGAAAAACATGATGAGCATGAAGCCAAGAGGATTAGCGGTATTTGACCCTCCCGAAACGATAAAGTTGAATCTTTCTAAAACTGCACGATGGGCCGTAGCCGCTGAAGGATCAGACACCGCAATCAGGCAAAAATCAGTTTTACCAGAGTTTGTGCGAGGTGTGGAGCGTTCTCACTTCATAGATGTATTTTTGACTGATTCTGCCAAAATATCCTGGAACGCTCAGACCTCCGGCAGCTGGATAAAAATATCGTTGAAAAATGGCCGTTTGGAAAGTAAAAACGGTAAAAAGCAAACCAGAATATGGGTTACTGTCGACTGGACGAAAACGCCCCGGTCGGCTCACTGTGAAGGATATATCGATGTTAGTGGAGCCGGTGATGCTTACAGGATCAAAGTAGAGGCTTACAATACGCCCATCAATGCAGCGAAGAACATAAATGATTTTTTGGAAGAGAGTAGATACTTATCAATTTATGCTCAGCATTATTCCGAAATTCGTAATCAGCATGACCAGTATTGGCAAAAAGTCGATGGACTGGGTCACACTGGCAAATCGGTTATTGCGGAATCTAAAAGGCCAATGGGCAGTAAGGATACCTTGAAAATCAAGACATCGGCCGCGTACGTTACTTATCATTTTTATACTCAACACGATAGCCAACCTGACATTTATATTTATACATTACCTACGCTTCCATTAAATAAAAGCTACCAGGTACGTTGCGCATTTTCTATCGATAACGGCCCCTTGCACTTGTTGAATTTTAAATCTAACAGTACAGCACGAACTCAGGAATGGAAACAAAATGTTTTAAGCAACCAAGCCGTGCGAACAGTGCCTATTCGGGCACTTAAAAAAGGTGCTCATTATCTTAAGATCTATGCCGTCGATCCTGGCGTTATACTTGATCGTATAATTATTGACTTGGGGGGCTATAAGCCTAACTACGGCGTTGTACCCGAAACGAGGCTCGAATTTTGATTTTTTTTTCAGATGACACTTACAACAATCCCGGCAAATCATATTTCTTTCCTCTGTAATTACTCTTATTTGGATCAAACTGAAAACTATGAAATTAAATCTCTTAACTCAATAATTTTCGATGTTATCTTATTTTAAATGGACAAACTGATGATCAATGGCTTCGGAATCTCCCCAGTAAATCTGGCGTTTTCCAATTGTTGCCAGCTATGCTTTTGTGTTAGTAAACTTTTTTAAACTTTCCTGTAATTTAGAGGATATGTAAGCGAATTTCAACGAGAGTAATATTTTTTTCATCATGATTATTGTTAAGATAGAGTGCCGTCATTTAAATTTACAATCGCTATAAACCAATTATTTAAATCACATGAGGATTACATACCCAGGGGCTGTTATGCTCCTTCTTCTTACCTCGCGAAGGTTTGCGGAGGACTTTCAAATAACCCGACTGGCGATAAAAGAAAATGCCCGGTTCATGGACATTGAAGTTCGTTTTTTTTATTCTTCCATTGGCAGAATAATTAAATCACCGGAAGGATCTTTTTTGAAGAAGCAAGGCCTTTCTGTGATCGAGAAGCCCGAATGGAAAAATCTCACCGTAAATGAGGAAAGCAATACTGTGCATTTAAAAAGTACTTCCAAAGAGGTCGGTTTAAACCTAAACACCGAAAAAATTTCATTTGTAGACTTACATCACAAGCCTCTTTTTATAGAAAAGGAATATAGCACTCAAATTCAAAGGGAGCGCCTTTGTCTGTAAAAATGTGATTTAACGAGGAAACGATGATCTATGTATATAAATGCGCGGTACCTCATTTCCATATTTGTATGCAGTTCAATATAGCTTCGGTGCAAATGAAAAGTTGTATATTTAAACCCATTTCGAACATTCGGTTTAACCAACTCCTGTCAGGAAGCGTATATTTAAATAAAAAAAACGGCAAAGTAACCCAATACTACGCGGCTGCCGATAAATTTTTTAGTTCCCCTTAGTACTGAACATGAGACAAGAGATCAATCGAAATTAAAGACACTGTTGTGAGAGTATTTTTCTACATTATAGCGATGCTGATTGGAAATGGCGTATTTGCCCAGCAGTTTCACGTCTTTACCCCAATCGAAAGCAGTAATGGGCTTTCAGACAATGAGGTCCGAGCCATAAACCAGTTGCCCGACGGAAGAATGGCTATTGTTACGGAGGGAATGGTCAATCTTTATAATGGTACATCCTTTCAATACATCCATATTGACGATGAACACTCCTATCAACTACCAGGCTATACAGGCTATCACCGTGTATATGTTGAAAATGAGAAACGCCTTTGGGTCAAGGCAGGCAGAAAATTAATACTTATCGACCTAAGCGCGGAACATTACGAAGAACATCCCGAAAAAGTACTGGCATCGCTCGGCGTCAATGAACCACTGTCTGATTTTTTTGTAGACGCCAGCAAGAACCTATGGATGGTAACGTTATCAGGCAAATTACTTTTTCGCGACCGCGTTCTGCAGAAAACGGTAACATTTTTATCAAAAACAGAATTGCCGGCAAACTCCCCCGACCCGGTTTTTGATATTGAGGTGCTGGATCAAAGTTTGTATGTTTTTTATCGCTCCGGACAGGTTATCATTTATAACACTGCCACTCGAAAAGAGACCGGCCGGCAAAATACACTGGAAAACCAGGAGCCTAATGCTTATCTGAATACCTTATACGTTGTTCCCGGCAATAATACCTTTTACCTGTTAAGAAACGGCAAACGCGGTATTATGCTTGTACTAAACAAAACAAACAATAAATGGGAAAAAGTAATTGAAACAGATTACTGGCTTAACTCCTTGTCTGTTGGTCCTTTCGGAAAAATCGTCGTGGGCTGCAGGAAAGGGCTTTGGATGATGGATCATGATCTGACCAATATTAAATTCACCCCTACGCTACACCTGGTTGATGGCAGACTGATCGATATCGAAGTCAGTAACTCTGTTTTTGACCGCCAGGGTGGCTTATGGCTGGGGACGCTGAATAAAGGGCTGCTGTATTTTCACCCGGATCGCTTCCGATTCAGAAACGTCGGCAAATCCCTTTTCCCTTTGCCCGAAAACCAAGAGTTGTATGTTACTGGCTTCGCAGAAAATAATAAAACCGGTGACTTGCTGGTTGGCACTGACAAGGGAGTTTTTAGCTATTCTGATAAAACTGAAAAACTTAAACTTTACGGTGATCCTCTGAGAGGTGTGAACTGTAAGGCTATGTTGACGGATCGGAGCGGAAACATATGGATCGTGGCAAACAAAGGCTTATTTGTTTTATCAGGTAAAAACATCAGGCGCTACCCGATAGACAATTTGAACAATATTTTCGAGACCGAAAAAGGCCATTATCACCTATGCTCCGACACCTCGGGTCTCCTTGAATTCGACCCAGTCACTGGTAAATTACAAAGTATTCGCATTGAAAATAAGGTACGAGACTATTTATATGCCATACAACAAGTCATTTCCTATAAAGGTGCCCTAATCGGCACTTCATACGGAAGACTAATTATGTCTGACACGGGCAGGAAGGAGCTCAAATTAGTTGACCATCGCTTGGATAACCCTATGCTCCGCCATAATAATCGCCAATATCACTGCCTGCTGAAAGATAGCCGGCAGCTACTATGGTTCGGAACTCAGGATGGTTTAAACATTTGGGATGAGGAAAAAAAGAAACTATTCAGTTTTCATACCGAGGATGGTCTTGTCAATAATTCAATCCAATCAATAACAGAAGATAGCGGGGGATCAATCTGGGTTTCTACATCAAATGGAGTTTCGAATATTCAGTTATATAAAACCAAATACGGAAGGCAATTTAATTTTACAAACTTCAACCGTTACGACGGGGTGATCAGCAATGAGTTTCTCCCACGATCATCCTATTTAACCATAGACGGCCGGTTGTTGCTGGGTGGCATCGATGGCTTTAATCAAGTAAATCTCAGGAAGCTTTTTGTAAGCAAGAGAGTTTTTGATCCCATTTTTGTCGATTTTCAAATTTTTGACAAGCACATTAAGCCAGGAGATTTGTATAATGGAGATGAAATTCTTAAGAAATCAATCTCCGCCTCCACATCGGTCACCTTAAAACATAATCAGAATTTTATTAGTGTAAGTTTTTCCGCGCTTAACTATGTAAACCCTTCTCAATCTTTTTATCAATACTTTCTCGAAGGTGTTGATGATAGCTGGCACGATGTGGCAGCACCGGATGGAATAGGCCGGGCAACCTATACCAACCTCGCTCCGGGGTCATACGTACTAAAAGTCAGAGCCTCAGACGACAGCCGATGCTGGGCCGGAAAAACCGCGATATTAAAAATCACGGTGCTCGCACCCTGGTGGAAAACCTCCTTTATGATCGGGCTGTACCTGGTGACAGTTTTGGGATTAATTTATCTTGTTGTATCCAGGTATGTAAAAAAAAATAATGTAAAACAATTGAAGCTACAGCAACAAAGACTGGATGAGCTGAAATTCAGCTTTTTTACTAATATGAGCCATGAGTTAAAGACTCCCCTTACATTGATCCTGACGCCGCTTGATGTAATTATAAAAAATGTCGAAGATAAAACGCTTAAAGGCCAGCTGAGCAGCATTTATCGTAGCGCGCAATCGTTATTGAACCTGGTCAACCAGATGCTTAACTTCCGTCGATTAGAATTCAACGCAGAAGTTCTTCATTTAAATTGCTGCGACATCAATGAATTTACTGAAGCACTTTCTTATCCTTTCCGTAACCTTGCAAGCAGCAGGCAGATCCTTTTTCAAAGATTTTGCCCTCCTAACCTTTGGCTTTATATTGATAAGGATAAATTCGGTATGATGCTAAATAACCTGCTATCGAATGCGTTTAAGTTTACGCCTGATCAGGGCAGTATTAGCATCCGTGTGGAAAGATCAATAATGCCTGAAACGGAAACGCCGGCGATATTGATAAGCGTCACAGACTCCGGTTCAGGCATATCACCTGCTGACCTCCCCCAGGTCTTTAACCGTTTCTTCCAGGCAGCCAACCAATCGGAGAGCAACACGGGAAGCGGAATCGGCCTTCACCTCGTCCAGGAATATGCGAGGCTGCATGGTGGCTTTGCCGATGTCAAAAGCGTTGAGGGAGAAGGAAGTACTTTTACTTTATATATTCCCGGTGACCTTAAACCAAAAACAATTGATAAACGCAATCCTGCCCCACATGAAAACGGTAATACCAAAACAATCAGTATATTAATTACAGAAGATAACGACGAGCTTCGTTATTTTCTGGAAGAGCAACTGGGGGCTTTGTACGATGTTAAAGTTGCACAAAATGGTAAACTAGCTCTGGAAATAGTTTTTACGCAATTGCCGGACCTGGTTATCAGCGACATTATGATGCCTGAAATGAGTGGGATTGAATTATGTGATACATTGAAAAAAGATATCAGAACCTCCCATATTCCGATAGTGTTACTGACGGCGCGCTCATCAGATGAATCGCAGTTTGAAGGTTACGAGGCGAGGGCCGACGCCTACATTACCAAGCCTTTTAATATTGATATTCTCATTGTCCGCATCCGAAATCTGATCGAGCAGCAGGAACAGCGGAAGCAACTATTCAAAAAAGCTATTGTTATCCAACCGGGGATGGTTACAACTTCCGGAATCGACGAAAAGCTGATAAAAAAGGCGATGGTATGCGTTGAAAAAAATCTCCATAATTCTTCCTACTCGGTCGAGGATTTCAGCAGCGATATGAATATGGAGCGCTCCGGATTATACCGGAAATTAGTCTCCATCATCGGACAAACTCCTTCTGAATTCATCCGTTCAGTTAGGCTCAAAAAAGCAGCTCAGCTATTATGTCAGCGGGAGTTATCAGTGGCCGAAATCTCTGACCGGGTTGGTTTCAGCAACGCGGCATATTTCAGCAAATGTTTTCAGGAAGAATTTAAAGTAAAACCTTCGCATTATGCGGAATATGCAATTGGCACTCAAGGCCATTCTGAGTCTACGTAATGCTGCCCGGAGCACTATTTTTGTACTTATCTGATTTGCCTCAAAACAAAGGCATTGTTCCATTTTACTCCTGATTTTCATCACCAGTCTTATTTATTTCAACTTGAGCGTTGTCTTCGCAATGGTTTTTGGGTCTAATTTTAGCCTCAGAAAGCCAGATCATAACAGCTAACAACTGGTTTATTTAACAGAGATTAAATCCGGTTAAATGGATACGCTCATTTAAAAAGAAAATGTCCGTTTCCATACAATCGATTGTGAAATTACCACAATCTGACGGACATTTTTTCTAAGGATACAGACTATACCGGACATCTTCGGATAAGCGTTACTGTTTTGGAATTTGACTGCTTCTTCCAATAAAAATGCAACAGAAATATACATATCTATTATTATTCGCGATGACCTTTCGGCTAATTACAGATGGCCGGCCTCATCCTTTACTGTCCAAGCCCTCTTTTGGGGCTTATTTATTTGTTTATTTTACTGGAAACAGCAGAAACGAAGAGGCCATCAGGTTTGCTATCAGTATGGATGGTTACCACTTTAAAGTGCTTAATAAAAATAAGGCGGTGATTAACAGTTCGGCTATAAGCGAAACTGGCGGTGTTCGTGATCCGCACATTCAACGCGGAGCTGACGGGAAGACGTTTTATATGGTGGCGGCCGATATGGTATCGGCAAAGGGTTGGAATTCAAACCGCGGGTTAGTTATGCTCAAATCGACCGACCTAATTCACTGGTCTTCCGCTACCGTCAATTTTCAAAAGCAATATGCCGGGCAAGACAGTTTGCTAAGGGTATGGGCATCACAAACTGTTTATGACAGTACAGTTGGAAAATATATGGTTTACTTTTCCTTAAAGTATGGTAAAGATCCGGACAAGCTTTACTATGCGTACGCTAATCCGGATTTTACCAAGCTCGAAGGAAAACCGAAACAGCTGTTCTACAGCCCTGATAATGCAGCTTGTATAGACGGCGACATACTTGCGAAAGACGGAAAATATTACCTGCTCTTTAAAACGGAAGACCGTTTGCCCGGTATCAAAATCGCGGTTTCCGATCGTCTTGCCGGTCGGTATACCCTTCAAAGCCCTACTAATGTCCAGCAAACGTCCAGCCCCGTCGAGGGACCAGGTACGTTTAAGTTAAATAACGGCAAAGGGTATATCCTGATGTATGATATGTATGCAAGCGGCGTCTGTCAGTTCACGCGCACTACTGACATTAAAAATTTTAAGACGGTAGATAACGAAGTGGAAATGGATTTCCACCCGCGCCATGGTATCATAATGCCCATAACTAAAAGTGAAGCCGGGAGGCTGATCAAAAAATGGATGACGCCTGATGATATAGTCCAGACGGTCAAAGCTGAAGGGTTAAAGGAGAACAACATTAAACTGGATACAGTGTTGAACACGCTTTACCTGCCCTTTAAGCCGGGTACGGATTTAAGGAGGGTTCATCTGAAGTTCATGCAACTTCCTGATGTCACGATCTCGCCGGAAACGGCAATAGACTTTACTCACGGACCGGTGAACATACGCGTTGCAATTGCTTCTGGAAAAACGGCTACCTATAAGGTGATTTCACTTGAAGACCATAATCCTGTTTTGGAAGGTTATTACGCCGATCCTGAGATTCTTTATGCTGAGAAGACAAGCAAATTTTATATTTACCCGACATCTGATGGTTTCCCGGACTGGGGCAGTACTTATTTTAAGGTTTTCTCTTCTCCAGATCTGGTAAACTGGCAGGATCATGGTACCATTCTCGATTTAACTAAAGATGTTAACTGGGCGAAGAGAAATGCGTGGGCGCCCTGCATTCTTGAAAGAAAAATTAACGGAGCGTACAAATACTTTTACTATTTCTGCGCAGCGCAAAAAATTGGCGTGGCCGTAGCTGATGATCCGCTCGGCCCGTTTGTTGACTCGGGTAAGCCCTTAATCGATCAGCCGCCACCGGAAGTAAAAGGAGGCCAGCAGATTGATCCCGATATTTTTACCGACCCTCAGTCGGGTAAAAGTTACCTTTACTGGGGTAATGGTTACATGGCGGGGGCAGAGTTGAATAACGATATGATTTCACTAAAACCTGGTACCACCGTCATGCTTACGCCTGATAGCACTTTTCGGGAAGGTTCGTATGTGTTTTACAGAAAAGGGAAATATTATTTTATGTGGTCGGAAGATGATACGCGGAGTGAAAACTACAGGGTCCGTTATGGAGTAGCATTAAGTCCGCTCGGGAAGATCAAAGTGCCAGCTCAAAACGTCGTTATCGCTAAGGATCCGGCTAAAGGTATTTATGGTACCGGCCACAATTCTGTATTGCAGCTGCCAGGAAAGGATGAATGGTATCTGGTTTACCACCGTTTTAATTACCCCAAAGGTATCAAAATGGGAGCTTCAGCTGGTTGGTATCGTGAAGTGTGTATCGATAAGCTTGAGTTTGATGGGGACGGAAGCATCAGGCAAGTTGTTCCAACCCATAACGGTGTTAGGATGGTACACATTAAAAAATAGCAGGATGCCGGATGATTATATCAATTTAGCGTTTGTTTACACAAGATTTCACGAAGGAGACAGTTTTTTCAGACAGCAACTGCAGGTCTTAAAAACTGTCTCCTTATTTGTCTTTCAATAAAACCGGTCGGTTGAGGTGCACATGCCGTGATATCAGGTTAATCCGGTTTGACATCAACTTTACTCATGTAGCTTCGGCTTTTTAGTAATACTCAAGCCATTTTAGGCTAAGCAAGGGTTAGCACCTATATTCAGGTATCATATTCTTGTACTTACTCACCTGATGCAGCTGAAAATCAGTTATTATCGCATTTTGCTCCTTACTTTTCATCACCAGTATTATTTATTTCAACGTCAGTGTTGTCTTCAAAGGTGGTCTTCGGTCTAATTTTACCCTTAGATAGCCAAGATCAGACTATTAACAACCAATTTATAACAAGATGAGACTAAGCCGGGTAAATTAAAAATCCCGTTCTTCTAAAAACAACGTCCCGTTTCCCTACAATCGATTGTAGAGATCCCAAGATCTGAATGGGCTTTTTAGAAAGACGCCAATTTTATCGGCTGCAAAGCCTACGTCCTGTTAACTGGAGTTCTCCCTGGCTAAAACAGAAAACCAATAACCGAGTAAACCAACATTAACCCCTTAAATTAAAGCGTATGTAAAAACCCGATTACTCCATTTTGCCTCAGCCGATAATTGTTGTTTTCACAATTATTATCGACGGTATCGCCAATTAATAAATGTAAACATAAACTATAAAAGAGAGGGCTGCCCCTCCGGTATATGTGCTGCTATGCTGATGCCAGTAAGACGTTCCCATTCGACAACCTGCAGGTGGTTCTAAAGGAATGTCTCGCTACAAAATGCTGAACCTGCTATCAATTGCCGGGAACAATGCGCTCTCTGCATTTAGTCAGCTAACAAGCAGCAAATAAATTACCGACGAAAAAAAGTAAGGCTAAAATTTAACATCTAATCCAGTTTTATGAACCAATTATTTACTAATCTAAATTTATCAAGAAAATGAAAAGAAAATCAAAATTGCGACCGGCCGTCCGTTGGTGGCTCTTTCTTAGCGCCCTGTTTTTTTCTTTGACAGGCTACGCGCAAAGCATCAAAATCACCGGTAAAATAACGAGCGCAGAAAACTCTCTTCCCCTTCCCGGCGTAACCATTAAAGTGAAGGGTGCGCCTACAGGTGCGATATCCGGTACGGATGGCAATTATACGATCAATGCAAGAACCGGGGATATCCTCATCTTTAGCTTTATGAGCTATACCACTCAGCAAATATACGTAGGCTCATCTACAGTTATCAACGTTGCGCTCAAACCGTCAACCAATGATTTGAATGAGGTTGTAGTTATTGGATATGGTACCAGAAAACGGAGGGACCTAACCGGCTCTATCTCTTCTGTAACAGGAACGGATTTGTTAAAGACCCAGCCAACAACGTTCGATCAGGCTCTACAGGGGAGAGTGGCAGGTGTAGTTGTACAACAGGTATCAGGCCAGCCGGGAGGTGACGTAAACGTGCAAATCCGTGGTTTAGGTGGCTTTGCTGGTTCACCTCCCTTATACGTTATTGACGGAGTACAGATACCCCCTAACGGACAGTCTGCCATTTCAGGCAATGGCACCAATCCGTTGTCCAGTATCAACCCATCTGACATCGCTTCAATTGATGTATTAAAAGATGCCTCGGCTACGGCTATTTATGGTTCGCAAGCATCCAATGGTGTAATTATTATAACTACAAAAAAAGGAAGCGCAGGTTCGCCGCTCATTAGTTATGATGGCTACATCGGCGGGCAAAAATTACCCAAGTATTATGACGTAATGGATTTAAGGCAGTACGCCACTTTCATGAACGAAAAAAGTGCAATAATCGGCTATGATATGCGGCCCCAGTTCGCGAATCCGCAATACCTGGGTGAAGGTACCAACTGGCAAAAAGCACTATTCAGAACAGCTCCTATGCAAAACCATAGTGTGTCCATCAGCGGCGGCGATTCCAGAACAAGGTATTATTTGTCGGGGACCTATTTCTCTCAACAAGGGATTGCTGTCGGTTCAGATTTTAAAAGGACGTCGGTAAAAGCAAATATTGACAATAAAACTACCGATTGGTTGAAAGTTGGTATAAACCTGAATATGGCACATGTGGGAGAAAACGTGACCACTTCCAACGCGGGCGTTATCTGGCAGGCGCTTAATCAAACGCCCGACGTAGCTGTGATAAACCCTGATGGCACCTGGGGTGGCAATGACCCTAACATCTATGGCGCGGTAGGCGCCAATCCATTTGCACTAGCCAAGATTGTGAAAGATTTTAGAAGCCGCTACCAGTTATTTAGCAATGCTTATGCCGAAATTCAATTTACCAGGGATTTAACCCTGCGCAATGAAGTAGCCGGAAATTTTGACTTTGCTACCGAGGATTATTTCAATCCAAGCTATGTTATGGGAGCTTACACTAAAGCAAATAACAGCGGTACCGCGTCAAACGCGCAAAATTTTTATAACTCAATCTCCAATTATTTAACCTATCAACATACGTTCGCAAAAAAATACGAACTAAACGTAGTAGCCGGGCATGAAGCCCAATTGCTCAAAAGCAATGGTGTATCAGCTACCAGAACCAATTTTGCGAGCAACAACGTACAAACAATCAGCTCCGGCGACGCGACAACTGCTACTAATTCTGGTGTTAAAGGGCAGGGAGCTTTAGAAGCCTATTTTGGCAGGGCTAACTTTACCTATGACGACCGTTATTTGCTAACGGCTACTGTACGTCATGACGGCTCATCAAAATTTGCCGAAGCACACCGTTGGAATACCACATACTCGGGTGCCCTTGCCTGGAAGATAAACCACGAAAGCTTCCTTAAAGGTGTAAAAGCTATCAACGATCTGAAGCTAAGGCTTAGTTATGGACTTGTAAATAATCAAAACATCGCGGAGTATGCTTACGGTTCCACTTTAAATACAATTTCCACCGGCTTGTCAGGTAATTCGCAAATAACTACCACAACCGGGAATCCTGACATCAAGTGGGAAACTACAAAGTCATACAACGTTGGCCTGGATGTCACTGTTTTAAACGGAAGGATCAGTTTTTCTGCTGATGCATATGACCGCAAGACAAACAACCTGTTGTTGAGCCTTACTATGCCGTATTATTCAGGGACATTCCCTTCCGGCGGGTATTCCCCAGGCGCTATACAAGCCCCTTACGTAAATATAGGTGCAGTGGGCAATAAAGGCTTTGAGTTCTCGCTATCGACACAAAACATCAAATCAAGGAACTTTAACTGGAACAGCAACATCACATTTTCCAGGAATATCAACAAAGTGATTCAATTGGTTGAGGGCACCCCGGCAATCTACGGTTCTGTAACCAAAACTGTGGTGGGGCGTTCAATAGGCGAATTTTACGGGTACCAGGTACTTGGGATTTATAAAAATGCTGCCGACTTTGCAAAATATCCCGCGTTATCCCAAATCGGAGGCAGCTCTATACCTATAACCCCTGGTACAGGGGGCGTTTGGGTAGGGGACGTTATTTTTAAAGACATTAATGGCGATGGTAAAATTGATGCCAGCGACCAAACATTTTTAGGTTCCCCATTACCCAAGTTTCAGTATGGCATCGGCAACAGTTTCAATTTTAAAAACTTCGACCTGAATATCTTTATGACAGGCAATTACGGGAACAAAATTTATAACCAGTTAAAGGTAAACCGCGATAATCCGAACCAGAATTTTGGCTATTTCCCATCTGTTTTGGATTTCGCGAAAATAGGACTGATTAATCCGGCTGGTTCATCGTCGGATATCAACAACGTATTCATTACGAACCCGTCAACCAATGTGGTCAGGATCAGCCAGGGCAGCGGTAACGATAACCAGCGTTTTTCTGATAAATATATCGAAAGTGGCTCATTTTTGAAGTGTAAGAGCATTGCTTTGGGATATAACTTTTCAAATAGTATATTAAATAAAATCAAGTTGAGGTCACTACGGGTGTATGTAAACGTTACCAACGTTTTCACCATTACCAAGTACACCGGCTATGATCCGGAAATCGGTTCATGGAACCCTTTAGCGGCAGGTATCGATAATGGATATTATGCCCAACCGCGGGTTTACACAGTTGGCCTTAACGTATCGCTAAATAATTAACTCAATATCATGAAACGCATTAAAATAAATATAACCTTACTGGTTATCAGTATTGTTGTGATAAGCAGCTGCAAAAAAGATTATCTTAAACGACCTCCTTTAACGGGTATCACAACCGATAATTTTTATAAAAGTGGGTCAGATTTAAGATTGGCTACAGCTGCGCTTTATGCCCTACCCTGGGCCGGCTGGAACAATTTCCCGTTACTGGGTATTGGAGATATTATGAGCGGCAATATGCTTCAGCCGTATAACTCTGATTTGGTTCAGTTCACTTCCTTTACCATTACGCCACAAAACAGCTATTTAGCCCAGTCATGGAGAAGTTTTTATAATGTAATAGCCCATTGTAACACTAACATTAAAGCTATTAACACCAAAATGCCCGATAGCGTGGCTATAAAAAGTAAAACAGGCGCGCTTGGCGAAATAAGGTTTATTCGGGCTGCATCCTACTTTCACCTGGCCCAGTTATGGGGCGCAGTACCGATTATTGAAGATAACGACAAGCTGATAGCTAACCCGCTGGTGCCACGTCATAAGCTTGAAGATGTTTACAGGTTTATTATCAATGATTTAAGATATGCTGCGGCTAATTTACCAAAAACGGATCAGCCGGGCCGTGTTACCACATGGTCTGCCCAGGGTATGCTGGCAAAGGTTTATTTAACCAGGGCCGGTTTGAACCAGAAGGGATCACGCAACCAGTCTGACCTGGATAGTGCTGCTTACTATGCCGGTAACGTGTGCAATACCAGCGGTTTAACACTTTTGCCGAGCTACTACAACCTCTTCCGGACCCAATTTAATGACAATTCCGAATCATTATTTGCTTTCCAGTGGGCACCGGGCGTACCGTACGGACAAGGCAATTCCATACAAGCTCAATTCGCGCCAAGCGGCAGCCTTGTTACAGGCGGAGGCGGCTGGGGTCAGGCCATTGGTCCTACTACAGATCTTGCAAACCTCTACACACCACAGGATTCGGTACGCCGCAAAGCGACTTTTATGCTCACCGGTGATAAATATCGTGAGCTGAACGCAGCAGGCGGCGGATATACGGCTACCGGTGTAAATGTTAAAAAACACGTGGTGGGTACCGCTGCTGATAATAATTCACCAACCATGGATCTTGGGTCGTCAATTGAACACAATACAATATTGCGCCTGGCAGATGTATATTTAATATACGCCGAAGCTTTATTAGGTAATAATGCCTCTACAACCAATGCCCTCGCTTTACAATACTTTAATGCGGTACGTACAAGGGCAGGGGTTGATAAAGTTACTGTTCTTACACCCGATATTATCATGAAGGAAAGAAGGATTGAGCTGGCCTTTGAAGGCCAGTATTGGTTTGATCTGGTGCGCCTTTCTTACTACGATCCTCAAAAAGCGGTTTTTGTACTTCAAGTTCAGACAACCCTCACCAATGATCCGGATCCCAATAACAGGTATGTGCCACGGTCGTTGTTTACTTATGATCCGGCCACAGGAATTAAAAAACCTCAGCCTACCGGCCCTATCACCCCGCCAACCATTAATACATTTACCCTGCCTATACCGGCAAATGATCAGACAGCCGATCCTAAGTTGCTGGAGCCTCCTGTACCTTATTATAAGTAGAATTCAAGTCATTAGATAATTCTTAAAATCATGAAAAAACTAAAAAATATCAAAAGCTGTTTGCTGCTTGCGTTGCTTGCTGCAGCCGCATTTACCCAATACGGCTGTAAAAAGGATGCATCATCAGCATCAAAAGGGGCTCCGGTAATTACCGCCATACGTAATTACGTAGCCCATCCCGGTGATTCGCTTTTAAGCAGTGTGGGGACAGGTCAGTGGATCGTTATATCGGGTAAAAATCTAAAAGGCGCTCTTTCAATTAATTTCGATGGCGTTAAAGGCTCTTTTAATGATGCCTGGTTTTCAGATACCAGTGCGATCGTACTGATACCGGCAGTTATCGCGTTTCCTTCAGTACCTTCAGATAAACTGAATACCATACAATACATTACGAATCACGGGCAAACTACGTTTTCATTTCCTATAGTTGCCCCTGCGCCAACCATTTCGGGTATTTCTAACGAAGACGCCAATCCCGGCGACTCGGTTAAAATTAAAGGGTTTAGCTTCTTCTTTATTAAGAGCGTCACCTATGCCGGGATTAATGTTAACAACTATAAAGCGTCAAATGATGGTACCAGCCTCAGCTTTGTAGTACCAGGGAGCGTTACTCAAACCGGCGGCATTGTGAGTGTTGAAACAAAATCGGGTAAGGCCTCGACAGTTTATCCGGTACACAATTTTATAACCGGTGTATTGAATAATTATGATAACATTAATAATTTTTCGTGGGGTTCTGGTACATCCAACAGTTCTTCTGATTACCCTGGTAACACCGGTTATTACGGTGTAATGCAAGCATTAAATCTTTCACAGTACGATTACTCCTGGTGGAACTATGGCCGGTCAATTAATACCAACGCAGCGCAATGGGTGCCTCAGGCCAACTTGAATGATACTGTAAGCCATTATGCTTTAAAGTTCGAAATATCGGTTAGCAAGCCATGGTCAACCGGCTCGTTCAAGATTTTAAAAGATTACTCATATACCTATACAGCCCTTTATCACCCATGGAAAACGGCTACAGGGGCAATTGCTCCGTTTGTTACAAAGGGTTGGCAAACAGTTATTATCCCATTGTCAAATTTTGTAGATGATAAAGGTTTTCCTGCACCAAAGCTTACAGATTTGCTTGGTTCAACAGGGGCCGGCGCCATCAACATAACATTTATTAATGACGGGGCAAATACGGTTCAAAATTTCGAGGCAGCTGTTGACAATATCAGGATAGTAAGAATTAAATAAGAGAGAGTTAGTTGATTAATAAGTAAATGCCTGGGGCCTTAACATATGGTCCCGGCATTTTTCACAGGCATCAATAAACAGCTAACCTATTTAGTATACACACGAAAGACTTGAACAGCAATGATAAAGTGATAAAATTCTATAAATATAAAAGTCGGATAAGAATTTCTCGGCAAAAATAGGCCGGTAAGATTAACCCATTTTAACGTAATAAAATGAAAAAAATGTATTTTTTAAAATTATTAATATTGTCTGCGATAATATCGCTTTTGTCCTGCAAAAAGACAAACAACGCGCCGGCGGAACTAACAGTAAGCCAAACGGCCTTAACTTTTACAGCTGAAGGCGGGACACAGGATTTTTCTGTTAGCTGTAATGCTAAATGGAATATCGTTAATCCGGGTTCTTCCTGGTTGCAATTAGATAACACATCCGGCAGCCACGGTAATACTGTTATTCATTTAACAACATTATCACAAAACGTGAACGGATCAACACGTTCAAGTACAATAACCATAAACTCTTCCAATGGCCAGGCGAGGACTTTAAAAGTATTGCAAACTTCTAACATCTATCCCAGTTATAACACATCGCCCAAGGCCGCCGACGCGAGCGGAATGAGCAGAAATGCCGTTCAGCTTGCAGCTAAGATAAAGCTGGGGTGGAATATCGGTAATACACTGGAAGCTCCGGGCGGAGAAACAGCCTGGGGTAACCCTGCTATTACTGAAGACTATATCAAATTTGTAAAACAACAGGGGTTTAATGCCATACGTCTTCCATGCGCATGGAATTGGGGACATCTAAGTAACCCAGCTACTGCACAGATAGATCCGAACTGGTTAAAACGGGTAAAAGAAATAGTAGGGTATTGTGTAAACAATGACATGTACGTATTACTAAACATCCATTGGGACGGTGGCTGGTTGGAGAATAACGTAACGGCGGCAAAGCAGGATTCTGTGAACGCTAAACAAAAGGCACTATGGGAACAAATTGCAACGACTATGCGCGATTTTGATGAACACTTGATGTTTGCCAGTGCCAATGAACCAAATGTAGATGATGCAGCAAAAATGACAATACTTAATAGCTATCATCAAACTTTTATCAATGCAGTGCGAGCCACAGGTGGCAGGAACAGTTACCGCACATTAGTTGTTCAGGGACCCTCAACCGATATTGGTGAAACCAATGATCTGATGACATCCCTTCCTCAGGACAAGGTAGCATCCCGAATGATGGTCGAGGTACATTACTACACCCCTTACCAGTTCTGTCTCATGGATGGGGATGCAAGCTGGGGTAAGATGTTTTATTACTGGGGAGCAGGCCATCATTCTACCATAGAACCTGACCGGAATGCTACATGGGGCGAAGAAAGCGATGTAAATTCCGCCTTTAATAAAATGAAGACAAAATTTGCAGATAAGGGTATTCCGGTGTTGTTGGGCGAATACGGAGCCTATAGGCGCGGCAATACATCGCATGTTCCTTTGGATCTGGCAACGCATAATGATGCCATCGATTATTGGCTCACTTACATCACTAAACAGGCAAAAGCCAGCGGGATGCTGCCATTTTACTGGGACACCGGCGGCGCTTTAGACCGGGTAAATTATACAGTAAAGGATCAGCGTACGATCACGGCACTCAATAAAGGCGAAAACTAAAGAAATGCCGGATACATTGATCAATGTATCCGGCATTTCTTTAGTATAAATGTTAATCCGGAAGGTTTAGGCCCAGATCATGAATTACGAATGTGAGCGCGTTCATCGACGGAACCAGCGCAGGAGGTTGTCCAATCTGCCATTGACGCGGTTGATAGGGTACGTCGCAGTCCTCATTCCTTAAGGTGTGCCTTGCAGATCGTGGTTACCATTGTCTTTCTTTTGTTCGTGTTTGGCAGCAGCGCTATCGCGCGGAATACCAGCTGTGACATCATCGCCTTGCTGCTCAACAGCCGAGTTTACCTGTTTCCGCTTTCCAGATCTTTTACGGATGATGACCGGGTCTTTCTGCCGCGGGCAAAACCTTCGCTGGCCTTTTTATCCGTTTCTGGCGAAAACAGCCGGCAAATCCGCGGTAACCGTCTTTAGAGCGCTTCAGGATACAAAGGCAGGAATGACATGATGCTTTTGCCGGCAATCCGCCTGCAGGACATTGCTGGCACTGCGGCCTATTATCTCCCAATTTGGAAAAGCGTCTTCCCCATCCCTGCAACGATGTTCCCGGGAAATTAAATTTAATACGGGACATCAAAACAGGTATTAATTGTCTGTATGACATTTAATATTTTATACGTGATTTAAATGTTGCTTATGAGATATAATTTTGCCCGGGATTTACTGCTGAGGATGCCAAGGCGGAACAGCTCCGATTATACCACGGACCTGGCGGCGATCGTTGCCGACCCTCTTTTTCGAACGGCGGTCTTGCTGGCATCGCCCGTTTTTTATGGCAGGCTTGAGCAATCCGGCTTTCGTCCGGATCTTTTGTCTGACAAACAGCAATTAACCCTGCTGAAGTATTACAACCGTTTCTGTTTCCGGCCGACACCGTTTGGCCTTTTTTCTTCGGTTACGCTTGCGCAATGGGACGATGATCCTGTTTCCGGCGAAGCTGAGGTCCGTTATTACCCTGTTATTCGCGCTGACCAGCATTATCAGGCAGCACTTGCAGCAGGGACAACAAAGGAAAATGCAACTGCGGAGGCGATCTTTGATCCGAATCCCAGTGTGTACCGGGTTCTGCATGAATTCCGGTTCCTGAGAAGCGGGCTTAATGAAAACTTCAGCATCCGGAATTACAGCCTGCAATCTATAGCTTTTTCGAAACTGCTTGGCGACCTGTTAAGTTTTTGCCACGGCGGTAAGAGCGGGAACGAACTTATTGACTTTATCGGTATGGAAGCCGGATGCTCACCTGATGAAGCCGATGCCTATCTGGAGTTCCTCATTGACGCCCAAATCTTGCTGGACAGGAGCCGTTGCAATATCACGGGCGCGGATTTTTTCGAACAGCACGCCAATGAACGGATGCAAGCTGTTTCCGGAAAACTTTTCAGGGAGCACATCGTTGAAGAGCAATACATCAGGCAATTAAAATCAGACTTACGGGCTTATCTTCCACAGCCTGCCCGGGAGCATGTGAAGGAAGAATTGAGTGTCATTCTTCACCGTTTTTCAACCGGGGAAGTCCTGAGCAGCTCGATTCAATCCCAGATTGCGTCCGGTATTGATGCGCTTTCCGTTCTTGTCCCGGATGTGAAAAACACCGCGATGCAGGCTTTCGCCAGGCAGTTCAACACCTATTTCGAAGGGCAATGTATTCCCTTGCTTACCGCCCTCGATCCTGAAGCCGGCATTGGCTATCATGTCCCTGAATCCGACCAGCATCATCCTTTGCTGGAAACTTTACACATTCCGCTCAATACCCCTGTTGAAGATTCGATGGTATGGACGGCCGGACACAGCCTGCTGCTGGAGCGCTGGCATGGCGACCAATTCCGGCAAACCCATGTCATTCACCTGCAAGCGGATGATCTTACAGGGTTGCAAAGCGGGCAAAAACCACCTGCAGTGCTTGGGATGTCAGTGCTTTTCAGGCTGGCGGGTCAGCAGGTGGTGATCGAAAGTGCGGGCGGAAACAACGCACCTGCACTTTTGGGCCGTTTTACGGTCGGCGACCCGGCCATCACCGAGGCAGCAAAGGCGATGGCCAAAAACCAGGAAGCGCAAAACCCGGGTGTGATCTTCGCGGAACTCCTCCATCTTTCTGATCCGCATACGGATAACATCAACAGGCGGGAGCAGATCTGGCAATATGAATTACCGGTAAGCGCTGTTTCGCTGCTGCCGGTTGAGCGGCAACTAGAATTGTCCGACCTGTGCGTCGCAGTTCATACCCATCAGGTTTTTCTATACTCCAAAAAGCATCAAAAGGTGGTGGTGCCCCGGCTGACTTCGGCCTATAATCACAGCCTTAACAAGTTACCCTTATTTCGTTTTCTGGCGGATATTCCTTACCAGTATGGGAGAAATAGCTTAGTTCTCGATCTACGCCAATTTTTCCCCGGACTCGGATTTTACCCGAGAGTCGAATTTGGAGAAACGATCCTGTTCGCAGCGACCTGGGTGATCAGGGAAGCGCAGCTCAATAAGCTCGGTACAGCTTCGATGGAGAAAAACCTGCAGCAACTGCAAATCTTGTGCGAAGAACTCCGCATACCTGATGTAATCGCGATTGCAGAAGGAGATCAGCACCTTCATTTCGGTTTGCGGAACCCGCCGGAAGCGATCTTCTTCCTGCATTGTATCCGAAATAAAAGTGAGGTCGTTTTAAAGGAGGTAATCACTGGTGAGCAGGTCCGGCAATATAATGCGTACCTGCTGCCCGATGAAGTGTTCAAACTTCCGCCATCAGCAATTTTTAAACATCATTCGGGAGAACGGCGCGGATCCCGCCGTAAATATATTCCGGGTTCCGAATGGCTTTATCTTAAGATTTACGCCCCTAAAATCAGCGCTTCGCGGCTACTTTTGAAATTGCGGCCGATCCTCCGCAAAAGGTTCAGCCATGGAAAGATCCGGCGATGGTTCTTTGTTCGCTATGAAGACCATGCACCGCATCTCCGGGTACGCATGCTGGTCGATCGCAGGGATATCAATGAAGTTTTAGGCGCATTTAAAGTGAAACTGGAAGACCGGATCAGGCAGCATGTGGTACGGGAGTACCAGGTCGATGTTTACAGCAGGGAGCTGGAACGCTATCATTACGCCGGTATTGAAAAAACAGAGATATTTTTCTGGGCAAGCAGCGAACTGGTGCTGCAGGCGATCAGTTCGATTACCGGCCCAAGCGTTCTATTTCTATTCGCATTGAGATCTACCCTCGAAATACTGCGTAATTTCATCCAGGAGGATGAGGACCTGGTATTTTTTTGTTATCAAAGCTATGCTCGTTTTTTAACCGAGTTTAAGGTTACGAAGCTCCATGTGGAGCTTGACCGTAAATACCGTAAGCTTCAAAAGGAAATCGAAGCGGCATTAGTGGAAAGCAATGAAAAGTATTTAAGCGCTAAATGGAAATCGACCAGGCATTTTCTCCGGACCATCCGCGATCTGGCACAAAACCGTGCCGGTGACACTCCGGAAAAAAATCAATTTTTAAGCAGTATCGTGCATATGCATGTCAACCGGATATTTACGGACGAGCCGAGGAAGCAGGAAATGGTCACGTATTACTTCCTTTATAAATTTCTGCTGGCTAAGAAAGGAAGAGCGAAGCATCATGGTAGAATACCGCCCCCTTAGCGGTTGGAGGTGCCGGTTCAGCATTTCATTCTGCAGCAAAAATCTGATGCGCAGCGAAGTTCAGGACGCCCGGCCGGTTTTGATCAGTCTGGCATCCATCATATCCAAAAAAGATTCCTTGTAATTATTCCCCATGACCAGCGCCCGGCCATTTTCCAGTCTGACCTGCGCTCTTTCTATAATCCTGATGTAATTGATATTGACGATAAATGAGCGATGTATCCTGGCAAAATGGGACGGTAGGCGAGGCATTATTTCTTTAATCGTCAGGTAGGTGATGTGTTTCGTATCACGGGTATGAATCGTAATATAATTCCCGGCCCCTTCGATGTAGACAACCTCCTCCATTTTAATTCTCACCATTCTACCCTTGATCTCACTTTTGATATTAAAAAAATCCTGAAGACCGGCAGGAGAAGCCTTTAAACGCTTCGTTATCTTGCGTTTTGCACGATGGACGCAATCAGCGAAACGGTCATAACTTATCGGTTTAAGCATATAATCGAATGCTTCTTTCGAAAATGCCTGTAGGGCGTACTGGGGAAAAGCTGTGGTGAAAACTACCATGGTGTAGAGATTGACCATGCCCGCCAGTTCAAGCCCGGAAAGCAGTCTCATGTCGATGTCGATGAATGTAATATCGGGCGCATGTTCCCCGGTGATCTGGTCCAATGCCGTCATGGGATCCTGGGAAGCTCCGGTCAGTTCTAACCCGGGCATGAGCGCAATATATTCTTTCAGCAGATCGATGGCCCCGGATTCGTCGTCGACGATGTAGCATGTCAGGTTCATAGGCTAATATTTAATGTTATCGTAAAATGTTCATTTTCATCCCTGATCAGCATCGAATAGCGCTCACGGTAATGATTTTGCAGCCGCTTTTCAATGTTTTTCAACCCGAGCCCGCCACTCGGGTAAAGGCTTACCGGCCGCTTTTTATTCGATGCTTCAAAAACAAGGCGGTTTTCAGTCAATTCCAGGCGGATACGTGCCGGATTCTTTTTATCGCCTAAATCGCCGTGTTTCAGCATGTTTTCTACCAGCGTGATCAGGGCGAGCGGAATGATCTCCCTGCCTTTCAGGCGCCCTTTTTTATGGACCCGCACGAAGAATTCGCCCGGGAACCTCATCGCACAAAGGGCGATCAGGTTTTCCATCTGTTCAATTTCCCTGGGCAGCGGTATTGTTCCGTTGCCGTTGGCGCTGAGCAGTGAATAGCGCATGAGTTCGGCCAGGCGCATGATGCCTTTGCCGGCCGCGTCTGAAAGTTTATATACGGCACTGTGTATAAAGCTCAGGGAGTTGAACAGCAGGTGAGGACTTATCTGATTCTGGAGGTAGGCGTTTTCGACCGAAATGATTTGATTTTCCAGCTCCAGGTTCCGCGTAATTGCCCTGAGCTTCCCGGTTTCTTCCTGATAAGCTTTCTCGCGGAACCGTGACATATAACGTGTCGAGAAGTAGGCGATGCTCAAACCTGTAAAACTTCCGCCCCGATACAAATTTTCATAAATATAAAGATGTGATACAGGCAGACGCCCTGACACGATCAGATAATGGCCGGTCAGCACGTTATCCAGTACATATTTGATAGCAAGGTATACCGCCAGCTCCAATATGATCAGGCAGGCAGCATTCAAATACCGTCTTCGTGTCTTTAAAAACGCAAAGCTGAGCAGTACGTGCGCATTGAAATAAAAAAGGGAAATGTTGAGCGCATAATAGATCAGCAGCGGCGCGGGCGTAATGTGGATACGACTTGTTATCGCCACAAAACCCAGTTCGTAGCTGATATAAACCAGCCAGGCAAAGGTATGAACCAGTAATTTCTTTTTTAACGTCATAGTTTCACGATGCTTGATTGAATATTTTGAAGCAAAGGCTTTTCTGCATGGCGCAAATGCCCCCTGGCGTAATAAAGTTACCACCGCAGCCCTGCGCGGATACCTTTGCCTGAAAACTAAAATCGATGAAAACGCAAAGAACAAAAAGACTGATCAAAAGGGTCAGTACGGTATGCGACTACCAGGCACCTTTCCCCAAAAATCACTTTGGCGAGACCGATCCGCCCACGGGAACGGATCCTACTAATACAACAGTTACCAGTATAACTACGATTAGTACGCATATTGTTTTGAAAGTATGAATAATTATAAATAATTCAATAATAAGTGATTTTATGCTTGTTTTTTGATTATTTATTAACGCATATATGATTATTCCGCTTTAAAGTATTTTATGTTGCTGAAGTCTGAATTGTTAGATATCGAGGATTTAATACTTTTAGTCCTGCAGGATGCCGGCGGGATCGCAGGGCCAACCATGCCTCCGGATCTTTTTCGTTTAAGAAAATTATGTGAAAGGGCCAGAAACAACTGGACGACAAGGATTTTCAGTGCAGCCAAAGATCACGTGGTCAGCCGGTACGTTCTGTTTCACCAGGCCGGTATCACGGAGCTCTCCGACCGGGTTGACGGGGCCGGCCCTGAAAGACCTGGCGCCGGCAAACCTTTGTTCGTTCAGGAGATCCTCACGGAACTGGAGCAACTGCTCCGATTCCTGCGGCAGCGTTGCTACCGTTTTTTCGACATTGATTATCATGTTTCCGCGTATACGGTCAGGCAGGAAAAGCTGGTTATCGCTGCATATCTTGATCAAATAGCCGTTTCGGCCACGCGGGTTGCAGCGCCTGAACTTTTAAGGCTCCTGTGCGCGGATGTTGAAGAATACCTGGCAGACGTACAGGTCTCAGGTCTGAGTTATCGGAGGTTAGCGAAGATCAATGGTCTGCTTACGCTGGTCCTTGATGAACTTAACGGCGGAGATGCGGTTACGACAGGACGGCTGGCCGGTATCTTATTTAAGCGAAACCTGAATTCTTACCGGTTCGCCAACTGGCTTAGGGGGCACTACCAATCCCGGGCCGGCGATCCTGAAAACAGGATCGCGCAGGAAACCGATGCGCTATTCGATATTTATGTAAACCCCGACGACCGTTTCATCAAGGAGCTTCCGCCGATCGACCAGCAGATATTGCCCTGGCTGCGGTTGCAGATAACGGATGGTGCGACGGATCCATCGGTAGAACACCCCGGAACGGACGAACAGATGAGGCTGGTACTTTCCGTACCGCAGTTCGCGATGTTTATCCGTGTTTTTCACAAGAACGGATGCTTTCCGGAGCAAAACGCGGCGACGATCATGCGTTTTTTCATCCGGCACTTTACTTCAAAAAAACAAGGGCATATTTCGATCAAGAGTTTCAACCATGCCTTTTACAGCAAGGATCAGCTTACTGCAGCTATCGTGCTGGACTACCTTCAGCGAATGGTCGCCTATGTCAATAAAGTTTATTTCCATAAATAACATGCCTATGAAGAATTGATACCCGCAGGAATTGCTAGGTTCACCTGTTTCGTTTGACAGGTGGCAAACCTGTTCATTTTAGCATTGTGAATTATGATTTTAAAATTTAGTGAACGGTTATATGCAGATCTGAATAAAGACCTGAACACCTTACTGCTGGAAGAGGACCATTTGGTCAGAAGGCTTGAACAATCGGTCCATTTATGCCTCAAGAGTCTCCGGAAGCTGAAAGATTTCTGTAAAGCGCATGAACCGGGCTCAGCCGGGGACGAGATCCGGTTTTTCAAGCAGATCAAACCCAAATTCAAATGCCAGCTCATCTTTCACCAGTCACTTTTGAACATCGAACTCCGTAAGCCCATTGGCGACAGTAAAGTGATCAGCGATTATTATGGCCAGGAGATCAATATCCTTAATCATTTTTTTGAGAGCAACCGGTCGTTTTTTCAATACGTCCGCACACAGGCCACATACCTCGACCAGCATTACTTTATGCGGGGCCAATATGATGTCCAGCTCGATCCGGACCTGTGCATCATTGACTTTGATCCCGCATTCAGTACCAGTCATGACAATAAGCTGGCCCAGGTCCTGGCGAGTGCCCTTTTACAGGAACATTTGGAACAGGCCATCGCCTGCCTCAGCCGGAAGGAGACCATTGCCGGCGCGGACCTGGAATTAAGGGATTTCGACTGGAAGCAGACCAAGGTCGCATTGATCGAACTTATTTACAGCTGGCATGCGACAGAAGCTTTCGGCAAGAAGAACCTGAAAAGCATCGTGAAATTTATCGAGCGGGCTTTCAATATCTCCCTGGGTAATTTTTATGACACCTACGACTGGTTATGCGGGAGGCCGAGCCCGACGCTCTACATCGACGAAATGAAGGAAGCGTTCATGACGCGACTCCAGAAAAAACTCAAATACTAAATCCATCAGAAGCGGCCCCGGCCGCTTTTTTTATTGAAAAAATAATGAAAAAAGTCGTGCTCCGAGTCGGACTACCTCGGAGTAAACCGTGGAGCCGTCTGGCCAACTTTGTACCGTACCCGGCGGCAATGGAGCCCCGGAAAATCCACCCAGTATGCTCAGTCAAATTTCCTGGCCAGCATTTATCTCCGGTATGGCGATCCTGCTCAGCCTTTATTACGCTTACGTGGCGGTCTTCTTTTACAAAAAGGAAATCATTGCCTTCCTCTACCTGCTTTCCGGTCGCCAGCCGGTGACCGATCCGGCGAAAACGGGGTTTGTTCCCGAGCCGGCCTATACGGTTATGGGATCTGCCCGAGCTCATCGGGAAGCAGCGGAAGAAGAACTTCAGTTCGGACCGTCTGACAATCCTGACGAAGACGGGAATGACGGGACATTCAATAACGGAATAGCGGAGGCAAGCGCCGAAGTGGCCGCATTATTTTCCGGAATGATGTCCGAGTGCAGAACGCTGATCCGGGTGATCAACGAATCCGGAGAAAGCAAAGAAAATTTCGAAATGCTGTTCAAGATCCTGGTAGAAAAGTACCCGGAGCTCGGGGAGCCTCCTTATCGTCAGCAGGTGACCGAAATGCTGCTGGAAGAAAGCGAAGGCCAGTTCCCGTTCGAGCTCAGCGCGGATGAACTGGAAAGTTACTGGACGAATCATTAACCCTTAAACATATCCATATGAAAATCTCAGTTTTAAAACATGCAAAAGGCAGGATCAATGCCATGGTTAAGATCGTGTTCCTGTTGATTTCTGTTATCGCTCTTTCCATACAGGACCTGTGGGCGGCTGACGGCAACGCGGGTATTTCCGAAGCGACCAACCAGGTCAAAGGCTATTTCGATACTGGCACCAACCTGATGTATGCGATCGGGGCTGTCAGCGGACTGGTGGGAGCCATCAAGGTTTATAAAAAATGGAACGATGGTGAACACGATACCGGAAAGATGGCTTCCGCCTGGTTCGGCAGCTGTATTTTCCTTGTGGTGGTGGCCACTGTCCTCAAATCATTCTTCGGGATTTAAAAAACGAAAGGAGGACAGCAAAATGGCGATCTATCAAATCAATAAAGGCATCAATAAATCAATTGAGTTCAAAGGGCTTAAGGCCCAGTATATCGGCTACCTCGGAGGTGGCCTGGTGGCCCTGCTGGTCCTGTTCGCGATACTTTACATAACGGGCGTTCCGGCTTATCTCTGCATCCTGGTGCTTGCTGCCGCCGGCGGAGGGCTGTTTTACCAGGTCTTTCAGCTCAGTAACCGGTATGGTGAGCACGGCCTGATGAAAAAGACGGCGAAACGCTATATCCCCGGCTACCTGAAGTTCAGTTCCCGCAAATTATTCCTTCACTTAAAACAATAAGTCATGGCGACATCTCAATATGCAGCGCGGATATTCCCGGTTTATAAAGTGGAACATAACTGCCTCGTTTCCGCGCAGGGTGACATCACGATAGCCTACCAGCTGATGCTGCCCGAAATATTTACGTTAGCGGATAACGATTACGAGGTTTATCACCAGGCCTGGATACGCGCCATTAAAGTATTACCAAAACACAGTGTCATCCACAAACAGGACCGGTTCATTAAGCAGCAGTATCAGGGTAACGGGCTAGCGGAAAGCAGCTTTCTTAACCGTGCCGCTGACAGGCACTTCAGGGGCCGGCCCTATCTCGAGCATGACTGTTACCTGATGCTGACCAAAAAAGCCGGCGACCGCAAGCAGGCCAGCAGCGCATTTTCCGGACTATTCCGAAAGCACCTCGTTCCGCGCCAGACGACCGATGAGCGGGAATTCCTGGAATTTGAAGAGAAAGCCGGGCAATTTACGCGGATCCTCGGCGATTGCGGTTTATTATCGCTTCGCCGGCTCAATGATGATGAACTGGCCGGGACGATGGAACAGGCAGGACTGCTGGAGCAGTATTGCTTTTTGCTTGGTGGCGGGGAGCGGCCTGTGCTGAAAGATGTACACCTGAAAGACGGCATCAAGGTCGGTGATGAACATGTGCGTATCTATACCCTGGGGGATGCCGAGGACATGCCGTCGATGTGCGGCAGCAGGATCACCTTTGAAAAGTACAGTACGGACCAGACCAAATTCCCGATAGGATTTGCCAGCCAGCTTAACCTTTTGCTCGACTGTAACCATATCTACAACCAGTTCCTCTTCATCGATGATACGCCCAAAGTGCTGAAGCAACTGGAAGCGAAGAAGCTGCGGCTGCAATCGCTGTCGGCGTACAGCCGGGAAAACACGATCAGCATGGATGCGACCAATGATTTCCTGAACGAGGCGATCAGCCAGCAAAGGCTGCCGGTGAAGGCGCATTTCAATGTCATGATCTGGAGTGATCAGCAGGAACAACTGCAGGAGATCAAGAACCAGGTAGGTTCCGCGATGGCGCAGCTCGGGGCCAGCGCCAAGCTGGAATCGGACGGCGCCGCGCAGATCTGGTGGGCCGGTATCCCGGGAAACGCGGCGGACTTCCCGCTGAATGATACCTTCGATACTTTTCTCGAACAGGGCACCTGTTTTCTGAACCTGGAAAGCAATTACCGGAGTGACCCGCCATCCCAGGGGATCCGGTTCTGTGACCGCCTGTCCGGCAGGCCGGTTTACATCGACCTGTTCGATGCGCCGAGAAAGAAAGGTATCACATCGAACATGGGCATGCTGGTCTGCGGGACGTCCGGCGGCGGAAAGAGCATAACGGTCAACCATATCCTGCGTACGCTGTATGACCAGGGCGCGCATTGTGTAACGGTTGATATCGGCGGCAGTTACAAGGGGCTTTGCGAGCTGGTCGGCGGCTATTATTTCACCTATGAAGAAGCTAAGCCTATCCGGTTCAACCCTTTCTATATCCCGGAGGGGCAAACATTGGACACGGAAAAAAAGGAGAGCCTGAAAGCACTGCTCGTGACCTTATGGAAACAGGAGAACGAAAGTTTTATCCGGAGCGAGTATGTCGCCTTATCCAATGCTTTGCAGGGCTATTATAACCATCTCCGCAAGCACCCAGGTATATTTCCGTCGTTCAATACTTTCTACGATTATCTGTCCGGAACCTATGCCAGGGTGCTGAAAACCCATAAAGTCAAGGACAAAGATTTCGACCTGGACAGTTTCCTGTACGTGCTGCAACCTTTTTACTGCGGCGGTGAATTCGATTACCTGCTGAATGCTTCCGACAATATTGACCTGCTGGAACAGCGCTTTGTGGTTATCGAGCTGGATAACATCAAAGACCACCCGATCCTGTTCCCGGTGGTGACACTGATCATTATGGAGATGTTCCTTTCCAAGATGCGGAAACTGAAGGGCATTCGTAAGGTGTTAACGATTGACGAGGCCTGGAAAGCTATCGCGAACTCCGGGATGGCGGGTTTCATTCAGTATGCCTTCAAGACCATCCGGAAATTCAACGGCGTTCCGAACGTGGTCACCCAGGAACTTGACGACCTGATCAGTTCACCTATTGTGAAGGATGCGATCATTAACAACGCGGCGATCAAGATCCTGATGGATATGCGCAGCTATCTGAACAAGTTCGATAAACTCCAGGCCACATTGGGGATGTCTGATAAGGGGAAAGCACAGGTCTTATCGGTGAACAAGGAAAACCGGGACATTTATATCGATCTCGGCGGGCAGGTGATGAAGGTGGTGAAAAATGAACTCAGCTCCGAGGAATACTTTGCATACACGACGGAAGGTACCGAACGGGTCAAAATCCAGGAACTGGCTTCTATACATGGCGGTATGGAGCAGGGGATCACCGCCATGGTTAAAGAACAAAAAAATCAAAAATAAAGTAAGGCCTATGAAAACGCTGAAAGTTCAATTAATGATCATGATTACGTTATGCGTAGCCGGCTGTGAAAGTGCTAAGGAAAAATCAATAGCCGGAATTTATACAACGGCCTTCAAACAAGAATTCAGTGTCGTGAACGATACGCTTATTATTCAGGATTTCAATCGGCAAAGCAAGTCTTACCAGGTAGAAAGAAGGACCGGATTTCGAAGAATCGATCATGGCAACGTTGGCCCGATGGAATACAAACGAACCCGCTGGATGGCTACATTCAACACAGACGGTTTTATCCTGCAGGAAACTGCGTTTGGCAGACAGATATATTTTAAGCCGGATTTCAAAAGCCTTTCGTTCGGGGCTACCTACCAAAAAGTACAATGATTTGATGGCTAATTGATTTAAAGCCCGGCATTGTCGGGAGAAGGGAGGATTATGAAAATTTTTAAGGTTACGCTGCCGATCAGTCTTGCTTTTGTGCTGGTATCGGTATCGGCTGAAAATGCCAGGGCACAGTTCGTCATTACGGACGTTATCAAAGCCGCGGCCACGAAAGTGATCAAGGCGATCGATCTCAAAGTGCAGCGCATGCAAAATCAAACGATCTGGCTGCAAAACGCGCAGAAGGCTTTGGAGAATCAGCTTTCCAAACTCAGGCTGGACGAAATTACCGGTTGGACAGATCGGCAGCGCCAACTCTACAGCAATTACTATGATGAGCTGTGGCAGATCAAATCCGTGATCACTTATTACCAGCGGATCAAGGATATGACGACAAAGCAATTGGCAATGGTCAGGGAATACCGGCAAGCCTGGGCGGTGGTCAATCATAATGGCCGTTTCAGCCCGGCGGAATTGAGCTATATGGAAGAGGTGTATGCCGGAATGCTGGATGCAAGCCTGAAGAACCTGGATCAGATCATGATGGTCATTAACGGGTTCAAAACCCAGATGACCGATGAGCAGCGGCTCGTTCTCATCAATAAAGCGGGCGATCAGCTTGATGAAAACTATGATGATCTGCATCGCTTCAACGAGCAGAATATATTACTCAGCCAGCAGCGTGGCAAGGAAACAGGTGAAATAAAAACCATCAAAAAGCTTTATGGAATCTCTCAATAAGACCAACAAACGAAAATGCAGCAAACGGGTTTTCATGCTGTTTTTTTATACTTCCTGGGTACTGGCTGTTCCGGCCATGGGCACAAAAGCCCATGCACAAACTTTCGCGGAGTGGTTCCGGCAGAACAGCACTCAGAAGAAATACCTGCTTCAGCAGATTGCCGCGCTCCAGGTTCTTGGCGGCTACGTCAGGGATGGCTATCAGATCGCCGGCAAAGGACTCGGTTCCATATCCGGTTATCTCAGTTCTGAATACACGCTGCATACCGGATTTTATACCAGGCTCGAAACCGCTGATCCTGCGATCAGGAAAAATCCGCAGATCGACGAGATCCTGAACTGGCGGAGCGAAATAGGCCGGGCATTTGGAAAGGTGAATGAGCATACCGGATTGAGGCCTCAGGAAGTGCAATACGTAGCAACGGTGGGTAACGCCGTTAACAGGGACTGCGATTTACAGATCGCTCAACTTCAGCAGGTTATTACGGATGGCCGGCTGAAAGTGAATGATTCGGAGCGACTGCGGCTGATCAGTGAGATCCATGAAGCGATGAAGGATAACTACCGGTTTATGATGTCTTTCCTGGATGGTGTTAAAATACTCATCGTTCAGCGGCAGCTGGAAAACAGCTCCTTACAGGCGAGCAGGGCTTTATACTTCACTCATTAACCATTTCGCTATGAAGCATCTTTTGAAATATATGTTACCGCTGGTTTTGCAGCTATTGTCCTTCATCATTCCAGGGAAAGCATCGGCTCAAAGCCAGGAACTCCAGCAACTGATACTCGATGTGAAGAAGCTAACACAGTTCAAGAATATCCTAAACGATATGAAGACCGGCTACCAGATCTATAGCAAAGGCTATGGCCTGGTCTCGAACTTATCCAAAGGTAATTTTAACCTGCACGATCTCTATCTGGGAAGCTTGATGGCCATCAACCCTTCTATCAGGAACTACGGGCGTGTAGGTGAAATCATCAGTATGCAGGTCAGATTAGTAGGTGAGTATAAGGCGGCCATCTCGGGATTCCGGAGCAGCGATGTTTTCAACGTCACTGAGCTTGCTTACATGGAAAATGTGTATTCCAGGCTACTCGCCGAAAGTCTGGATGACCTGACGGAACTCACGCATTTGATTACGGCGAATGAGCTTCGGATGTCAGACGCGGAGCGCATCGAAAGCATTGACCGGCTTTATGCAACAGGGGCTGATAAGCTACAGTTCCTTCGATCCTTTAACCGGCAGGGAGCATTGCTCGCTATCCAGCGCTCCAAAGATCTGGCGGACATCCGGACAATGAAACAGGTATTTACTATTAAAAACTGATCATAATGAAAAAGAAACTATTATTTGCCGGCATCGTCGCCATGGCCATGATACTATTGCCATTTAAGTCACATGCAGCGGGGATTGCCGATGACATCCATGGATTACAGACGACCCTTGACAGCGTATATAATGATATGCTGCCACTGTGCGGCGAACTCATCGGAGTCGGTCGCGCCATAGCAGGTTTTGGCGCACTATTGTATATTAGCTACCGGGTGTGGCGGCAGATCGCCAATGCCGAGCCTATCGATTTTTATCCCCTGATGCGTCCCTTCGCCCTGGGTATCGCGCTGATCATTTTCCCGGGTGTGATCGCTGTTATTAACGGCATCATGCAACCGACCGTCACTGCTACTTCGGGGATGGTACAAAATTCGGACGCCGCTATCGAAAAGCTGTTGCAGGCCAAAGAAGCGGCAGTAAAACAGACGGAAACCTGGCAAATGTATGTCGGTGATCAGGGGGACGGGGACCGGGAAAAATGGTATAAGTACACGCATCCCGATGATAAGTCCGGTAGCAGTGAGGGGGTGTTCGAAAGTGTTGGCAATGATGTCAAATTTGCAATGGCCAAGGCCTCCTATAATTTCAGGAATACGGTAAAGCAATGGATGTCGGAGGTTTTACAGGTACTTTATGAAGCCGCTGCACTTTGTATCAATACGATCAGGACGTTTTACCTGATCGTGCTGGCCATTCTCGGACCGATCGTTTTTGGGTTGGCGGTATTTGACGGATTTCAGCAAACGCTTTCCGTCTGGTTAGCCAAGTATATCAACGTATTCCTATGGCTGCCGGTTGCCAATATCTTCGGAGCCATTATCGGCAAGGTGCAGGAAAATATGCTCAAGCTGGATATCTCGCAGGTCGAAAACACCGGTGATACATTCTTCAGTGCCACTGATACCGCATACCTGATCTTCCTGATCATTGGCATCCTCGGTTATTTCACGGTGCCCAACATTGCCGGATATATAGTGAATGCAGGCGGTGCAAACGGTTTATTGCAAAAAGTAAATACGCTGATCAGCCAGTCTTCCCGTACGATTACCCAAGCGGGTACGGCCGGCGGGCAGCGGGTCTTAAACGGTGTTTTTAATCTTGCTTCAGCGCCCGGTGATCTTGCAGCGGGATACCGGTCCGGCGGCAGGGAGAATCACGGCGACAATTACCAGGCCGGGCGCTTAACCGGTGATCAAAAAAAACCTTAACCAAATACGATTGCCATGTTTACACATCTCAAAAATATCGACACCGCCTTTAAGCACATCAAAGTTTTCAGCATCGTGCTGATCGCCGCAAATATTTTCGTTACCTGTTTTGTTTGTTACATCAATGGTAAAACCGTTGCCAGGGCACAACAAACCGTCCATATCCTCTATAACGGGAAAGTGCTGGAGGCGATCGCTTCTGACCGGAAGAGCAACCTGCCGGTAGAGCTGCGGGATCATATCAAGACTTTCCACGAGGATTTTTTTAATCTCAGCCCGGATGACCAGGCTATACGGGCCAATATCTCCAAGGCGCTTTACCTGGCCGACGAATCCGCCAAACACCAGTATGATAACCTCAAAGAGTCCGGTTATTTCAATAACCTGATCTCTGCGAATATCTCGCAGCAGATCAAGGTAGACAGTACGAGTTTGGAGGGAAACCAGTTTCCATACTCCTTCACGTGTTACGCGACCGAAAAGCTCATCCGGGCGAGCAGTACGGTTACACGGAAGCTGGTGACCCGCGGCGAGGTCCGGGATATGCAGCAACAGACAGACAATAATCCACACGGGTTCCTGATCCAGCACTGGCAGGTGCTGACCAACCGCGATACAACCATTAAAAATTAATCCTATGAACCTATTCAGCAGACAACCGAAAATTATTGATGCGGCAAACGATCCGTTGGCGGTCGGGATCGCCATAAAAATTCTTAGGTGGCAGGCACAGGCCAGTAAGCGCATGAACAGGCTGGCTGGTAATTATTCCCTCCGCCGGCAAGCGTGGATACTGGCCCTGATCCTCGTGGTACTTGCGGGGGCGATGGTGACCAGCTTGATCCTGCAACCCAGCAAGTCCGCGCCGGGTACCAGTGTAAGCTACATTTCCCATCATATCGGTGAAGCGTCGAATGGTAAGCCGCCAGGGGAGGATACCGTAGTAAAAACAGATTCATTAACCCATCGAAAATAGATCTTATGAAAAAGCAAGAACAGATGGCTGCGAAGCCGCAGCATACCAACGAATTTTTAAAGAAAAGAAGATTCCTGATGATATTACCCTTGCTGGTACTTCCATTTACCACTATGGCGTTCTGGGCACTTGGCGGCGGTAAAGCAGGAAGATCAGCTTTGGAATGTTTAATAATTTATCAACCAAGTATTTTAAGAATTGAATTCCTGTTAATTTGGCGGAAGATGGGGTATTCTGATTACAAAAGCTCTTAAAACCGAACCCAATGAACGGGGAGCCACAGTTGTTTTTTTGAAATTTGATGATAATAATCTTGCAGGATGTAAAATGCTTTTTTCTTATTTCCCTTATCGTCCAACGATCCTTTGCGATTCCATTTGTCTTGAAACAGAGGATTATTGACAAGATACACAGGAGCGTAAATGATTTTACAATGTCAATATACGAACAGCTTCGTGGTTTTTAAAGGGAAAATGTTTTTTTACCCGCTGATAACTGCCGGTAGCAGATATCTGAGAATGATGTCATTACAGGTCGGTTTCCTGCGTAATTAAAACACCTGCAAGTCTGGAGAATGCGCTACCATTAGAGTTGTGTTTTCTGCCATGTAAGTTTATATGTTTATTACAGATTAATGCGTGAAACGATTTAACCGGGCACTTAAATTCACTGATTTCGATTATTGCTTTCCTTGATTAAAATAACTACAATCTCGCCCTGCAGATGAATCGGCGATTGATTTATACGATGCTGGGCGTGTCAGTTTAGTTGAAACAATTGTTTACCCGCCAGGTTGAATTAATATAATCAACGGCCAATGCCCATGAGACGGCACCAGATTCCTCAAAAGCAAATTAACATTATGCGGAGACAGTTCATCCGCGGCGATGAGACGGGCTACCGGATCGCAAAAAAACTGAGCATATCGACTGTTACTTCCTGGCGATATATGACTGAGTTTAAGCGTATCAAAGCAGCCTACCCGGAAAAACTAAACGACATGAACTTTTTCATGCCCGAAGAACCTAAGCAACATAGAATGACCCCTTTGTATGTCCAGTTCCTCAGCGTTTTGCCACGTTTGTTAGCTGACGAAAAACCAGGCGTGAAAGCAAAACCTGTTTGGCGAAAATATCGAAAGCTATATCCCCAGGGCTACGCCTATCTACCGTTCACTGAATTATTCTACATATGGATTAAAGAAAATGATGTGCCGGAAAAACCCCCAATAATTCAATCTATACCGGAGAAAGACCTGAAAGTTTTAAAAAAATGGAAACGTTCGGTAAATCGAAGGAAATGGCAAATCGCTACTACACTTCTCATGGCGCTGGAAACCTCCTGTTATAAGGTCATAACTGATAAAACAGAGGCAACATTTGAAACTATAAAAAGCTGGATCAATACCTATCAGAGCAAAGGCTTGAGTGCGTTTGAATTGCCTAAGCACAAAGTCTTTCCTACGGTAATAAAGCGGATGAAAGCACGGGCGGACAATCTCATCAAATTGCTACATGAATCTCCGAAAATGCACGGATTAAACCGCACCAGTTGGACAATCACTGCCTTGGCAGACACTTACGAAAAGATCTACGCTGAAAAAGTCTCCTGGGCGCAAACTTCTTACACACTCCAACAAAATGGGTACCGTTTTAAAAAGTCGCGGGACATGCTTACCAGTCAAGACCCTAAGTTCCGTGAAAAAATCAATAGATTACAAAATATTTTAAGACGGTTGAAGAAAGATGAAAAATTCTTTTCTATCGATGAATACGGGCCGGTTGGAGTTAAAATCAAAGGTGGAAGAATGTTAAAAAAAGGCAACGAGGACTATCAAATACCGAATAAACAGAAGCACAAGGGCGTGGTGATATGCACCGCTGCTCTCGAATTATCTACTAATCAGGTTACCCACTTTTATTCCATTAAGAAAAACACATTCGAGACTATGAAGCTCATCGAGATACTTATAGCTAAATATTCGGATCAAAAACGTATTTTTCTTTGTTGGGACAATGTAAGTTGGCACCGGTCAAATATCTTGCTCAACTTTATCAAAGATCATAATGAGGAAAGTCGACCGCTGGTAGTGCCAATGCCCTTACCGTCTTGTACACAGTTCCTGAACGTGATCGAATCAGTTTTTTCCGGCCTGGCAAGAACAGTTATACATAACAGCAACTATGACAGCCTTGAAGATTGCCAGGCTGCCATTGACAGGCATTTTTCAGAACGAAACGAACATTTTAAAAACCACCCGAGGCGTGCTGGCAATAAAATATGGGGTAAAGAGCCTGTGGCCCCGAAATTCTGTGAGACACATAAATGCCGTAATCGAAGAGCAATGCGCGGCGCTGACCAAAAGTAATAAGGTCGTGAAAATTATAATCTTAACTCACCGGCACTGTCTATTTACAACCAGGTATCGTTCTAAGAAACTGTTTAAAAACAAATCAACATAATTCTTATAGCGGATAAATAAACAACAGTAATGCTTGTAGAATTCAACCGCTCATAATTTGGGGCTACTCTTCGTGGTGTCAATTCAGGCAAATGTGCGTTCTACAATCCACCAGCTAGGAAGTACTTAAAGATGTGTAATTCGCTTCTTTTAATTAACTGCGCAGGCTGTAATCCCAGTCCTGCTAAAAAAGTTCTTTAATGTTAATCTTGAGGCTGTTATGGTTTAATAAGTTAAATGATTGAAATTTAGTATCTGCCTGCACAAGACTTTTTGCCTGCAACTGCAGAGCAGAAATTGAAGGTAATATATTTTATCGCTATACAAAGAGCTGTATTGCTGGTTACGGATATTAGCTCAAAGGCGAAAGTTCCGTTTTTTTACCCTTTTCACGACAAACGTAAATCTGGATTTTGGCGATAAAAACGCGGTTTTGGGGTGATTAATGTTCTGGGTAATATTTGAGGTGCTTCAATCATTCAGATCTCCTTCAGGATAAGTATCTAATGGGTTTCTGGTTATGACGTATTGGCCATGAGTTGCCGATACTTTGTGTAGAAAGCCGCATAATGATGACGAATAATTTCCGGATCCCCTGTCGGGGAAAAATGTTAAATTTCGGCACAAAGGCATTTAGTTGAACAAATTGCAGTGTTGGGTAGTGCATTGGTTCGGGAAATTCGATTGGAGGGGGAGTGCATTTGAACAGTCTTAATAGGGTAGCCAAACTGCCGGCCTGTCAATCTGTTGAAATAAACTTTTTAAGAAGTCCCGGATGGATAGTAATGATTTGTATATATTGTTGAGCTCATCAAAGAAAAATGGCTTATTTATCCAGTAAGTTCTTTGACTTTAGTACTCTCATGATTTCTGTAAGGTCCGCTTCCAGATTATTCACGCGTTTGTACATGTCTGTCGGGTGCCGGAATTTATTATTGATATGTCCTACAGCAAACCAGATCTCCAGTACCTCTTCCGGATAGATCTCTTGGTTGGGGTATAGGTTGCGGTTATCCAGCGCGTCGGATTTGGCAACTATAAAACCATATTTCTGGATCCTGTTCAGTAACCGTTTAATCAGTATACCCCGATCCTTGGTCACGATAATATGCACGTGGTCTTCTACGATATCTTCAAATTTTTCCACAAAGCGTCCAACTACGATCTCTTTGTTTTCAAGTGTGGGGAACATACTGTCGCCGTCTACCTCGAATGCCCGGTGGGTGCCATTTTTCAGGAATGGCAAACTGAAAGAAGTAAGCTTATCCATATATTCCCTGTCCGCATACCCCTTGGGGTAACCGGCCGAGGCCCTGAGCGGCACATATAAGATAGTTTCGTTTCCATCGTTGTCCACGGTAATAACCTGTAGCGGGGAAACCGGGGTTGAACCTGATTGAAGTTGGATAAAGCTGCCGGGACGTTTGCCTGTACCAGTCGCGGTGCCGGGTATCTCTTTGCGATGAGCCGCGGAATCTCCTTTCTGTTCATCAAACAGCATCGCGCCGTCCCCCGTGATAAGCCACGTTAGACTAATGTCTAAGTATGCCCTGCATATTTTTTCCAAAATTGCACTTCCGATGCCCCCATCCCGCTGCTGGGACTTTTTTATATAGCCGTTTCCAAGCTCCAATTGCTTTTCAGCCTTAAATGGGGCAATGTTTTTATAGGCTAAATAAGTTAAAAACCTGTCTATGGGGCGATTAGGTATCATCTGCTAATTTTATTAGATTTTTGTCTAATATTATTTGCAAATATTAGACAAAAGTCTAATATTTGTATTCGCAAAGAAACATTATTATGAGCAGAAAAAAAAATATTAAATCCATTAATGTTGAGAAAAGCAATACCGGTATGCTCATTCACAAGTATCAAGCCGGGATAACAGTGAACATGAGCGGGCTTTGCTTCGACAGATTACCGGCGCTGATTTTTACATAGCATTAACTTACTAAACATCCATATATGACCTTAAAATTAACCATCCGGCAGGCGGAGGCGCTATACAACGTTTTTCGGGACATCGTGAACCAGGATCCTGCACCTGATGTCACAGAAAGTCTGTTAAAAGACCTGCTAAAACAGGTGTTCAGAAAACTCGAATCGAAACTGGAGGCGAGGCTCAAAGGCGGTGGCTATAGCATATCGCTGACAGACATGGAAGCCAAAGCATATTACCTTTATTTTAACCAGCGTTACCTGGGGGAAGGATGGAGGTATGAACAGACGTTCATCAATGACCAGGTCAGGCTTTTAAATAAACTTTACGCATGAATAATCTGCAATTCCTTGGAGAATGTTGCAGGACAGCGGCATCCCCGAACGGCAGTTATGGAGCGCACAAGGAGGCCGCCATATTAAAAACGGCGGCATTTTAAATATCCCTTGCTGTGCAGCGGAGACAATACCAACAATAATTTTGCTGTAACTATTACAGGATCAGCTGAATGACCAGGGCCGGCATTATAGCTGATAAATTCGCTTTTACTTTTATTTTATATCTAAACCACTATGGCACTCGGTAAACAACTTATTTCCAATATCCTTTCAGAACCTTTAAAAAAAGAAGGCGTTAAGCACGTAAAAGGTGTTTTCAAAGCCCGCCGTGATCATGATATTGTATGCCGCCTGTATTTTCACTACAAGATCAAGGGACTGCAATATGAACGTGCGGTTGAAAAACTGAACACTGAATTTTACCTGGGCGAAACAACAATTTCCCAGATTATCATGCAGGAACGCGATGTACTCGAAAAACTGAAATCAGAAGAAGCAGACAGTAAATATCTTCAGAAGCTTTTGCCCCATTTCAACTGGTCATAAATCAGCTTTGAGTAGCTGTGTGCTGCCTTGGAGAAATCAGCGGACTTCAGGAGGGACAGATTTAAGAAATCTTAAGACAAGTCTGCGGCTGCTCCCACCGAACATTTAACTGTAATCGAAAATAAAAGTATAAAATGATAACGACATATATCCCCCATTACGACGAGGCTTTAGAGTTTATCAATTATTCCGTTGTGGAAGCCCTGGGTTTTAAACAGTTCGGCGTGTCTGGCGTATTAAAACCCTGCAAAGAAATATACCGGCTTGGAAACGTAAAAGTCGTGTTTTCCGGATCTGAGGAAGTTATTGTAACGGAGAGCGATGAGGTGAGAAATATCAGGAGAACTACCGAACTGGTAGCGTTACTATATAAAAAAGCCGCTGTTTAAAGCGGCTTTTTTGTTTTCAACGCATAGCGATTGCCATTTCCGGCCGTGGCCCGGTTTGTCCAACCTGCATGGCGGTATCATCGACAAATCCAAATCCGAAACGCAACGCCCGGATCCTGACATCAGTCCGCTTTCTGCGCTTGTTCTTGGCCCGGATTCTGCTCATGGGATTAAAATACTGCTGGTCACACCAACCGTGTAAGGCTTGATTAATCTTGTGCTCAAGGTTGAAATAATCAGTTACCGTGGATTCAACTTCGCTACTTTGACCGGGCCCGGGTGTGGCCATGGCAAGTAATAATTCAAGTTCCGCGTCCCCTTGCTGGATGGATTTCTTGTTGTCGGTATAGTTAATATTAATGTGTCCAAGCAATACGCATGGGAACAGGATCGGGCTCGCATTTTCTTCCCCCCATTCCAATTGCCCGGTATCCATACCGATAAATTGTAAATCAGGGATCGCTGCAAGCCGGTCCCGGACACTCAAAAATACATTGGCCAAAATGGCATCTGTTTGTGTTGTGCTCATTTATTTATTCATTTATTGTTAATATGCTGTTTGCAGCCAGCCTTTCAGTAGCCGGGAAAAGCCATAAAAAATGGTTTATCCCTCGTGGTAAGGCTTTTTCTCCAAAGATGCCTGGTTTGCAGGCATTCTAATAACCGGATATTCCTATGATTAAAGCACTTTGCATCATGGCCGGAAACAACATTGATCATCCTGAAAATAAACCTGCGGGAAACACGCCTACCAATCTCTTCTGCCTGCTTATTCTGAAAAAATGCTTATAACTTCCCCGGAAAAAACATTGCAGCGTTATATCCGCAGGCGCTGGTCACTTTTATTTCGGCGGACAGGGGCCTCCCCCTTCATCGGGATAATTTCATCATCGACCGGTCTCCGGCCATTTTCGATCCTCCTTATTAACCCTATTTAATGGCTGCAAGACGGACCAGTTGCCCGCCGGCATTTTCCGTTTCCTGTCATCTGTAACGGCGGTAGCCGGAAAATGCTGATTCCGGAATATCTGCGCCTGCACCTTTGCATGGGAGACGGCGATTCATCAGGCTTAACCTCATACTGCGGGGATGGCAAATTGTTGCAAGAGTTACAAAATGCTAAAAATATTAGTAATTGCCTCTTGCTGAGCCAGGTACATTTTCTAATGGCATGATCGGAAAAATAGATGATTAATATAACCTTAATCACTGTGAAAAGTGCTGTCAATCAACTATAAATGCGGTTTTTTATCTCCGAAATACCGCCGTACGTTTGTCATGAAGTCGCTTGGAAAGGCGGTCAAAAAAAGAAAAATAATAAAATATAGCGACCACTGTGTAACTCCTGAAAAGAAGGTAAAAGCAGATGCAGCTTTAACAAATGGCGCCCCGCACAGGGCAGGAGATGAAGACAGGCGGTGAAGCGCCCGCGCCTTAATAGTCCCCGGATATGGTCCGGGGCGGCGCGTTTAAAGGGAAAGAAAATGAAAATCTATTTAATAAAAATATGCACTATGATAAGTTCTCTGCTAACAAGGATGCTCCTGACTTTTGACTATGAGGACCTGCGGGCTCTTTTTCAAAGTATCGCCCCTTCGTATAAATACAGCCTGACAAGGCCGCTGCTCCTGGTAAGTCTGACGTTCCCGGGGCTTTCAGGTCTGGCTTCTCTCGTTCCGGATATCCCGCTGGCGCTTGGTATCCAAGCCACCGCCCTGGTCATGATGCTAATGGCCTTTGTAGTGGAGTTGTTAAGCGGTATAGCTGCATCGAGGATAAAAAAGGAACGCTTCAGCAGTTTCCGTCTCTCCCGGTTCTCCTTCAAGGTCTTTATATACCTGGTACTGATTGCGGTTCCCTATCACTGGTCGCAGAATTATGCAGCAAAAGGAGAGGCGGTCATGGCGGAATGCTTTGACTGGTTGCAAAACTTCCTGATCATTCACATTGCGCAGGAAAACATGGTTTCTATACTGGAAAACCTGGCGGTAATTGAAGGCAAAGAGAAATCGGCCTGGATAGAATCAATCAAAACTAAAATAACATCATTATGGCGATAAATAAACATACGCTAAGTGAACGAGGATTAAATATGATCAGGTCGTTCGAGGGTTTGAAGCTAACTGCTTACGAGGATATAGCGGGTAAATGGACGATCGGTTACGGATGCACTTACTATGCGAACGGCAAAGGCATCCAGCCAGCTGACCGGTTGCCCAACAAGGAATGCGCTGCCGACCTGCTTTCAGCGGTTTTAAAAGATTTCGAACGGACAGTTAACAGGGTTGTAAGCGCCCCGATCAATCAAAATCAGTATGACGCGTTGGTTTGCTTTCATTACAATACCGGGAGTTTGCCATCGAGTAACTTGCTGAAGAAGCTGAATAGCGAGGATTATACAGCTGCTGCGGCGCAATTCCTGGTCTGGAATAAGGTAACTGACCCCGGAACAGGAAAAAAGAAGATTAGCGATGTGCTGGTCAGAAGGCGGGAAAAGGAAATGAAACTGTTTAATACTCCTGTTTAAAAGTATGAATAATATTTTAGGAGTTATAGGCGGCCTGTTTGCCGGCCTTTTAAAAAAATTGACCGGACTGGCAGCGTCCCCGGTCCGCTTGCCCGAAGGGATAGCTATCAGCAATTTACAGATCGACTATTGCATTACCGTCGTCAACAATATCAAGGGCGCTGTAACTGGCGGGTTGACTGGCGGACCGGCTGCGCTCCTTAACGGCGCTGCCGATGACAGGATGAGAAAGCTGACAGAGGATGCGTTGCCGGTCATATTATCAGGGCTCACTTTTTCAACCAATAAGCAGTCCGCCGGCAACGGGGAGGACCTGCTCAGCGGGTTGTTTGAAAAAATCAAGACTGTGAATGACGCGGATGAGGACCCTCTGTATCATGCACTGGCCGCCAGGTTGATGGTAGTCGTCAGCGAGGGCCGGGTAAGCTGGAGTGAGGCCGTGAGTATCCTCGAGATCTATTTTAAGCAAATATTCAATAAACAATAAATTATATCAAATGAAAATCGAAAAGAACCCAGTGTTCGTCAAGGCCCTCAGTGATGCAGGAGGTACGCAAGCTTCGCTTGAAGCGCTGTTTGCAACCCACCCGGCTCAGGAAAGCGTCTTCATGGCCTCAGATGGATTGGCCTTTTTCTGTGAAGGCGCCGCCGGGAGCCATTCGCAAAGGCTTGCCTGCACTGATTTTATTGAAGTCAGCCGCGGAGAAAACCTGTTCGGAGAGGCGGGAGAAAAAGCGCTTACCGGCGGAGTGGCAACGGAAAACACATTAGCGGAAGCTTTTGCTACCGCGGAAACTGAGCGAACACCATTTCAAAACAGCCTGATAACAAAGGCAACCCAATCAATTAAAGGAGATAAAAACTAATGATTCCTTCTGTAAATGTACAACTGGCCAAGGGCCAGTTCGGCGGCTCTGCCGCAACCAATGACAATGTAACCGGTGTTGTGCTTACCGGATCTGGAACAGGATTACTGCCGCTGCTGACACCTGTTAAGGTGGTAAGTTTGGAAGATGCTGAATCCAAAGGTATAACCGTGGATGCAGAGCCGGAAGCGCACCAGTTCGTCCGCGAGTTCTATAGCATCGACGGCACCAGAGGATGCCCGGTCTACCTGATGCTCGCGGCGGCTGCTACAAGCCTGACAGCGCTCTGCGATGTTTCTGCGGCAACAGGCCTGAAAAAACTGATCGATTTCGGCGGTGGCGACATTCGTATAGCCGCTGTCGCACGTACACCGGTAGCCGGGTATACACCTACGGCATCCAAATTTATCGACAGTGATGTGATCGCTGCGGTGCCGAACGCGAAGGCATTCGCACAGGCTATGTTCGCTGCCCACAAGCCATTGCGTATCCTGCTGGCCGCCCGCGTTAACGATGTGACAAGCAGCATGATCGACAGCCCGAACGAGTTAACCGCCGATAATGTAGGCCTGGTGATCGGCGGAACCGAAGCGAACGGTGTTACATCTCTTGGTCTCGTGTTGGGCCGTATCGCCGCCACCGCGCCCCATGTGAATATCGGCCGTGTAAAAGACGGAGACCTTCCGATCAGCAACTATTTCATCGGTATGCAGAGTATTCTGCCAGACCTGGATAACCCTTCGCAGGCTTATTTCAGGCAACTCGATCAGTTGATCGATGCCGGTTATATCACGGTTAAAAAGTATGATCAAAAGGGTGGTTTATTCATCGGTAACGATCCGATGGCTTGTCCTGAAACAGACGATTACAACAGCCTGGCATATGGCCGTGTCATCGACAAGGCGGCAATTGTTGCCTATCAGACCTATGTCAACGAGATCAATGATGATATAGATCTTGATGATAACGGACAAATAGAACCAGTAGTACTGAAGGCACTTGAAGCTTCCATGGTAAACGCACTTAACCTTAATATGGCTGAGAGCATGAGCGGAGATCCTGTTGTTTATATAGACGATACCCAGCAGCTCACGCAGACATCGACCCTGCAGGTTGAAATAGGCATTCGCCGCAAAGGATACAGCAAATTAATCAATATTAAACTGGGTTTCAATAACCCCCAAAACAACAACTAAAGATGGCAAACTATGTAAACAGCCAGGAACTGGAATGGAAACACGCAGACCTCAGTTTTCTTGGCACGACGATTCGTGGACTTCGTGGCTTTAAATACAAAAAATCTATAGAGAGCGAACACCTGTACGCTGCAGGTGACCAGCCGGTCGGTATCCAGAGCGGTAATAAAAAGATCGAAGGCAGTATCAAATTGCTGAAGTCAGAGTTGGACCGCCTCAACAAAGCAGCAAGGACTGCCGGCTATGCCGACTTCAGCGAAGTGCCCTACCAGGCGATCGTTGCGACCTTCCATTATAAAGAAGCTTTCGGCCGCGATAAGCAGACCGATATTATTTCCGGTATCAAATTCACGGAATGGGAGAAAGGAATGGAACAGGGTGCCAAAATGATGGAGATCGACTGCCCGTTCATTGCACTGAGCTTAAAGTCTGAATAACAATTTTTAATACAGTAAATCATAAAAATCGGATCGTGAAAACAAAAGATATAATGCCTCGCAATGCAGATAATGTTACGCCGGAACTACTTGCGGCCTGGAAAAAAGATTACCCAGGCGGCATTTTTGAACTCGTAGTTCATAGCGGCGAATTTGAAACTATTCACAGTGAAGACAGTAAAGCACCCGTCAGGGTGCCCGTTGTCCGCTACAAAGGTTATATGCGCAAGCCAACCAGGGATGAAATGCGTGAACTGACCTCCAAGCAGACCGACCCGGTTACTTATACAGAGATCGTGCTGGATACGCTGTGGCTGGGCGGTGACGAGCAGATCAAAACCGAAGATGAGGCTTTTTACAGTGTAATGCCTACCGTTCAGAGCGTCCTGGACATTAAATCATCGGAATTAAAAAAATTATAGAGGCCGCCCGTGGCGATGTGAGCAGCAACTATCTCGGTTTTATTGATACAACGATAGCCTACTACACCACCTATGACCCCTCAACATTATCCGATGAGCGTTGGGCGGAAGTATATAAACAAATAGAACAAATACGAAAAGAAGAAGCGAAATAACATGATTACTTTAATTCAATACAGTTTCGTCATGCATGATGCGGCTTCCGCCCAAATGCGTTTACTTGCAGGGAATGCAAACGCTGTGTTTCACACCATTGGTTCCAGGCTGGGCCGCATCCAGGGGCAGGTACGTCGCCTGGATGAGTCTATCGAAGCGCTGACCAAGCCAAGACAGATATCCATCGACAGCAGTGAGATCAGGATGGCCGGTAAGGAACTTGCTGAACTCGAAAATCATCGGGCCAGTCTTGCCACAGAGATCAGGATGGCCGGTAAAGAGCTCGCGGAGATCGAAAGCAAGCAGGCCTCCATACCGCCCGCCAGTGAAAAAAAAGAGGAGGGGGATGGTGAAAAAAAAGGGTCGAAGTTAAAGGAACTGGCCGACAAGGGGCTTGATAGTCTCGTAGACCTTGGTAAGGGCCTCTTTAAAAAGGCAATGGCGAAGGAAACCACAGGCGACGAGATAGCGATCATCGCGGGAAAAAAGAATGGTGGAAACCTAAAACGGGGCCTTAATGATTTTGCGGAGAGCAGCGGACTTGGGGACGATGTTTTAGCTGAGGGCAAGAAGATGCTCACCTCGGGGATCGCCCCCGAAAACGTCCTGCCGGGTATGAAAATGCTTGGAGATATTGCCCTGGGAGATTCGGAGCGGATGAAGGCGCTTTCCGATGTGTTTGCCGCTACGGCCAACTCCGGTAAATTGTCCGCTGACGATCTGCCGAAACTGATCGATGCCGGTTTTAATCCTTTGCTGGAAATGAGCAGGAAGACGGGTAAGAGTACAGCGGAACTCCGCGAGGACCTGGACAACGGGAAGATCAGTTTCCAGGCGCTGGTTGGTTCCATGCAGGCCGCTACAGGTCCTATGGGGGATTTCCATGATGGCTTGCAGCGTATGGGCGAAAGCCCGACAGGCAAAATAGCGGCACTAAAAGGGACGCTGGAGTCCATGGGAGTTTCCATGGCGACATCGCTGTTACCGGTACTGGGCGGCGCGGCTGACGTGATCGGTGGCCTCGCCGCCAATCAGTCCCTGATGTACGGGATAGCCGCGGGGATAGGAGCAATGGCAGCTGCCTGGTCCTTGTACACTTCCTGGACCCAACTGGCGACTACCTGGCAGGCCATACTGGATGCGGCAATGCTTTGGCCTATTGTTATCATAGGAGTGCTTGTCGGAGCGGTCGTTTGGCTGTGCAGCAGTTTTGACGGTGTGGGGAAAAGCCTGATGTCCATGTGGCAGATCATCAAAAGCGTCTTTGGCATGGGCAAGGTACTTTTTATGGAGTTTGTTGATGATTATATATTTCCTTTTAATCTGCTGTATCTCACTGTCAAAAACATATTTCTATACATCGGTCAGTTAGCCGTCAATGCTGCAAAGGCGATAAAGATGGCGCTCAAAGGTGATTTTTCCGGAGCCAAAGATATGCTTACGGCTCATATCACTACCGACGCCGGTAAGGAGCTCAATGAGGCGATTCATACTCGGATCAGACGAGCCAACGAGCACCGGAAGGAAATTATAGGATATGCTCAAACGATAGCCGACAGTTCTAAAGGGATAGGGCTGACCCGCCATAAGTCTGAAAAGGGGAGTTCCATCCCGGGGATAATGAGTATGGCCGGATTAGGGTCCAACGCAATACCGGGAACGGGAGCACCGGCGGCAGGATCAGCAACGCATGTTCCTGAGGTGGTCACCGATACATCCAAAGGTATTGCGGGGGGCGGCCAGCGCAATCAGGTAATTAATATCTCCAAGCTCGGCGTGGATCAGATCAGCCTGCATGCCGCAAGTGTACCGGAGGGCGCCGCAGAAATCCGGGCCATATTCATTGAAATGTTCAACCAGGTTATCAACAGCGGTAATGCCGCGGTAAATCCCAACTAATGTCAACAATAAATCATTCTGATACCATATTTGATATCGAAGCTATTTTCAAACAGCTATACGGTTATAAACCAGGCCTCATCCCGGATTTACCACCTTCTCCCGGAGAACGGCCCTTTAGCATCAGTCCTGCGGCTGATAACAGTTACAGAGCGCAGAAAAATCACTATGGCAACGCACTTTACGGAGGGCAGGACACGATCGGGCATGAGGTCTTTTGCCCGCTGACCATTCAGGCCGGGGACAAGGAATATTTCCTGCCTTACACGGTTATCGGCTTTGAACGCGAAAAAAATATTAAGGAAACTGAAATGTCCGAGGCCGGGGGAACCGCCAAAGAGATCATTAGTATGAAGGATTGGAATATCTCGGTAAAGGGTTTCGTGATCGGAGATCTGGAAAGGTTTCCTGGCAAAGAGCTCGATGATCTCAAGACGCTATTTGAGGCCAGGGGGATAGTTCGGCTAAAATCAGCTTATTCTGACATTTTTCTTGCAGGCAATGACAGCGTGCTGATTTATAAGTTGTCTATTCCGGAAAAGCCAAAGGTGGTTGGGGTACGTGATTTCGCCATGCAGCTGAAAAGTGACAGTATTTTTAAATTAACTATTGGTAATAAGTAATGGCTTTTGTATTGAACAGTTTTATCCGGATAGGCAGATATAGCTTCGAGGGAGGTGTCAGTGATCTGGTGATTAGGAAGAACATTCACACGATCGTTGATCGTGCGGTTCTTAAAATACCAGGTGTGGTCCGGATAGCGGCAGAAGTGGCGCTTGCCGCAAGGAATGCGTTGGATTTCATTGAACTGGCAGATGGCGGCTCCGCACCGGATCACCGGAAAGAAAGCATTGACATTGCAAAACTATTCAAAGAGGGGGACCCGGTAAGTATTGATCTAGGCTACAACGGAATCCTGAGGAGCGAATTTCGCGGTTTTGTCCGCAGGGTCAATATGACCACACCGGTCAGTATAGAAATGGAAGGCTACGCATGGCAGCTCCGTAATAAGAACATCTTGGCTCACTGGAAAAAAACCTCACTCCGGGAAGTGCTCGAACGGGTCATAACAGGTACGGATATTACGTTGAGCCCGGACATTCCGGATATGCCGCTGACGAATTACAGGATACCGAACAGGAACGGGCTCCAGGTGTTGGAATCCCTGAAGGACCAGATGTTCCTGACGGTATGTTTTGACGACAATGTTTTATATGCGGGCATTTCAGAAGCAAGATCAACGGCTGCTGAAGGCGATGGGCATAATGATACCAATCTGGCCAAGGTTGCTTACGCCATAGGTTATAACTGCAGCTCGGATCAGCCGGACCTTAAAATCAGGTATGCCAAAAACACCAAGGTGCTGGTCAGGATAAAACAGCGCAGCCGTACAGGAGTTGTTACCACCTATGAGGCCGGAGACCCGGGCGGGGCTGTCGAAGAACGTAATATTCCGTTCACCGGACATCAGGAGAGCCTGATCGCCCTGGCGAAGAACGGTTTGATGCAACTGAAGTATGATGGATATGAAGGGGCTCTTGCAGGTCTCCTGGAACCCTATTGTAAACCGGGCTGGAAAGCGGTGGTCTCCGACAAAAGATATAACGGGGGCAGGGCCGGCACCTACTTTATTGAAGGCACCGAAGTTTCTTTCGGGGTTAACGGAGGAGTACGAAAGGCCCAGCTCACCTATCGGCTGGCCGAAGAATCAACTAACACACAGGTCAAATGAATGAATTAAATAAACTAAGGCGGTCGTTTGTCAAGCTGGCTCATGCCGGCGGCCCGCTGAGTTTTTATGATGCCGTTGTTCTTGCCGTTGACGACGAGACCTTTACCTGCGACGTCCTGCTGGATGAGGCAGAGGTCTATGGGGTCAGGTTACGGGCAGTGCTGAGCGACAGTAAAAGCATTGATGTCTTGCCGGTCCGGGGGGCTCTGGTAGTGATCGGAAAACTTGCAGATGACGATTATATCGTGATCGCCTGCGATCAGATCGCCATGTACAGGATAACTACCGGGAGCACAATGCTACGGGTCGATCCCGGAGGAGTACTGGTTAGTAAAGATGGAGAGACGCTGGGGAAGATCTTAAATGACCTTGTTCGCGGTGTGCTGAGCATCGCGGCCCCGAAAGACGTTCCGGCAATAGCCGGTTTGATTGAACGCATAAATAATTTTTTGCTATGAGTTTGAATACATCAGGTTTTAAAGCGGACCTGAAAGAGGTCTATACCCGGACCTATGAGGCTTCGGGAGACAAGGATGCGGCATTGGATGCTTTTATCGATGCTTTCGCAGATAAGCTGGAAGCCTATATCAGGACGGCCGACATCCTTTATAACAATGGTTTAACGGCCGGGAGTGCCCCGGTAACAGGGACTTTTAACGGGCATTTACAATGATAGATTATTTAATGGATGACAACGACGATCTATTGATCGTAAACGGCGACTTCGTTCGCGGAGAGGGCAACCGGCAGCAGCAGCGGAAATTGCTGCTGGCTGAAAAGGGGGAATATAAGCAGGCGCCTTTGGCTACTGTAGGTACTTTCCAGTTTCTGAATGACGAAGGAGATGTGGCCGGTGAGGACTTGCTTCGCGAGATCAGGCTGCGCTTTATTCAGGACGGGATTGATATCAAAGGAATGGGATTTGAAAACGGTTTTTTAAATATCAGCGGAGATTATGCCAAATAATAAAATAATTAAGACAGGCCAGGCATTGACTGACATCGCTACCCAGTATACAGGTACGGCAGAGAACGTGTTTGCGCTTGCCGCACTGAATAGGATCGGGATAACCGATCCGCTGAGACCGGGGGCAGCAATAGATGCCGGCGTGGTTAGCGTATTCGAAGTGACTGATTACTTCGCGAGTACCGGTATTAACCCCGCTTCATCTGTAACTGATGTACAAGCGCTTGCCCCCGGTGGGATAGAGTATTGGATAATTGAATACGATTTTATAGTAAGTTAATATGGCACAAACAATAGATTACTGGAATGGCCAGATCATCAGCAAGGTAAACAGCGATGAAACACTGGCAGCGCTGGACCACTCCAGTGCAGTGGCTGATTTTAAATTATGGGCTTATATCGTAGCCTTCGTGGCATGGACGGTCGATGTACTTTTTGACCTGCGCGCTGCAGAGATCACGGAAACCCTGTCTACCAAAAAGCCGCATACACTGAACTGGTACCGGGACCTGGCCCTGCGCTTTCAATACGGCCAGGCGCTGATACCCGACACTGATCAATACTTGAACACGGGGCTGAGCGATGCGCAGATTGCGGCTCAGAAGGTTATCAGTCAGGCGGCGGTTACAGAAAATACGGATGGCTCGATCCGCATGAAGGTTGTTAAACAAACCGGTGGAGACTACGGGCAGCTTTCCGATGAGGAAAAGCTGGCATTCAGCGCATATGTTTTTGACAACAAGGATGCCGGGGTGCGCGTCCATGTGGACAGCCTTCCGCCGGATGATCTTAAACTGGTACTGGATATCTACTATGATCCGCTGGTATTGGATGGTATCGGGGCCCGTATCGACGGTAACGGGGACATCCCGGTCATCGATGCGGTCAATACTTACCTGCAAAACCTCCGTTTCAACGGAGAATTCGCCAAAACAAGGCTGATGGACCAGTTACAGGCTGTGGAAGGCGTAGCACTGGTGGGGATTTTAAGCGCGCAATCACGATATGGGATTCGGCCATTCACCGAGATTGAAGAGCGGCTCATACCGGATGCGGGGTACCTGAGAGTCATCGAAGATGGTTTTACTATAAATTATTATCCGTATGCCTGATTATGATAAGCTTTTCAATATCAGCTATGACAGGCTGATTATGGAATCCATACCGGGGTTCAAGCGGAAACCAGTGACCTTTGCCTGGTTGCGCGCACTTTGTAGTCCCTTTGTCCTGCTGTATAACCGCTTGCTGGTACGTCGTGCGGCAGACCTTTATAATCTTGTGCATGACGGGAGGGTATTTAGTCTCCGGGCGGTGCTCAATGACCGTTTTGATCCAACTGAACGGCGGATCTCCCTAGCTGATGCTTTCGCTTTTGACCGGACGTTTATTTTCAGGACTGACGAAAACAAACCTTTGTATACCGGTACCATAGCACTTCATAACCCCGGCGATTACGGCGACACGGGCGTTGACTTTATCGTCAACATACCCTCATCGGTTCCCCTCGGAGAACAGGACCTGGTAGAGATGAACGCGCTGGTGAAATACTATAAACTGGCAGGAAAACGATTTTTAATATACAGAACGATATGAACAGATATGATTTTACACAACCTGGCGGCTTTCCATTTGACCAGGGTGTCCTGCAATTTATGCAGGATTGCATCAATACCGCGGCCTCGGCCGCAAATCTTTCGGGACCGCTGTCGATCCTGTCCGGCTGCGTGGTCAGCGGCGGGTCGGTCAGCAACGGCTTAGTGGTCATTAACGGTGAGATCCTGCCTTTTACGGGCGGTGTGGCACAGGCTAAAGTGATCATCACGGAAGAAGCTACCGCGCTGACTTTCGACGATAATGTCTCCCGGACCGTGAAGTATGTCCGTACCGCTAAATTCGGCGATAACGGGGTTAGCAGCTATTCGTGGGCTGATTTTAAAAGGAATACGCCTGAAGGTGTGCTGGCCAGGCTCGACCGGATCGAAAAATTGACAGCGCCTTTTAAGACTGGTGGCGGTGCCTGGTGGTGGACGGGAGGAGTCAGCAATATCCCGGCTGGCTGGCGGGAGGTCCCCGGTTGGCGCGGACGGTTCCCCGTACATTTTAACCCTGACGATCCTGATTTTGCAGAAGGAACGACCGGTGGTGCAAAAAAAGTGACCATGACGAGCGGCAACCTGATCGAACACGACCACGAGCAGTATGTTTCTGTGACAGACACCACCGGTATCCAGGTCGAAGCGAACCATCTCGATGGCGGAAGCGGCAGGGGATTGTGGGCAAAACTATTTGGCAGAACGAAAACAACAGGGAGCGCTACTCCAGATCCGATGAATATTTTAAACCCTTATAAGACAGGGTGCTGGATTGAACCGATCCCAGGGACTTTTTAAATTAAAATTTACTATCCCTGAATCATTACAGAACGATGGCGACCAGAGCGGCGTTAAAAAAGGGAGCCGGGCTGAATGTTTACCTGGACCATCCTAATTTCCTACAATTTAAAAATACATTACAATGGCATCAAGGCTATCATTAAAATCATTTTTCACCAAAGGCGCGAAACCTACAGCAGGTCAGTTTGCGTCCTGGATAGATTCGTTCTGGCATAAGGATGAAGATACAATCCCTGCCGGCAAAATAGCCGGACTTTCCTCTGCATTGGCAGGCAAAGCATCTATTAACGATGTGGACAACGAAGCGGCTACCCGTTCGGCTATTGACAGTGCATTACAGGGACAGATCGACGAACTTGCGGCAAAAGGGAATGGGATTCCCACCGGGGGGACAACTGGCCAGCTACTGACAAAAGCAGGGGAAGGAGAGGGGGACGTCGCCTGGAGCAATATCAAAGACGTCGGCGCTTTAACCGAATACTGGCCGAACATGCCTGTCAATAATATCAAATTCGCCCAATCTTATGGCTCTGATATAACTGCATACTTGAGCGGCGGCGTTTATTATGAAAGCTATAGCTCGCTATTCTTCAGCAAAGCTACAAATACCTTGGATTTTTTCAATTTCGCCGAAAATAATGCCAATAGTTTTCAGACGCTCAAGCGTTTTTACGCTAATTCGCCCTTAATGGCTAACCGTAACACCGGTTTCCTGGTTGAGGTCGGCTTTAACGATTTTAAAGGTGGCGATTTGGAGAAAAGTACCAATAAAGTGCGGGGCACACTGGGTTCTTTGCTGGCAAGCGCTTTTATGGAAGAAGTGTATCCCGCAAATAATTTCAATGCGGGCTCGAAAACAGGCGTCTGGATAGATGAAAACATGAGCGGAAGGGGAAGTAAGGCCGCTACACTCGCGTCTTTTACGAACGCGTCCGCTATTTCTTCCAGTGTCAGTGGAAGTTCAATAGTGATCTCGCAGCGCCCCGGCCGTTGCACGATGGTCATCGGGACTTACGGTTGTGCCAATTCCGGGGAACTCGGCGGTTTCACGGTTTCCTACCGGGGCAATGTCATTTATACCTATGACCCGGTTGGTAAGACGAACGGGATAACTGATAACACCTTTGCCGATAATTCGCTGACACCGCAGGTGGTCCTGATCACGGATTTTTACGTAAATGATGTGGCAGCACTGGAAATAACGACCACCAGCAATGCTAAAACAATCATTGATTATATCGGCTGGCTGGGTGCTGCCAGTGTTTATCCGCCTGTGTTCGTACTGACCTGCCCGGAAGTCTCAGATGCGCAATACCAGGCAGACCCTGCCAACAGAAGCCGTGCCAACACCGCGGCTATGACGGCGGCGATCAAAGAAACCGTGTTGCAGTTTCCGGGTTACCCGGTTACAGTTGTTGATTTCAACGAGCTGTACGATCCGAATAATCCCGCAGATTCCAATGACGGAATACATCCCAGCAGGGAAGGGCATATCAAGGTTTCGGAAAGCGTCCTTAAAAAATCCGCAACCGGGCAGATCGGTTACGCTGTTCCTGTAGTCCCTACCGGCGAAAAAGTGGTGTCGGTTACCAATCAGGGACCTGAAGCGCATTATGATCTTGTGGAGATCATGGTTGCCAGCGGGCCGCTTACCTCAGCCGATTTTTCCTCGGGCATTGCCAGTGTGCCCGGTAAACCGGGGCAGCAAAGTGCAGACGGCCAGTATGTTTATTATTGCGTGGGGATCAACCAGTGGCGCAGGACTGCGCAGGTGGCGGCGACTGTTCAGGATTATTATCTGGCGACCGGGGTCGACGATGGTGCCGGTGCCCTGACATCGGTTCAGCTCAATTCAGCTTATCCTTCGGCGACGATATTTCAGCATGTGCGCGGCATTAATTATGTCTATGAAAAAATAGACGCATCGAACTGGATCAAATATCCCATAAGCATCGCCTGATATGAGCCATTTATTAAAAAATGATTCCGCTGTTTTTTTGAGCAACGGGTCAGCCCTGCACCTCAGGGACAGGATGAACTGGGATATCGTAACGTTACCGGTGCCTGGCGGCGTCCCGATATATACTACGGGAATGCTTTTGGACAGGGAAAGGAGACGCCTTTTTGTAGGGACCTATCCGACAGGAAAAATAATTGTCTATAATGCAGATACACTGGAAATCGACACGGTCATTGATCTCAATGGCCGGGGCTTTACCGATATCAGGCTGGACGAGGCAAGCAACCGCTACCTGATGTTTTCCACATTCAGCGGCTTTTATCCTATAGACCGGGATACGCTGGGGATCGGGGAACTGATACCAGGCGGCGGAAGCCGATCGTTCGAGCTTGACAGGGACAGAAACCAGGTAATAACAGCTGATTTTACCGGCGCTTTATGTATCCTGGGACTACCCGACTTTAATATGAAATACAGGTTCTACAGCAGCCTTACTACCGTAGTGCGGAAGATAAAGGCCGATCCGATGAATCCGGAAGAGTTCTATATTATTACTACGAACGGGCCGTTGATAAAGTTGAATGCGGCTACTCTGGCCCTGCGGACGATTAATCTTCCTTATGGTATTTATGATATTGCTTTCGATCCGTCGCCGGAATCCAACAGGATCTATGCGTCCGGTTATAGTGACGGCGGGGGATTAAGTGCCTTCGATGCCAATACATGGGCGCTTTTAAGCAATAACCTGGGAGCGCAGGACACTTTTATCGCCTTTGATAATTCACCGGACCGGGTACGTTATTTTATCGCTGGAGGATACCTGCCGAAGGCACTCACCAAAATAAAGATTTAATATGTTGAAAGAGATTCAAATTAACGGGGCCAGAATCAGAACCGGCCTGTCCGGGGCTATGGGAGCAAGGACCTCTACCTGCTATGTCGGTACCATTCCGTCATTTGCGGGGTTGTCGGCGCCATTTATAGGGCCCACGTCTATCTTTAATGATGTACAGGCGAATAATCGCTTGTTAATGCATACATACCCGTTTGGCAGGATTGTAATTTTTAACACCCTATTGGACTCGTTTTCGGGAGAAATAACTGTACCGAATGGTTCCGATGCCTCAGACCTGAAATGGGACGGGATTGGTAATAACCGGATCCTGTGCTATTCAAGGGGGGCAAATGGGGTCTATCCGTTGTCTTATCCCGAACTCGTGTTTGGACCGTTGATTCCCGTTCCATCTGCTGGTTATGGCATGGAGGTCGACGCTGTAAGGAGCCGCTGGATATTGATCAACCAGAATAAAAACTTACAGATCATCGATGTCCCATCGCAAAATACTGTTGAAATCCTTTCCGACAGCGTATGTACAAATATCAGCATGATCAGACTGGACCCATTTAATCCGGACAGGCTTTATATACTCAAAAATAGCACTACACTCGGGGTCGTAAACCTGTCTGATCTCAGCACCAGCACCATTGAATTGCGTAATTCAGCTATCGATATCGGGAGGAACCCGGATCCGGCCCGGCGTGAGCTGTATACCACAGGAGATGTGCTGACTTTTTACGACGGCGATACCTTGGAATTTATCAGGTCTACCAATCCGTTGGAGATCCCATCTGATTATATGGTTGTCATGAATCCGGATCCGCTGTCGGAACGATACTGGACAGCAGGAGGATGGCCGTTTATGGTTCAGCGGTTAATGAGGATCTAAGTTAATGGGACATACGTGAAAATGGTTGTCATTTATGCGCCTGGTTCCGGGAACGCGCCTGCCTGCCATATTCCTTTTGCTGAAAAGATATCCGGTTCATGTATTTTTTGGGTTTTCGTAGACGAATGGAATTAGAGGCGACAGGCACAGCCGTTTATCGCGGGCGTTAGCAAAATGTGCTGATCAATCCATATTTTTTTAGGCCTAAAGTACGCGTGGGGTGTTCTTAATAAATAGGTTTAAATTTTCCAGGCAATAGCACTGGCTATCTTTAAGAATAAAACTTGATATCGCAATTTGCGATATCAAGTTTGGGTTTTCGGCTTTCCGTTCATATACTTGTGATTGTTCTATATATACATTACCGGATATTATTTCTAAATTGGGTAAAGCACTGCTTGTATTATTTTGTTTAATTTTGAACGAACTCTACATACTGATTTATGAATACTACAACTGACATGCCGAAAAACATCCATCAGGGTCGCAATATTAAACGATTTCGCGAAATGCTTGGATTAAAGCAAGATGCGTTGGCTATCGCACTTGGAGAAGAATGGAGTCAGAAAAGGGTATCATTGCTTGAACAAAAAGAAGTCATTGAAGATGGTCTTTTGAATCAAATAGCTGAGATTCTGAAAGTACCGGTTGAAGCCATCAAAAACTTAGATGATAGCAAAGCGGTAAACATCATAGCTAATACATTCAATGACGAAGCTGTTGCTTATAGCCAATATTATAAATGTACTTTCAACCCGATGGAAAAATGGCTGGAATCGTTGGTAGAAATAAAACAGCTTCATAGTGAAATGAAGAGGCTATATGAACGCTTATTAGAAAAATAGCGACTGCCTCACACTACTTTCCTACTTTGCCGCATATTAAGTCTTTCACCACTTAAAAAAACAGGAGCTTTTAGAATGAAAACTGTCAAGGGCCGGCGATAGCCGGTTTATAAATACTTGACAGTTTTTATGCGTAGCTAATTTGTGACCGCGGTGCTGTGATCAGCCAATAAGGGCCGCGGGAAAGGCAGGTGCGTATGAGAAACGAATACACTCCTGCACGCGCAGGGTGGGATTCGAGGCGTAATGGAGCCCGGGGAGCGCGTGGTGGGATTGAAGGTGCCTGCCCAAGCCGCATGGCCTGATCGTCCTTTAGCGGGGCATCCGTTGCCCCCGCTCATAATCCTGACCTGGGTCTCCTTTTTTCTGCTCCTATTACAATTAATACCCAACAAGAAGTTGAAGCTGAACGCGATAAGTAAAACAACATATCGCATTAGCGTTAAAAACTATTTCCAGTGTGTTAAGCGTAGTGGACGCAAATTAAAAACATTCTTTTCGTAGTTTTTGGTAATAAAATAGTTGTCATATACTAAATGCGACTTGATGTTTCCCTGTAAAGTTCTGCTGTTTTTTGTCTGTTGTTTAATAAGGTAGGTTTGTGATTACTCATGTCAACAAATAATATGCGCTCTTTGCTGTACGGTTGTAGTTTAAACATAACAGGTCACTCGAGTCATGGCTTAAGTCAAAGCTTCGAATAAAGGATAGTTCACCTGCTATGTTTAATACTGTTATCATCTATCTTTTTACATTCTTTGGTCCGGTAGGTTACTGATGTTCGGAAACTGCAGATACGTCCTCTTTTTCCGCGATGACCTCATCGTGTTAATAATCTTTAAAAGCCGGTCTTGCTTCGGAGACTCAGATAACTTTAAAACAAGCTTGATCGCATCGTGTCGGTAATCTATGCTTATGCTTCTCCACTGCTTCGTTTCCATTAAAATACCCTTTTAGTTCCGGATCGGGTGGAACGACCTGATACAGGGGTATACGCTAATGTTTTATATTCGCTATCAGACCGATGTCCGCAACGCTTCTGATGTCGATGGCGTTGGACCAAAAAAGCGAAGAGGATTTATTCTGGTGATAAGTCCTAACTTGTGCCAAGAAATAATTCGCCCCTTCGCTTGTGAATCTTTAAATATGCAGGCGTTTTGCGTCATTGTTTGGGATGAAACGCCGGATAAAGGATATTGCAGTTATTATATCATAATTATTTTCTATTATAGTACCATTTAACCCGCTAACTATCGATGCCCGGAAAGAAAAAAGCGAAGAGGATTTATTCTGGTGATAAGTCCTAACTTGTGAGAGAAAATAATTCGCCCCTTCGCTGAGATTCTTTAAATATACCGGTGCCTCGCGCTGATAGCCTGGGGATAAAATTCCGGATAAAGCATAGTGCACCCCTTTACCAAAATTATATTTATTCCTTTTATGATACCATTTAACCAGCTTGGCTGTCGATTCGGAAAGCTTCGTGCGGAAGAACGTCCTCCTTTTTCACTGTTGCTTCAGGGTGCTGATAATCTTTAGTGAAAAGCCGGTCCTGTTTCAGGCATGCGAATACCCTTAATACCAGTTTGTATCGTATTGCATTGATAATTGATCTTTTATGTTTTCCCTCTGCAACTTTTCGGCTGTAGTAAATTTTAAGTTCTTCGTTGCGGGTGCCGGCGCCCACCGCGCAGAGATGCAATAATGATTTCATTTTTTTATTAGCCATCGGAGATACCCGTTTACGTCTGGTCATCATACCTGATTCGTTAGGAAATGGCGCTATGCCTGCATAGCAGGCAAACTTTTTTGGAGAAGTAATATCCTTATATTCATTGGTACAAATGATGATGTTAACGGCTGTGATGAATCCGATAAAAGGAACTGATGTGATGACTTCCAATAACCTTTGTAAATAGGGATCCAGGCTGATCAGTAATTTCATCTGCTCTTCGATAGCTAAAAAATCCTTTGTGATAGCCGCTATACTGTCTTTGCAAATATTTGCAAGTTTCTTGTGCGCCGTCTTGCTGATAAAAGCCATTTTCTCCTTTTGCGGGGTTTTCAGCATTTGAGAGATCGTGGATAGCCGGTTTCTGGATGCCATTAGATCAGCAAGCTCAATGATAATTGGTCTTTTCGGAGTCCATAGTTTTAACTCTGTCCTGTTTTTCCAGGCGTAATCAGCGATCCGCATGGCATCCAGTTTATCGTCTTTCCCGTGAGATACTCCCATGGATCTCTTAATTCTTAAAGGATGCTCCTGGATAATGTTTGCTTTTAGCTTTGCGAGGGTATTTAACAAATGATTCCCATAAATGCCCGTGTTTTCCATGCAAAAGACCGCTTTAGACATTTTAAATGACGGGGCCTCTTTAAGGCGGCCGACGAATTCTAGAATTGCCGCTTTTTCGTTTGCAGTCACCGTATGGGATATAAACTTCTTTTCCAGATATACTGCGTAGTCAAGCTTGTTCTTAGAAATATCTATTCCAATAAAATAGGTAAAATGTTTTGTCTTTTTTGGAGCTGGGGGTATCTTGATTACCATCTATATCATTTGTTAAATAAGTCATTTCAAAAGGCTTCTTCCGGGTTCGCAGCGTTTGGTGCCGGTCGGATTTACAGGTCTGCCGGAACTATATTCCGAATGTCCGGGCGACGCCTTACGCCGCTATGCCGGGGTCTGGACGATAAGCAGGTACGGACATACGTTCGTTCATGGGAAGTTTTGCTGTTAAGCTGTTCCTTATTGAGCAGCAGGACAAAAGTAGAAGTCAAAAAGGTGCTAAACTATTCTGTAACGTTCTATCGGAGACTATAAGATGCCTATTTAATCCGATCGATAGTTCTATATAAGACAAATCGGGTATTTAATATATGATCGATCTTAAACGCATTAATTGTATTTACTTATGATATGTGTGTTAGACAGAAAAATTATCAGGCAGGCAATATTAAGCTTTCTTGAAATGCAGGAGGGTTCCGGGTATCGTGCATGATGGGCGCTTGGAATCAGAAAAAGCATCTCCATGCTTGAACAAAAGGGGGGATCGAAGATGATACTTTAAACCAGGTCGCGGAGTGTTAAAAGTATTCATGGAAGCGATTAAGAATTTCGTTGAGGGGCCTGTAGTAATTTCATCGAATATACATGCCATGATTCAAGCGCTGTTCAATATCAATACACCGTTAATCGACAGGCAGGATTGTTTGAGGAGATTAAAAAGTTATATCAGGAATTGTTTCAATTGAGCGGGAGGGGAAAAGATCCTGGAAGCTGCCAATCCGGGTAGGCAGGTTTGACTTACGTTCATATCCTGGATAATGGATGATGCAGAGATTGATAACATGACCGGCGCCGGAAACCTTGAAATGATGAAACGCTCCGGGCCGCCGACTATATCGGAACATGTGGTTTGAATCCCCAAAGAATGGGAATTGCAGCAGGTGTCTAATAAACCTGTAAAGTTTCGGAACTGCTATTGAAAAGAAACGCTGCTGTTTTTATACGTTGTTAATGTCAACTCAATGTCGCGAGTTATGAATGTTAAATGAACCGGTATCCCGTAAAGAAGTTTCAATGTGCTATTTAAATTTTAACGGAGATAATCATTGATATAGCTTCTTCCGACGCTTTAATCCAGGCCTTGACATGAATGTTATTTAGCCTCCCACAAAATATAGTCATTACTAAGCATCGTCATTTTAAAGCCGCTATAGCCAGGAAAGCATTTGCGCATGATAGTTGATTTTGGACCGATGTAATCTGCGGGCAAAACTATAAACAGCGGCCCGGCGTGGCCTTTGTATACATAATCATCGTAATCAATAGACACTTCAGCGCCAATGGTCTCAACGGTTATAGTACGGTTGCGTTCAATTTCCAGGCTCAGATCAGGGCTGTTAAATACAAAAATGGCATTGGTATTTTGCTTATCCAGGTTACGGATATAGTTTAACGATTGCTGATCGATAAATAACTGTGCTATCCCCGAATATCCCCTTGCGCTTATATTTTTATTTTGAAAGTAACTTGGCACAAAGTATTTGTAGCTTGAGTAGGCTATTACAAAACATATAAAATAAAAGAGGTATTTATAACCAGTTTGCAGTCTGCTTACCAGGTAAATGATGCCGGGAGCGGCGATGAGCCCGATAAGCCTCAAATGCCTTGCTTCATAAGAAATGTTGGCCTGCCTTAAAAATGATTGCCCGAAAAACAGCACCGATACCACATAAAAAACCACCAGTAGCAGCGCATAATTTTTATGAGGTACCTTTTTTACAATAAACCAAATCAGTAAAATACTTAATACAGCACAGATCAGCACAATTATCACCCCCCCCAAATAAGTAAACATGGGAGGGTCATCATGAAATAAAAGGCCGTTTGTAAGGTCATCTATCGAAAAAGCGGTTAATATTGGCGAGGCCAAAGGAAAGCCAAAAGTTTCCCAAGCCAGCTTTATGCTTCCGGTTATCGATGACGGGTTAGCGCCTTTTGAGAGATAAAAATGATAGATCATAAATAAGGATAATACCGCAGGGATCCCTATCCATATGCCATTTTTTATCCAGCCAATGATGTCTTTTGTCCCCATTGAAAACCTAAGCCATAAAAAACAGCAGGTGGCGGCATACATCCATAAAAATGACGATTTGCAAATGAAGCCTAATATTCCACCTATAAAGAGAAATACGGCCAGTTTCCAGTTAGTTTTTTCAATGGCTATGCATCCGTATAAAAACCAGCCGGTGTATCCAAAAAGCAGCACCTCGCCGCCATTGTAAAATACATAAGGCGTAAAAAAGGACAACTGAATTACGATGAACAGTACGCTTAAAGCCGAGATCATTGGTGTAAACCCTGCTCTTTTAAAGAAATAGTAAAAGCCGAAAATGCCTGATAACGAAAATAGCAGGGTTGCTATTGAAGAAGCGCGACCGGTGTTAACGCCGAAGATAAGCTTAAAAAAATAAGGTACCAGGTATTGCCCCGGTGACCACCAGGCCAGAAATTCTGACGTGTTTTTGCTGATATCATTTTGATCTGGTTTAACCATGACATTAAATGCCGAACCCACTTCCATTGAGCGCATTACCTGGAAGCCCTTGCTGGGGTCGGGGTAAATGGCGGCTGGGGCTATGATCAGCATAATGCCCATAATGAAAACAATCCCGCTGATAACCAATAAAATGATTTGGTGGGTTTGTAGTTTCTGTTTCAGCATAGATTTATTTTAAGCAAATGATGTATAAGTATTAACCGATTTCCCGTTCCCGGATCTTTACCGCGGGGTTTCCCTGGTAAATGCCGTAGGCTTCCAGGTTTTTTGTGGCGATGGAGCCGCTGGTTAATACAGCGTGCGAGGCGGCCGTTATGCCCGGGGTTACCATAGCCCCGGCACAGATCCACACGCCATCTTCCAAAATTATGCCTTTGGTTATCAAATCAAAGGATGTTTTTTTGTAATCGTGATTTCCGGTTAACAACACAGCTCCCTGCGACAGGCACACATGGGCACCAATATGGATAAGCACCAAACTATCTACCCATACATTTTCGCCTATCCAGCTTTCATCGCCTATATGTAGGTTCCAGGGATATTTGATATTTACACAGGGTTTGATAGTTACGTTTTTACCTATCCTGGCACCAAATAGCTTCAGGAAAAATACTTTGAACCCACTTGACGGTATAATGCTTGTTTTAAAGAATACAGTATTAAAGTAGTACCATAAAATACGTTTTAAAGCACTGCCGCCAGGATGATAAGGATGATTATTATAAGTTGAAAGATCAGTTCTGGACATCAGTGCCGGTAAGCTTATCATTACGTTTAATCCAAATATACAGGCTAACCGCTATAATAATGTAAAGAAGTATATTAAAAATGGTATGATGATCAACTATCCTGTTTGCCTTTTTCGACCAGAAGATGGCCAGCAAAACAAAACGCATCACATTTAAAAATTCGATAACTAAAATGCCAGAGATCAGGAATACCAATTTTGACCGCAACGGGGACGGGTAGGCCAGCACAAAAGCCGAAAAGAAGCTGATCAATCCCAAACCAAGGCAACTATATACAATAGCCAGTGTTCCTTTACCTGCAACCAATAACTCAAAATTATTATCGATGGCAGCATAGCCAAGCCACTTCAGGATCATGACACTGCAATCCAATAAAACTTGTCTCAAAGCCGCAATATAATTTAGGTGTTCGGCTAAAAAAGCGTTATAATTTCCGCCGGGACTGGTAATGCCAAAAAAGAAGATATTAAAGCTGTAAAAAATAGCAAACAGCGGTACAAACAGCAGCATGAACCGTATTGCCGGGTTATTTAAAAAAGCAGGCTGTTTCATTATTTTTTGCTCTCCTTTCGTAACTCATAAATTTTAGCATCAATCAGAAACCTGAACCAAAAACCTTGTAAAAAATGGAATACCAGCCCGGTTTTTCCATCTAAAAATCCCAATTTTATAAAGTATCTTATGATAAAGTAAATTACGGGCCTTACGAATAAAGGAAACGACTCGTATCGCTTTTTCATATACCGGCGGCGTTCCATCGGGTTACCAAATAATCGCGGATGTACCAGCTTGCTGTTATTATCAACAATCGGAGCATTTTGCTGCTCAACCAGGTATTGCGCTTCCAGGGTTGCCCAGTGGTTATGCCGGGCAATGAAGCTGGTAAGCGAATCGGTTATCACATCAATAATGTCGGTTTTAAGCACCTGTGTTTTGCCGGTAACCTTAAAATGTTGATCGTAGAGCTTTTCCTCGCAGCGCCCGAAACCCTGCCTAAACAAGTTGGCGTGATAGGCAGGATAGTGACCGCCATGCTTAATCCATTCACCCATAAATATAGTACGCCTGCTGATCAGGAAGCCGTTAGTTTCGGTATTGACCGGTGTGCTGAAAATATCATTGAGCTGCGCTGCAAGCTCTGGTGTTACCCGGTGATCGGCGTCAAGGTTAAGTACCCAGGTACCTGTTAAAGGCAGGTTATCCAAAGCCCAGTTACGCTGGGCTGCATAATTTTCAAACGGATGACTGAAGATGTTTTGCGTGTACCTTTGGCAAATGTCCAGGGTGTTATCTGTTGAACCTGAATCAACAATATAGATATTGCCCTTAAGCGCCGCCGCGTTTTGCAGACAGTCGCCGATGTTCTTTTCCTCGTTAAAAGTTAAGATAATAATATCCAGGCTTTCGCTCACTTGAGTTTTGCTTTAATGATCATGGTCATCCAAAAATAAGAAAACCTGCCACAGCCCCTGAATGCGGTTACCTCAAACCCGTGTTCGTTGAGGATTTGCGTAAGCGTTTTAACCGACCAGAATTTGATATGCCCGCCCTGCCATAAAGGGCTGATATGGTTATCCCATTTATTTAAAATACTCAAAAACAGATTTTTTAAATAACCATGATATGGCGTTGAGATGATGAGCTCTCCTTTTGATTCACTTAAAACATCGCGGCAAAGGCGTATAAACGCGTAGGGGTCGTACAAGTGCTCAATAACCTCAGTTGATATAATGGTATTAAACTGCATAGCTCTTAATGGCTCCGGTAACCCTTCAATCGAAAGATCATGAACGAAAAACCTGCCGGGATTTATTTTATCGGCAATGGCAATGCCTGGTTTGGATGCATCGATACCGTAAGCGTTAAATCCCCTGGCCAATAAATAATTTACCAGGTGACCGTTGCCGCAGCCAAGATCAAGGATACTGCTGTTGATATCTTTATTTAATAACGACATAAGCGGTTTCTCGAGCTCCTTAAATACATGGCAGGGACTTGCATCAGGATAATCGTAATCTTTATAAGCGCTCATGTGGTGGTCATTTGCAGGTACATATTTTATGTTTTTTCATTAACGCAACTCTCTCATAATCGGATTAATCAGTTGCGGAATTTCAAACCTCTTTTAAAATTTTGGAGCTTATCAATACCTTATGAATAACCAGCATACTGATATAGCTCCAGAAAACGGTGTTGAACAAAAACTCAAAGCTGATGCCCCGCCACATGATCTGGAACAGGCCCGAAAATATAAGTGCGGTGCCTAAGATATATCCTCCAAAAAGTTTTTCGGCTTTGACGGCTATGAGCTGCGCGAGGGCGCCGTAAGCAAAAAGGAAGATGAAAATCCCGAAATCGCCTCCTGAAAGATAGGCATCCACAATATAAGCGGGTTTGGCTGATACGGTTGAATTGCGGTTAACCACCCCGGCATCATAAACGCGTTGCATGACCAGGTCTTCGGTAATCGGTTTAGAAGGCCATATTGCTCTTGGTACCAAAGCGATAGCCGATTGTTTAACAAGATCCAGACCATAAAAACCAACATTTTTAGGTGTCGACTGCACAAAGCGGGTAAACATATCGATCTCGCTTAAGCGGTATACCAGGAAATCCCAGTTGGTATCCTGAACATCACTGTTATCGCCATTCAGCGCTGCATCGAGTGCCAGTTGCGAAGCTTCGTCGCTGTTGGTCTCTCCATTCCAGGCGTTGGCCCTAAAAATATGGTTATAGGTTGGCAACACAGTAAACAACAAGAGGATAATAGGAACGAAGGTAAGGGTTACCAGTGTTTTATAAGTAGGATACAGAAAGATGCCCAAAACCAGTACGCTGATAATGATCGGTTCTTTAAACCCTGACGTAAGGGCCTGGTAGAAGTTAAAGGCATACAGTAAAAAACAGATGAGTGTATTGCCTGCTTTTTTTAAAGGTATGGCAAACGCCAGGGCCAAAGTGCCGGCAATAAAGCTTAGCGAGCTAAACTGGTAATAAAATTGCGACAGGCCCGGAATTGTGATAAACAGCAGCGATAACGGAAAGCTGATAATTGCTGCCATCATGAGCAGATTGGCCAGCTTTTCGGTTTCTATATAATATTTTTTTGCCACCGGATAGTTCATGAAAATGAGTAAGCCCGCGACAAAGGAAGCATGTGCCAGGCAGTAATAACGCTGACACCGAGCAATCAGGCTTAAGGTGTCCTTGTCATTCAGTGTATGAATAAATACGTGCCTGAAATTTTCATAGCCGATGGTATTCATAAAATAAAAGATCGATGTGCAGCACATGTATCCCGCAAAAATGATCTGGATGATAAATAAAGGCCTCATCAGTTGCTCGGCCATGGGACGATCATTGGGGATCGGGCGCACCCAGCCGGTAAGCGTAATCAGGAATATAAAAAATGAACCGCCCCACGCCACAAAATAGGATAATATGTTATCACTTTTACAGGTCAGTGCCAACAACCATGGTATAAACAATACAATATACCGCTCTATCGATTTGCTTTGCTGCATTTAGTAGTTAATATCAAGCTATTAATCAATTGCCTTTGTTTTTAGTTATAAGTTCCAAGTAAAAAGGTCAGAAACCTGACTTTTGACCTCGGGCTATTGACTCAGCACCAGTTGTTCTATCGCTTCAACCTGCTTGCCAAAGCTCCACCCTTTGATAATTTCCCCGGACTGCTGTCCCATTGTAAATAAAGCGGTTTTATTATACAGAAGCAATGTTTTTAGCTTGCTTTTTAGATCGGTAAGGTCGCCGGCATTAAAGATCAGGCCGTTTTTGTAATCCTTTACCAGATCGGTGCCCGCGCCGACCTTATTTGATATCAGTATGGTTTTGCTGCAGGCCATAGCTTCATTTACAGCCAGCCCCCAGGTTTCACCCGGGCCTTTTGAGGGCAGGCAAAAAATATCGCATGCCTGGTAAACTACTGGCATATGATGCTGGTTTTGGAAATCAATAAAGTGCACGCTTTTGTGCCGGCTGGCCTTGGTTTTTAGTTCTGTCTCTAAAATACCATTTCCTGCAAGCAGCAGGTGAGTACCAGGCTGCTTTACATCAATAAATGCCTCAAGCAGTAACAATGGGTCTTTTTTACTTTCAAACTTGCCTGCGAAAAGGAGGAGCTTTTCATCTTCAGCTACGCCTAATTGATAGCGCAGAGCAGCGGCTTCGTTGGTCCTGTCAGCAGCGAAGCGGTCATTATCTATGGCATGCGGTGCAAAAAATAATTGCGTTTCGTTTAAGCCGCATTTTTTAAAATAGGCCTTATTGTTTGAACCGGTGTACAGCGCATAATCAATATTTGCGTAAACCCGCCTTAAAAACAGGCTTCGCAATAATGATTTAACCCCGCCGGTATCGTCAAGTAACGTTGAATCGCCCCGGAAAATGACGGATACTTTGCCTTTAAAATATTTAAGGATTTTGAGGTGGCTTTTATAAAACCAGCCATACACCAATATAGTGTCAGGCTGCCAGGTATTTATCCGGCTGATAAGATCAGGGTTATCAATCCCTTTTGAATGATGCGAGCCCGGATCGGCCGAAATATTTTTCACCCATTCATATGGATAGCCCTCAAGCAAGGGAATATCCCAGCGGATGTTTTTGCCAAAACCGGGATCAAACTTTTCTGCTCCCCCCTCGCCCCAGGTGTAAAATACCCGGACAGCAATTTGCCGCCGTTCATGCAGCAGCTTAAATACCGGGGCATAGTACTGTATGGGGTGGGTGATTACAACGGCCAGTTTCTTCATTTAAATACTTTCGCCCATAATTTTGAAAGCTCCTGCGTTTTCAACCCGGTCCCTGACAAAAGAAAGATCGCGGCAATAAATCGTATTGTGCGTGCCATAGGAAGGGGCGCTTTTTAGTTGCCTTTTAAACGGATCGTAATAGTATGCATTAAAGCTTTTGGATAGCAGTAGGTTATGGATGTCAATATCTTTGAATCCATAACGTGCACCGCTGCCATTTAACTCGATAATGATGGCTTTCAATGCCGGCGAATCCAATATGGTGGTCATGCCCTTCAATACTTCAGTTTCGAAGCCTTCAACGTCTATTTTGATAAGCATGGGTTGGTATTCGTCCGGTAACGAATCAATGGTGATCAGGGGCACCTCAACAGTTTTTTTGCCTGTTTCATCCTCAGAAACGACATGGTTCCCGGTATCTTCATCTGCCGAAAATTTGATCATGCCTGCTGCCGCACCTGCGCCTGCGTTAATGAGTTTTACTTTATCCTGCAAGTTATTAAGCATGATATTACGGCTTAAAATATCGAAAGTTGCTTTGACGGGCTCCAATGTAACACTGTTGGCTTTGGTGATACCGGAGGCCAGTAAGGTGTATGAACCAACATTTGCGCCGATATCAAAAAAGGTATCGCCCGGCTTTAAAAAATGAAGCAGAAAGGCCATGTCATGAAATTCATGCAAACCGGTGTATATATTACCGGTAATGCCGCTTAGTCTCTTTGCTGCATAAAATCTGACATCTCCAATAAAAGGCTTTACAATAAATTTAGATTTTGAAAGCCTGGACTGGACCTGCCACCATACAAACCGCCATATTGCTTTTACAGGGTGTTTTTTTCCTAAAGGATGGCTCAAAATAAAACCGAGTGTTCGTTTAATGGCATTCATAAATAACTCTATCAAATAAGTGGCACTGCGCCAGCGTCATTTCCCGTGCTGAGTAGTTTTTTAGGGCATCAGGATTATATTCAACCGGTTTTAGACCGCCTTGTGTCAATTGCTCAAAAAATGTAAATACGTTTTCAGAAGTAATATTATCGTAGCTATAAACGTGGTGTACACCATATTGCTGCATAATGGGTATTGCAGAGCTGGCAGCATTAAATATGGCCAACACCGGTTTTTTTGCGAGCAGGTAGGGAAATATTTTTGATGCCGTATATTTTGGATCGTCAGATCCCGGGATAAATAGTGCATCGGCTTGTTGCAGTGTGAGCAATGTTTGGTAGTAGCTGATCCTGTCGGTTATTTCAACGACATGGTCCGCAATGCCATATTGTTCGGCCAAAGGCAGTATCGTTGCTTTTCCCTGCCCGGCAGGGGCGTAGCTGGTACCGATGAAGCAGAGTTTTATTTTAGTGCATTGCCCGCTGTTTTTCTTTAACCCGGTTTGCAATGCTTCAAACACCGGGCTGATGGCCTTGTGCATATCCTTACCACCCCGGCCGATATATACGACATTGATTGAGTGCTCGTCAAGCAAACTGGGAAAAAGCTTTTGATTGTTGTTCGCTATTTGCAAATCCGGCTCGAAAGCACCGAAAGTTATGGTTGCTGCCGGGATATGCTGAATTACAGGATATCGGGATTTGAGATCATCGATATAGGCAGATGATACACTGATCAGTCCGTCTGCATTTTTTATGGCGATGGGTTCCAGGTATTTGTTTAAGCGATAGGCGAACCAATATTTCGGGGGCTGTTCGCTTTTGGGCTTGTTGATGTAATAATCGGAATGCCAGGGGTCCTGCATATCGATAACATAGGGAACCCCGAAACGTTTTTTCCAGTAGGCGCCCAAGGTACAAACCGGGAACTGGGTCGTTGAAAAATAGATGAGATCGAATTTGTTGTTCGTCAGCAAGCGGTTAACTGTTTTGCGGTAATACCATAGCGAGCGGATAGCGATACTACCCAACCCGATTTTTGAAGTGAGCGTTTTGCTCAATGCTTTTACTTTATGAACTTTAAGATCCGGAGATATGCTTTGCAGCAATAATTTATCCTTCGCCAGGTCGGCATGTTGCTCATCAATGGTAACTACCTCGGCATCCCAGCCACAAGATGCAAAATAGGGGAGGCTCATCCTCACGCGCTGCATATCCGCCGCATTTACCGGTGGGAAGTAGGGCGAAATGACAAGCAGCTTTTTATTCAATGCTTAGAGGTTTTCAACAAGATTTAAAAACTGATGGCGTTCTGTTTCCCAGTTTAATTCAACTTGGCCTAACTGGTGATTTTGCAATCGGGTTCGGTATAAAGCATCGGGGTTTTGGAGGTAAAAGCCGATGCAATCCATTAATGACTGCAGGTTGTTTTTCTGATACAATTTTCCGGTGTTCGGATATTGTTCCATAAACAAAGTTTGCGCTTGCGTATCGCTCACTATCATAGCCAAACCGCATTGTATGTAAGTAAAGATCTTATTGGTAAGGCAGATGTCCCTGTTTAAAGGTACGCCGGTTTCGGTAGCCATCCCTATATCAAACCGGCTTGCGAAGGCAAAAATCTCACCAGCACCGATAGGCTCATGAAACCAAAGTTGATCCGGGTTCAAATTAAGTGTACCGGCAAGGTTTAATAATGCTGCTTTGTGACCTTCATGGCAACTGCCTAACAGGTGTAGCTGTATATTGCCTTTAACTGCGGACATTGCTTTGATCACATCTTCCAATCCTCTTTCGGGGCCTATAGTCTGCGAAAACCAAAACAGTTTTAACGGGTCATTGGCTTTATAATTTTGCCTGACGTTTAGCGCCGTTTTAGGAAACACGTTATTTATCACAACAGGTTTCAGATAGCTGTACTCGCCTTTGTAAAACTTGGCTATGAGCGGGCTTGCAGCGGTAAAGTAATTGACCCGGCTAAAATATTTTTCTTCGATGTATTTATTAAGTCGATAATTTTCATCATCGGTGGAAGTAAACTGGCCCGAATGCATATCCTCTGCATCGTAACCAACTTTGGCGCCATTGTGTTTTGCCGCTAATACTGCAGCTGGCAGCGCGCCGAGATTATGGGCTATGTAGAGATCGGTTTTTATTTTTCTTGCAATAGTCAGGGCTTCCGTATGGCTGCGGCTAATGGCGTTTTCCGGTATTCCGAAATTCCTGATATATTTAAATAATAGCGCACTTAGCTTTTGGCGGAGGCGGGTTTTAAGGTAAGCTCCTCTTTGTACTATAGGGTCACCTCCGCAATAAATATACATGCCAGGATACCTGTCGATTAAAACCACATCAGCTTTTTGGGCCCATTGCTGGTAAAAGCAGCAGATCACTTTAACGTTGTATCCAAGTTTTTGCAGGGTTTCAGCCTCTTTAACCAGGCGCGGGTTGGTAGTCGGCTGGCCGGTAGTTATAAAAGTAACGTTCTTCAATTTTTGCCTGTTGCCAGTCTGTATAATTCCTCGTATTGTTTGGCCAACACCCCGGCACTGAATTTTTGTTCGGCAACCTGCCGGCACGTTGCCCTGCTGATGCCATCAATGTTATTGATTGCTGTTTGCATGTCAGCTTCGGTAGCGCAGACAAAACCGTTTGATCCATTGGTTACCACTTCCGGCACGGCGCCGCGATTAAAACCGATAACGGGTGTACCGCAGGCCAGGGCTTCGGCCATTACAATGCCGAAGGGCTCATCCCAGGTTACCGGCATCAGGAAAGCTTTGGAGTTACGGAGCAAGTGATTTTTCTGGCTGTTATTAACCGGGCCTATGTACTTGATCTGCTCTCCGTCGATGTATGGTTTTACCTGCTCGTTAAAGTATTGCTGGTGTTTTGGCTCATTAGGCACATTGCCAGCTATCACCAGCTTTTGGTTTGTTTTTTTTGCTGCATTTATGGCAATAGCTGTCCCTTTTTCCTGTTGAATGCGTCCTAGAAAAGTAAGAGGGGCGCCCTCTGCAACATCGGCATTGAAATCATAGTCTTTAATGTCAACCCCGTTGTAAATGGTAGTTACATCAGCAAAAGCAGTGATCTGGTTAGCGATGTACTTGCTGCATGCCGTAAATCTCAATGAATTTTCATGAGCGATACTGACCGCCTTTTTTACCTGCGATATGGTTGGCGGTAATTGATAGGATACAATCTTGGGGATTCGGCTGAACATCAGCAATGCGATATTGCTCATTCGGCCGAAGGTATGTACAAGATCAAAATGCTGAAAAGCAATTTTTGACGTGAGCCGGTTGATCTTTACCAGATCTTTAGCGCCGTAATGAGCCGATTCCCGGTAACCGATGAGTTTACAGCCGGGTTGCGAATATTCATTGGCGTATAAGGTGACATCATGTCCGCTTTTTTTAAGCTCCCGGATCAGCATAAAAACAATGCGCTCAATACCACCGTATTGCTCAGGTGGTACAGCGATCAGCGGGTTTACGATAAGGGCTATTTTCAATTTCGTGTGTTTTGTTCAGCCTCCCGGTATCGCAGCCCGGTTTGTTTAAGAAGGAAGCGGTAGGTATCTGATTGCGATGCGATATATCGTTTAATGTAATTTAATTGACGGCCATTGCCAAGCAACCATTTGCCAAAATGTAACCAGTCGGTAATCGTAAAGCATTTATACAGCCCCTTGTTCTTCAGGATAAGCATATTGGCAAGAAAAAAGGAGGCTGTGGGGACGGGTCTTTGTGCCCGATGGTATGCAAGGCTTTCCTTCATGGTTTTCTTTTTGTCAGGCGATGCCGCCATGAAGCTTGCTACCAGCATGGTCTGCGTAGCAATCCAGCTATAAGGATCGCTGTTGCGGGCTGTAGCCAGTGTAATGGCAAAATTAGCCAGTGGTTTCCCATGCAGATAAATAGGATGCTCAAACGAACGCTCCCTGATTAGCTCGACGGCGTTGAATAATATACCAGGTGGCACGAGGTACTTTGATGCATGCTGCCCGCGGTATAACATAGCTCCGTTCGAGTGCAAAGCACCCAAGGTTTGCCTGACTTGCGGCCATTCAAAAAGTTGCGATTGCTTATCCGGCCAGATAGTCTGACGCGTATCTGTCCAAAGGTTGCCCTGTTCTTCGCGCCATAGCGCCATGTTGCTCCAGGAAACTTTTATCTTTGGGTCGTTATCCATAACTGCTGTCATCTCTTTCAAAAAGTGCGGCTCCCACCAGTTGTCGTCTTCTAAGATACTGGCGTATGGCTCATTGCAACCGGCAAACGCGAGGTTAAAGCTGGCGACAGCACCAAGGTTTTCGGTGTGGGTTTTCATGATAAAACGCTGGTCGTTTAAGGACGATATAAACTCCCCCGGAAATGGATCGTCGGGACAATCATTATGTACTTCGCAAATCCAGCTGGTGAATGTTTGGTCAAGCAAGCTTTTTACAGCGCGTTGGAAAAGTTCGTTTCTTTTATAAGTAAACAGGTAAACACGGCAATGCGCCATTATTTTAAATCTCCTGGTAGCAACAGTTTTATTTTTTTTACGTTTTTCCAGCCGATAATTTTTTGAAGTAACCGGGTATAACCGCCCGACGGAAATGCTGATGTTGTGCCGCCGAGTTCTTTTATTTTATGTTCTGCTAATTTGATAAGCGTTTTATGAAAGGGATAAAAAGAGTATACAAAATTTTGAAAGCAGGCAGCACATACCTTTTTTACGCGGTCGCTGGGTTCAAAGTCCAGCATGTACGAAGTACCCATATTGATGGAATCAAAGGCAGATTGAGCGCCTTTTTGTGATTTTAAGGAGGACAAGGAATTTTGGAGGCCGCTTCTGTAGTATAGCACTGAATTTTCGGCAAAACGTATTTCGCGGGCATTCAATACTACTCTGATGATAAATTCAAAATCATTAATGAGACTCAAACGCTCGTTCCATAGTCCCGATTTTTGAAGTATTGCCCTCGGGATAAGCCAAATGGCGCACTGCATCATCGCTTGTTTGCCGTCCATCGAGGATACCAGCCAGTCGATGGGTTGGCAATCCTCTCTGATGACCTCTTCATTCAGTTTAAAGGTGTTGATATCGTCGTTATAAAAACGGCCCCAGGCAGCTGAAGCTACTGTATCTTCACGATCACCAATGCAGTTTACCTGCGCTGCAAGATAACCGGGTGAGATCATATCATCAGCGTCCATAAATTTAACGAGCCTGCCTTTTGAAAGGCTAAAGGCCTTGTTTGCAGCAGCGCATTGTCCGCAGTTTTCCTGCTGATGAACGCTGATGCGCGGGTCGGTAAATTGTTTAAGTATGAGGGACGTATCATCGGTAGAGCCGTCATTAACAATAATGAGCTCCCAGTAAGAATAGGTTTGCTTGAGTATTGAACGAACGGCGTCGGCAATATATTTACCTGCGTCATAGGCAGGCATGCAAACAGAAACTAAAGGACCGCTTTTTTCCATTCCGTTGTAAAATAAGGCAGCTTGGCCTTGAAAATATAATGTCTTACAATCTGCAGACTGCCCGGATCAGGTTTGTCGTCGTAAAAGATGGTATATGTTTTTTCATCGAGCGCCATTGCCGTTTGTCGGTAAAGCACATAGCTCATCAATGTTTGTTCCACCTGTGCCGGGCCGGCGAGAGGATAATGCTGCAACAGCAGTTTGGCTTTCTCTTCAAGATCGGCATAATCAATTCTGTCGTTATCGTAAGCTATGATACCACCGTTAACGCTTTTTATACAATTGATATCATATTTATCCCTCAATACGTCCTCGCTATCAACAAAGTAGGAGTTTTCCAGTTGTTCTTTCATGTAAACAGCTGTTTTGTGTTGATACGCCTCCAGAATTTGGCGGGGTTGACCGAAAAAGATCATGTCGCTATCCAAATGAATGGTCCATGAAGGGGCGGTATGAATATCTATCAACCGGCGAAAAAACGGGTGCCAGTTACGCAAATGCCTTAATGTTGGAAATTGATGTTGTGGTAAAACACTATCAAGGTGCTTTAGCACCTGCTTTTCGGATATAGCTTTAATACCCGGCAATACCTTGTTTATAAACCCAATATGTTCATCGGTCAGTGTTCCGTCCGAATATAGTTTAATTCCCAACCGGCCATCCAGGCAGCGGGACAGCGTATATGCGCAAAAGATGGTTTGATGCCAGTATTTTGCCCCCGTCAGGAAGCTAACTTCCAGTATTTTATCTGTGGGTAAATTAACAGGGGGCAATTTTGAGGCCGCTTTTTTCATTTGCTCCTCACCCCGCTGCATGCGCAGCCAGCCCGTCAGCCCGAAGTGACGGATATGGTATCTCACCGAAAAAGTAGGTTTGAAAAAATACTTGTATGCCACTTTACCTAATGCCATGGACTATAAAAAGTGTTTCCATGCTTGTTTAAAGTAGCCTTCTTTGGAGAGGTCGACATAGTGATGAAGAATGCCTGTTTTATCTTTGATCTGGTACTGACTGGGATTTACAATATAATCTTCTGCTTTCAAAACAAGGGAATCAGTATTCTCTATCAGCATGGCCGAGAGCGCCTGCTCTAAATAATAAGAAGTACCTTCCTGCTCTTCAAGTGTTTTAACCCAGTTTTCAAGTTTGTCCCAAACGATAGCTTCGCTTTTTAAGCCGATAGCTCCAACATTAAGCAATGCTTTTACTGGTGAACCCGCCAATTGTTCCATCAATTGCCGCGAATAGCCGTAAGCTTCTGTGCAATCAATCATGTGGAGGGGCTGTTGCGGGTCGTTAAGCCAGTTGATCATCTTCGCAGGCTCATGCCAAAAAAGCATGTCTGAATCCAGTACCAGTTTCCAGGCATGACTGGGAATGGTGTGCACGTCAGTCAGTTTTTTGATGTGAGGATAAACCGCTCTTTTTTTATGCAAATACGGATATCGGGCCTCGGGCAACGCATTTTGCAGGTTTTTGCTGATCTGCTCGGCCGTAATTACCTGCGCGCCGGGCAACTGTTTTGCTACCCTTTCCATCAGCATGGTATTAAAGCTGCCGTCATCAACTAATATAAATTTAAACTGTACAGCGGATATTTTAATTAATGATTGGATGCAATAAAGTGTTTGGTACAGGTAGTTTTTGCCTGTTAAAAAGTAAAGCGGTAACCCGTTGGCATGTGAAACTACCGGAGGCAAGTCAACCGAGCGCTTTTCCATTTCCTTGCGCCCGTTCATCATGCTCCGGTAGTTAAGATACCCACCAAAATGCCTGAACTTTTGCAGTTGTGAACGCGGGTTGCGATATAAAAAATTGATGAGCGATTGCATCTGGTTATTTATGGGGCAAGGATGCCAGGCCGTCAAACGTGCCGCACGCTCCCTGCCATTTGATATAATCTGGTTTGCTTTTCCACGCCTTGTAGCGAAACCAGGCTTTTGCTTTCCGCAATAAAGCGCCTGCTTTTGTCACCTGTTGCCTGGGATTTATACCATGGCTTTGTAATAACTGTACCCATGATTTATTGGTATTATTAAGCAGGCGGGCAAGATAATCTGCCTTCATCCGTTGAGCGGTAATAATATGCTGTAACGTAAGCTCCGGAAAATAGCCAACCTGCCAGCCGCTTTTGAGGATTTCGATTATCATGTCATTGTCGCCGCCCGAACTTAGGGAATTACCAGTCCGGTCGCTGATATTACTGTTGCCCGATGTTATTTTTTCGATATAGGATGTGAGGGCTTTGCGTTGTATGGCCATCCCTGCACCGATGGGAGCACAGGCAGGATATTGATTATTCCATGTGGCCAGTAAGGGCTCATCGCCCAGATCGCGCAGGGCCAGACTGCCATAAAATTCGCCCAGCCATTCGGGCGGAGTAGTTTCAAACAGCGGGATTGATTTACCACCTATAGCTCCTATTTGAGGATTTTGACGAAATATATTCAATGCTTTTTCAAGATAACCCGCATTAAGGATATTATCGTCATCAACCAAGACAATGATATCGCTTGTTAATTCATTAAAACCTTTAAGCCGTGCAAAAGTGAGGCCTTGTTTTGTTTCCTTTACAATTTTGGAAGCAGGGTGCCAGCCTAGGTTAAGCTGCTGCCAGAAATTATTAGATGAGTTATTGTCGATGACAATTAATTCCCACTGATTAACCGGCAGCGATTGGCTCTTTAAACCCGTAAGCGTTTGTTCCAGCCTTGTGACGTCGGGATTGTAAGTCGGGATAATTACCGAAAGCTGCATTAGTTGAAATCAGTAATGATCTTGTTGTAATATGTTAATGAGTTATCAGCTAACTGATCACTGTTAAATTTTTCTTCAATTGTTTTGCGGGCATTTAGGCCCATTTGCTTTCTTAAATCACCATTGTCGGCCAGTCGAAGAATCTTATCTGCGAGGCTTTGCACATCGCCGGTTTCGGCAAAGAAGCCGTTGTAATTGTCGGTGATAATTTCGGGTACGCCACCAACGTTGCAGCTAATAACGGGTTTGCCATAGCTCATAGCCTCGATAAATATCAGCCCGAACGATTCATATCTTGATGGTGCAACAAAAATATCGCATGCCTGGTAGGCCCGGCATAAGGTTTCATGATCAACTTTCCCGCTGAAAATCACCCTTTGCAAAACCTCTTCGGGATTATCGGTCTTGAACCTGTTCTGATAATCATTACTGGTGTCATTACCAATCAATTCAAACAAAATATCGGGCTTTTGCTGTAATACCAGCGGGATTGCCTCAAGCAAAACATCGGTGCCTTTGCGGTATTCCAACCTACCAGTGTATAATACTTTAATGACCAGGCCTGTAGTTGGATACTCAGTCATAACAGGCAGGTTAATGCCGTGCGGAATAATTTCGAACCTTTCAGTTGCAATGTCATAAAGGCGTTCCAGTTCCAGGGCGTGGCTGTGCGCATGGGTAATAACGTACTCACTCCTTTTAACAAAGGCTATCTCCATTTTGGCTATCATATCCATTACCCTCGATTTAAAAGGATAGTGCTCGTTCATGATCTGCGAAAAGGTAGTACTCACCCTCACAGCTACGGGAGCCTTGTTTTTTTTGTAAAGCGAAAAATAGCACAGCGAAAAATAACTGCTTGTTTCGATTACCTCAATGCCATATTGTTGTATGATTTTATTCAAAACCTGCGATGTAACACGCATGGATCTGATCTTCAACACAAAATCAATGATTGCCCATTGATGTTTAAAAAACTTGTCGATAATAACAGGTGCTTTAACCTTATAGGTAAGTACGGTAATGCCTTCTGCAAGGATCTGTTTACTAAAGATACCATGCTCATCATTACGGAGCGGCCGGACGTGGACCACGACAACCTTATTCCCTTTGGCTCCTAAACTTTGTGCCAGCAGCAGATAGTGATTAGCTATACCACTGTCGATAGTGTGCTCATCAGGGAAGTAAGGTGTTATCAGCCCTATCGTCATGGTTTGGGTTTCAGGCTCCAGTATACCATCCTTAAAAAAGTTTTAAACCTGAATGAGATGCCGAGCGCTTCCGCTCCGGTTATGTAATAGAAGATGTTCGCCCAGGCAAAAGTCATGTTTTGCTTTTCTTTTACCAACCACAGGCAGCAGTATATGGATTGCTGCAAGAGGGTTGTTCTGTCCGCAATTTTATCTAAAGCTTTATTTACAGATAAGAATTTATAATGATAGCTGTAAAAACGGTAGTCGTAGACTGTAGAACTTAAACCTGCCTCCCCAAAGCGTGCAATATCCAAGTCGATATACCGGGTTTTAAAAGCCCGGTTGCAAAATATTTTGAGTGTTAAATGATAGTCGGCAGCAACCCTGAACTTCAGGTTGTACTTGCCGGTGTAGTTAAACACTTCTCGTTTATAGAAAATACTTTGGTGATGGATGCCGTGCGATAATGCTTTGTTAATAGTATCATAGGCGTATTTTGTATTTGATATAGCCCCTGTTACATTGCCATATATGAGATGGACAGGCTCGTTTTGAATGGCGTTATAAATCTGATCTAATATTGCAGGACTGCTTAAAATGTCATCGCCTCCCATAAAATAAAGCCATTGCCCGGTTGCCATGTCAATGCCCTTGTTCATGGCGTCGTAAATGCCCCCATCTGGTTCAGAGCTGAACTGGATATGGCAATTGCCGGTTTTTTTAAAGTTGCTGATAATAAACTGTGTATTATCGTTTGAGCCGCCATCAATCAAAATTAATTCATAGGTTTTAAAAGCCTGGTTGTTAATGCTGTCTAATGCCCGCTGTAAGGTACCTTCACAGTTATACAACGGCATAATGATGGAAAAAAAAGTATTCACTTAACGCTTGATGTTAACGTTTTATTAACCTCATTGACCCAGATGTCCAGTCCCTGCGGATTCCAATGCGAATCGCTGCGGTAGAATAGATTGCGCTTGTCGGCTTTGAAAATATGATATAATGACACTACTGTGAGATCGGTGTTTTGTTCCACTCTTTCCAGCAGGTGATTATAAGGCATCCTTTTGTCATCGTAAACAGAAACCGGATTGGGGATCACCGAAAGGAAAACTTTTTTAAAGCCGATACTCAGATAGTATCTTTTTGCGATGTCCAGATTGTTCACGATAGAATCTATGCCAGATTCTGTCTTTGGCCTGAAGGCCGATTGTGCACTGGCAGTATCGACAGTAATATTAAAAAGCAGTCTTTTTTTATCAGAGCTTACAACCACCTCGTTAGCTACGCGATCGAAAAGTTTATAGTTCAGCGAAGCTTTTACCTCTTTGAAAGGGCTTACCAGTCTGTTATCAAAAAGAATCAATTCGAGGTTCCTGCTTAGATCCTTATTAAAAATGATCTTATTCAGACGTTCAAAAAGCGATAGGGGACTTGGTTGACTTGTTTGCGGGGTAGAGGAATTGCTGATTTTGATCCCGCTTTTGATCTCACCTGTTGCCCAGCGAATTTCATCGGTTTTGACAATGTCATAACCATTAAGGTTACGTTCGGCAAATTCCATCATCAGGTAATTCTGTCGCGTAGTGTCCAGTTTAATCGGGCCGAAGGCGAACCGGCGATCAAGGAAAATTACATGATCAAAGGCCTCAAAAGCACCGGAAAGCGTTTTGTCGGCTAAAAAGCTATCGCCTATGATGTATAATACTTTGTTGGTGTTTAGCCTTCCGGGCTTGTACGGGTATTGTTTAAAAGGTTCGAGTTCAAATTTGTACTGGGGAAGAAAGCAGACACCATACAAGTCGCCGTAACGCCACCTGTCCGAATGTACGAATGCTGCTTTGTAGAGGATGTTTTCCTGTATGATATATGGATTCAGGTGGTCGAAATATTTTTCAAATTTTATTTTATTAACAAACGACCTGTTCATGGCACTGCCTAGCAACATAATACATATAGCCAATAGGAACAGACCGGCGATCTTACGCATCAAAACTGGAAATAAATGAACTGTGCTTCATTAAAGATCCCTAAAAAGTAGCAGGCAAGCATTAAGCCGCCTATCAGGAACAACTTGCCTGTGTTTGAACAATCTTTCGCTTTTCGTACATAGCGTTCGCCTAGGAACAGGGCTGTAATAATGAAGGCGCAATACGAAAGCTCAGGTACCGACATGAGGCTGCCTGCTGTATAGGTTAAATTATTGCCCCTGCATATTTTATTTAAGATGAAAAATGCATCGGCCACCGTACCGGCTCTGAAAAATACCCAAGCAAGGCAAACCAGGTTAAAGGTGATGAACCATTTAAAAAAGGTAAAGCCTTTAATGCGGATGTTGAGCTTATGTAATAACTGGTAAGCAACAAGTAACAGGCCGTGGATTAATCCCCAAATCAGGTATTTCCAGTTGGCGCCATGCCATAAGCCGCTTATCATAAACACGATGAGCAGGTTTGCGCCGGTTTTTAAAAAATTAACCCGGCTGCCCCCCAGGGGGATATACAGATAGTCACGAAACCAGGTGGAAAGGGAAATATGCCAGCGCTTCCAAAAATCAGAAACATTGGATGCCAGGTATGGGAAGTTAAAGTTCTGCATCAGTTCGATACCCAACACCAGGGCCGCGCCAATGGCAATATCTGAGTAACCGCTAAAATCACAATAGATCTGGAAAGCAAAAAAATAGGTGGCAATCAGGAGTTCAAGTGCTGAATGGCCATGCGGGTTTGTAAAAACCGGATCGACATACAAACCCAGCCTGTCGGCAATCACGACTTTTTTAAAAATGCCCATCGCCATGAAAAGTAACCCTGTTATGAAAGTATTGCTTTGGAAATAATTAACCCGGTGCAACTGGGGCAAAATATGCTGTGGCCGTTCAATTGGACCTGCCACCATTTGCGGGTAAAACATTACATATAAAGCATACAGGCCAAAATGCCGCTCGGCAGGCTGGTTGCCCCGGTAAACCTCGATGGTATAACTCATGGCCTGGAAGGTATGGAATGACAGGCCGATAGGCAAGATAAAATCAAGCAGTGGCATTTGCGGACCATGAAATATGCCGGATAACAAATTCAGGTTAACTCCAAAAAAATTAAAATATTTATAAAACGCAAGTACGCCAATATTGGTAACCAAGCTTAAAACGAGATAAAACCTGCGGGTTTTGCCTGCTGCTTTTTCTATCAGAATGCCGGCACAGTAATCAACAATAATGGTAAAAAGAATGATAAGGATATATACCGGCTTAAAGTACATGTAAAAATAGCTGCTTGCGGCTAAAAGCCATATCCACCTTAATTTATGCGGCAGCAGGTAATAGGTAATGGTAACTATTACAAAAAATATAAGGAACAGCAGGGAGTTAAAAAGCATTTATGGGCTTGATATTATTTTTTTTTGGCAGAGCGTTGATAATTGTAGTTTTTTATTTGCGCGGTACATTCATACCATGCCCAAAATGCAGAAAGGAACAGGCCCGTAAAACCATCTTTATATCCTTGCCTGGATTTATAACTGTATTTAAAAGAGCGGTAAGGTTCGGTTATGATCCCCTTAATGGTTGCCCGCCTTCCTGTTTTATAACGCGCCTCGCCCTCGTTCCTTAAATATCTCAGGTGCTTTTCGAATAACTTTTTATAGCCCGACATCCAATAATGATGAATGAAATTTTTGCCGGTATATTCAATATGAAAAGTCGAATAACCCGGCAGAACTTTGCGGCCAACATGTATCAGCGTTTTGAATTCAAAACGTTTATGATGTACCAGTAAAGTCCTCCGGCTAATGCCTCCCCAATGGGTGCCGGTCAGCTTTCTGTTTTTAAAGTAAAATATCCAGGGGGCGGTAATTTCACCCACTTCCTTAAGCTGATCAGGCTCGTTAAACAACATCGAGATCTCATCAATCAATTCCTGACTTAATAGCTCGTCCGGATCAGTAATCAGCAGCCATTCATGTTGGATACTGTTGGCAAACTTTGCGTGAATCCACTCACAGCTGTCCACCTTTTCGTGAAGGATAACGCTTGCGCCAAAACTTGCTGCAACTTCTCTTGAATCGTCTTCAGAGCCTAGGTCAAAGTAAAGGATCTCGCTGCAAAAGGCCAGCATAGGCAACGAGTTCTTTAACAGCCGGGCTTCATTATAACCAACAACAATAGCTGATACGGGGAGTTTCAAATGGCTAGTGGCTTACAGTGTTAAATTTGGAACCGAGTTTAGTGAATTTTATCCTGCACCTGATTATAAATGCGCTTAAGTAACCATAATATCTGGGGTGCAGATAAATTTCATCGGTTGATAAATAGGCCACCCTGAAATAGCCTTTGCTGCTCATGAAGTGAAAAATGTCGGGGGTAGAATAATTGTTTTCTACCACAACCGCCTTGATTTTAAACGCGTCAAAGTCGATTGCATGCAAAATATTTAATTCACCGCCTTCGGTATCAATACTTACAAAATCAATTTTTTTGATACCGTTTTCTTCCAATATATCATTAACATCAAAACATTGCACTTTCGTTTCGGTAATATGGCCACCGTATTCCTTAATGGTTTTGTTAATTCTTTCTATATGTCTTTCATCATATTTAGATTTTAAGCCGCTTAACATTTCACCATAACCGTGTACATTGTAAAATATATCCAGGTGATTTCTATCAGAAGCACAACCATTGATATTAACTGAACTTCGGTTTTTTTCAAGTTTATTAAATGCTTCGATAAGCGGTTCAAAGCAGATCCCGGTCCAGTATAAGTTTTTTTCAAAAAAGTAAGAATTACTTATTGTAACCCCATCGTTTGCGCCGATATCTACAAATACGCCGTTTTTTTTACTTCTAAATAGTACCTCATTCAAAAACTTATCTTGCTGGTACTGGCTGTAATATTTATTCATCCCATGGTTTAGGTGATCAGTGGAACCAGCTATAAAGCTTTATCCTGATCCGGTTTAAAAAAAATATTTTTTTCCATTCATGCACGGTGCCGTGTGCATCGGCTGCCCATATTTTTTGATGATCGGCCTCCCACAATGCCTTCGTTTTGGGCGAATGGGTTTTGGCCTGGTCGTGCACGTGGGCCACGGAAAGCGGTTCTTTGATCAAGGCCCTGCTGTGGCCTTTTACCAGCCGGAGCCACAATTCAAAATCAAGGGAACAATGAAGCTCTTCCCAGACCGGTTCATGGATAGCCGCACTCCAAAAAGTAGAAGGTTGAACAAGGCTGGGGATCTTGATAAAATAGTCAATGAAAGGCAATACCACGGTTGTGTTTGTTTTGCCGGACAGCACATTATGGTCGTTGCCATAGCCATATATAAAATCGACTTTGGTATGCATAAATTTACTTATCACTTTATGGAAAACGTCTTTGAGGTAATAATCGTCGCTGTTGATCCATGCATGGTACCTGCCGGATGAAAGGCTGAACCCCATATTGATGGCCTGGCTTTGCCCCTTATCTTTTTCGCTTTGGTAATAGCTGAGCCAGGAAGCATATTTTTTAATGAGCTGTTCGGATTGATCATTGCTGCCGCCATCGATGATGATATACTCCAGGTTGGGATAATTTTGTAAAAGCACCGCCCTTATGGTCTCTTCTAAAAAACCGGCCTGGTTATAAGAGGGGGTTACGATGGTAAGCTTTGGCCAGTTTACTTTCGGGTCATAAATTGCAGGATCGGTTTCCTGGTCCCAGGGCCATCCCGTTTTGCCGGCAGCAGGGGCGGGGAGTTCCCTGAGCAAACCTGTAACATCGGCCGGCACGGCTCTAAGAGGTAGCTTTACACCTCGGTCAAGAAAGTTATTCCGGTATTGGTTCAGATCGGGCAGGTCCATTTTCTGTATCTTTCGTAAAGCAGTGACGGATATATTTTTTCAGGCTTATACGGTCAATTAATCGAAGTAATTGAGGATGTGCTGTTTTTAATAGTTTATATTCAAACGGCTTAAGTAAACGGTTACCGGTAACATGATAAAGCAGCCGGATGTTACCAATATGTTTTTTCAGATAATTATCAAGCCACGCAAATTTATCGGGGTTCAACGACCGTTCAATGTTTATCAGTTCAATAAACCGGGACACGTTGTTGTCATTGGATTTTTGGTCGCCATGTAGCCTGTATACCGAGTAATATTTTGCCGAAGGGATAAAGTTTACGCCTTTTGCAAGGGCGCGGGCATACCATTCCCAGTCGAAACCAAAATGCAGGTCTTCTCTTAAGGGACCTATGCACTCAAAAGCTTGTTTTGTCCAAAAACTGCTGGGCTGTATAATATAATCGCCGTGGGTAATGTCCCAGTTTTTTAACGGATCAAAGGGGCTGCCGTATGCCTGGTTGTCCTTTTCATTTAAATGGATGCAGTTCCCGTACAGCAGGTCCGTCCGGTTAACCGAAATTTTACTGCTGATATCGAGCAACGCGCCCGGGAGGTAGTAATCATCGGAGTTCAGCCAGCACAGGATATCTCCGGTGGCTAATGCAAAGCCTTTGTTGATGGCCTGGCTTTGTCCGCTGTCTGGCTCACTAACCCAATATGTTATGTGATCCTCATGTTTTTTAATCACCTCCAGGGTACTGTCGGTACTACCGCCATCGATAATGATATATTCCAGGTTAGGGTATTGCTGTCCTATTACCGATAATATCGTTTGTTCGATAAAAGCGCCCTGGTTGTATGACGGGGTTATAACAGATATTTTAGGAAAAGACATTTGTTGGGTTTAATTGCCGGAATAATCCTCGGATCAGTTTTTTTATCTTCCTGATCAAAATATTCAAAGGTTTTTTATCTGCATAAAATGCCCTGACGGCCTTCCAGTCATCGCCTGCAGGTTTTTCGTCAGTATCAATTCTTTCGCCTACAAACCGGTACCCTTTCCGTTTTTGGGGAAAGGGCAGGCCGGAGAAAAATTCGTCATGGATGGTTGCCGAATCCCTGAACAGGTCGTAGATCTGGTTCAGAAATACCTGGTCGCTGCCGTAACTGAGCTCTTTTTTTGCAGCATAATGATCAATGAGCGTTGTCATATTAACAAGGCCGCCTTTGATCCCCCACATGCCTCCCAAAATATAATGGGGGCTGTGATCTACAGGGTCAAGATGATAGGGATGATCGCGCATGATATGAATCGCATGATCGTTTGCTATCCATTCGTTCACCGCCAAGCGCTCTCGCTCGGATAACCGCGAATCACTGTCACGAAAGATAACACGGTTGCAATGGGGCAGATCGGTGGCCAAAAAACGCCAGAACATGCCGTAAATGCCTCCGGTCATATCAATGGGATGGGCTCCTGCCGCTCGGATTTGTTCCAGAGACTGACTGGGAACAGTATTGTCATAATAAACTACAACCTGCCAGCCGGGATAGATCGTATTGGCCTGTGCTATGTTGCGCAACATACCGGTATTGTAAATGGCTTTGTCTCCCCAAAGACTGTAAGCGATATAATTTTTTTTTTGGGCGTCCTCCATTACCGGTTAAGATTATTTCTGCTTTTTCTTTAATGCAAACAGCACCGGAAAAGCAATAGATATCATCCTGAACAGAAGGCTGATAAGATCGCTGCTGAAACCTGTTTTGAGGATCCTTTTTGAAATAAAGGGGATTTTTTCCAACAGTTCTGTTTGATGATAAAGACGGTCGGAAGGGCTTAATAAGACCTTTTTATAATTTTTACAGATCACATAGCAGCCTGCCGTTATCATTGTGGCTCGTTTGGCCGACATAGCGCTGTTGTGAACCCGGTATTTGAACAGCCTTTGCTTTAACCCTAAAAACCTGCCTCCTGCCCGGCTTGCCCTCAGCCAGTAGTCCCAATCTTCATTGCCATAAACGATTGGTTCGGTATCCTGCCAGCCTATCTGCCTCAAAAATGTTCGCCTTATCATTACCGAAAGCACGGGAATATAATTATGTTTCATTAACACAGGATACAGCTCTTGTCCGGTATAAAACCCGCTTAAACTATCGTAAGGTTTTAATTCGGCACCACGCCCGGTTAGATAGTACCCTGCTGTAAAAATTATGTCAACGGGTATATGATGGCTGGTTGCTGCCTCCATTTGGATTTCCAGCTTATCGCACATCCACAGATCGTCAGCATCTAAAAATGCTATCCATGTGCCGGCGGCGAGCCTAAAACCGGTATTCCTGGCGGGCCCCAGCCTCCGGTTTTCCTGGCGGTGATAAATTATCCTGTCGTCCCGATCACGGAGTTCCCTGACTATTGTTGGCGTATCATCCGTAGAGCCATCGTCAATAACAATGAGTTCCCAGTTGCGGTAGGTTTGCTGAAGTACAGTTTCAATTGAATCCTTAATAAATGCCGAAGCGTTGTAAGCCGGCATAATAATACTGATCTGGTCCTGTTGCTTGGTCAAATTTTTATCCAGTTGTTGGGCACTATATTTTCCGCCTGATTGATGGCGCTGCTATCCGCAAACCACTTTTTGGGTGCGATAACAATTTTTTCGCAGGAAGGGTTTAGCCACGCCGCCCACCAGCTGAAGGAACTATTGGCTATAACCTGGTGACTGCAGCTGCTCATGAGCGCCATATCTATCCAATCCTGTTCGCCGGCATCTGTAAAAGTTACGCTATCCTTTAAAAAGGCAAAGCATCCCCGGCACCATGGCATATTATCGGAGAAAATGAAATAATGTGCATCAGTTGTAAGCTTGCCCATGTATGCGATGGCGTTGGTATAATATGAAAGCGGCAAAACGCCGTGATAACTAACTATCCCCGGTTTCAAATAGTCGCCTTGCCTTACGTGAATTGCTACCGATGTTTTATGTGCTTTTATGTTGTTCATCATCAGTGCAAGTTTTTCAGGCAATTCAGGAAAGCTAAACTCATGCAGCAGCAATGGCCTGATGTGGTTAAAGTAAGCCTCGTTTTGAAAATATCCGTCCAGGTAAATAGCACTTTTACCTTTTAAATTAAGATGAACAGCAGGCGATGTGTTATGGTCGCCGATGGTTTTAAGGCCGTTCCACATCAGTTTTTTTAAAAGCCGGTACCCCAAGCCGCTGTCCGTGATTATTTTTCGCCGAAAGGGCTTAAGCACATTAACGCTTATATGCTCAAAAACATCGAGCCTGTATTTTCGGCTGGTAAAAGCATCTGTTGAGGTTGTATTATTTTCTAAGAAAGAAAGATCAACGGTAATAATTTCATTAGGCGAGCAGCCACGCGCCGTTGCGTATTGAAACATCTGGTTGCCTAAGCCGCCCTGCAGTTTGGTAATGGTCATTAAAAGGGGGGAGTTTCCCAGGCGTCTTTCCTCACAAAAATTGTATTGATATAGGTATCGGCGTAAATGATATAGCCACATGCGACGATAAAATCAATAAGCACTTTATTCTTAACACCCTTACGCGAGGTTGAGAATGAAATGGTTTCAACGCACATTACTATCGGGTATTTTTTTGAGTAGTTTATCGATTTAATAATCAACTCGTCAATCCCTTCGGCATCTAAATTTAAAAACTGGGGAAACATGCCATGATTTATTTCTTCAATGATATGATGAAGCGAGTTTATTTTAGTTTTAATTACCGCTGTAATCCTGTAATCGCCCTCATGTATATAATTTTCGGCCTCCTGCTTTGAAAAAGTATTTAATGTTGGTGATGAAATAAGATAAAAATCGGCTTCGCCTTCAGTTTCACCAACGCCGATATTTAAATTGATGTCTTTTTTTCGGTATTTGGTGAATTTTTTAAAAAGGAGGGGATCAGGTTCGATATTGATACCCGTGCTGCCCGATTGATAAAACAATGCGGTGTTGCTCAGGTAACATGGATGGTGTGCGCCGATATCGATATATGAAGGATTTTTGATTTGTAATTCATCAAAGATGAATCTCACGATCAAATCTTCCCCTGATTGCGAAAACGAGGATTTTTTCCACTGTTTTATTTTAGAAAACAACATTTTTAAATTTAAAGCCTATTGCGTTTATACTTGGTTAAGCCTAAAAAAGCGTGTTCGGTAAAGTAATGTGTATTCATATAAAGCTGATCGCCCACACCGTTTTCAAGCTGTGTTTTTAATAGTTTAAATGAATGTGCACTCATGAAATCCTCGATATCCTTTCGCAAGGGTTGGTTCCTATAAAGCGAGGTTTCGGCAACTTCAAGCCATATCAGTTTTATATTTTGAATGCAGTCTCCGGCCCCGATAAGAACGTCAAGCTCAGCACCCTGTACATCCATATGAACAAAGTCAATTGTATTTACTTGGTTGCCGGTTATTATATTTTGCAAAGTATTGGTGTAAACCTCAATTTTGTTATCAAATTTTAGCCACTTAACAGCATCTAAAACTTCTTGTGGTGCAAGCAGCGAACTTGATTTATTTCCAAAATCCCAGTTATCAGGTGGATTTGTATCAGATGGATGGCCCGATGATACATGAAAATCCTGCATCCCTTCGGTTTTGGAAAGTGCCATTTCAAAAAGCCGGACATTGGAAGCATGGTATTGACTGATGTTATCAAGGATGAGTTGCTGGTTTTTAGGCAGGGGTTCGAACGCAAAAATCCGGGCGTTAGGGAAAAGCCTCGAGTATCTGATTGCATCTTCGCCCTCACAACTGCCGATATCAAATATCAGCAGCTTTTCCTGTTTTCTAAAAAAACGGAGCAGGTCTTTTTTTATGGGCAGATCAATATCGAGTATTTTATGACGGTCAAACATAGCGCATCAGTCAGTTTTAGTTAATTGAACAGACATTTGATTCAGTATGATACCTGCATCGTTTGTGCGTATTATTTTTTTATCGAGACTTTTGTGGGCCACCTGCGTGATGGTAAATGAGGCTGCGTTATCAATATACTGAAAGGTTTTTTCATAGGCCGATAACCCCAGGATAAGGGAATAAGTGCCGGCAGCAAATGTCAGGGTATCTTCTGTAAAAACTGCCTCATAAATTCCCGGTTGTATCGTAGCCGCCTCGCTCCAGGTTGATCTTAGGTTTACATCCATCGAGTTTGTTAATCCTAAACCGATAATAAAATGATCGATCTCTTTGTTTATTTTGAAAAAAACACGTAGCTGCCATTGTTGTCCTACAGTTATTTCGTTTATGATATTTGATTCGGTATCTTCTATTTGGAGCCTGTATGCGTAGCCCGGCAAATCGGCGGTTTCTTCATGACCGGATAGTTCAAAAACCGATTTATTAAATGATGAACTGGTTAAGTATGAACTGATAATATCGGCGCTACGGCCTATTGAATTAATGGTGCCATTATGGAGCAATATTGCATTGTTGCATAGCTTTTGAACTGCGGCCATGTTATGGCTAACGAACAAAACCGTACGGCCTTCGCCGCTGCTTACCTCGCCTATTTTGCCCAGGCATTTTTTTTGAAATTCGGCATCTCCAACGGCCAACACCTCATCAACTATCAGGATCTCACTTTCGAGGTGGGCTGCCACAGCAAAGGCCAGGCGTACGTACATACCCGATGAGTAGCGTTTAACTGGTGTGTCGATATATCTTTCAACGCCCGAAAAATTGACGATCTCGTCAAATTTTCGTTTGATCTCGGCTTTGCGCATACCCAGGATGGCTCCATTGAGGTAAATATTTTCCCGGCCGCTCAGCTCCGGGTGAAAACCGGTGCCTACCTCAAGTAAACTGGCTATTCTGCCCCGTAATTTTACCGAGCCGGTAGTGGGGGAGGTCACACGGCTTAATATTTTGAGCAGGGTGCTTTTGCCTGCGCCATTGCGGCCAATAATGCCAACCGCATCGCCTTGTTCAATCTCAAAATTAATATCGTTTAAACTCCATACCACATCACTTTCGCCTTTAGTAGTACGGTCATTGATTTCGCCTATTTTTAAAAAAGGGTCCTCCTTGCCACGCAGACGCGCCCAGAAGCGTTCAAGGTCACGGGAGATGGTGCCTGTGCCAAAATCCCCTAACTGGTAGGCTTTTGAGAGGTTTTCAACTTTGATCGCCTTGCCCATTATACGGTATCAACAAAAGTTTTTTCAACCTTATTAAATATCACTATACCCGCCAGCAGTATTAAAACGGTGCTGACAATACTGTAGCTCAATAGCTCCCAACTAAAACTACCCTTACCCAATAAGCCGTATCTGAAAGTTTCAATAACAGCGGTAATTGGATTAAATTTAATGAGCCAGCTATATTGAGGGTATTTGGTTTGTGCTACCGATAAGGGGTATATTACCGTTGTTGCATACATTAAAAGCGGTACGCCAAAAGTTACTATAAAGGCAAGGTCCCGGTATTTGGTAGTAACTGCTGATATGATCATGCCCAGCCCCAAGCCCAAAGATGCTATCATAATTATAAGCAGCGGCAACAGCAGGGCTGCCAAATTAGGAACAATATATTGGCCTTTTAAAACAAATATGATATACAAGATAATAAAGAGCAGGAATTGAACACCAAACCGGATCAGGTTGGACAGTACGATACTTAAGGGCATAATAAGCCTTGGAAAATATACTTTGCCCAGCATGCCGGCATTGTCTTTAAAAACAGTTGAAGTTTTGTTCAGGCAATCGGCAAAATAGTTCCAAATGATAGTACCGGCAAGATAAAAAAGCGGTTTGGGCAAGCCGTCAACGGGAATACCTGCCAGGTTACCAAATATCAGGGTATAAAACAGAATGGTAACAACAGGTTGAACAAAAAACCACACCGGCCCTAAAATGGTCTGTTTGTAAAAGGAAACAAAATCGCGCCGAACCAGTAGCACAAGCAGGTCGCGGTAGTGCCACACCTCTTTCAGCTTAAGGTCAAGCAGGCTGCTTTTGGCGTTTATTTCAATGTCCCAATGTTCCGTTTGCTGATCACTCATTTATTAGCAGCTGAAGTTTTGTCATATAATCGTGTTCGTTAAAATGTCTTATACATTTCTCCTGTAAGCTTTTGCGGGTATCAGCAGCTATGTGTTTTTGCAAATGCCTTGTTATCGCATTGTGAAGTTCCGCAAGATTATCGGGATCAATGGCTTCGCCCAGTTCACCGTTCCGGATGGCATCAATACTACCATCGGCATTACCGCAAATAACCGGTAAACCGCAGGCAAGGGCTTCTATAAACGCTATGCCGAAACCTTCTTTTTTGCTCGGTAAAACAAAGAGGTCGGCAAGCAGGAAATGTTCGGTAAGTTCAGCTTCATCAATGAAGCCGGTTAAAATTACATGTTCGCCTACGTCATGCGCGGCAATTAATTTTTTTATGCGGATGTGTTCCTGGTCATCATATTTGCCCGAAAGCACATATTTTAATTGCGGGAATTTTGATTTTAGACTGCCAAGCACGCTGATAACCTGGTCATACCCTTTATATTGCTCGGTAGATGCCAGTCGTGTTAGCGAAAATAGGATAAAATCATCGTTGTTTAAACCATAACGCCGCAACAGTTTTTGGGGCTTCGTGAAGATATCGGGCAGACGCATAAAAGGGTCAATGGCATTATTCAGCACAATACATTTCTCTGCATTGAGGTTATGCCGTTTTATCATTTGCTGTTTGGTATAATTGCTTACACAAATTACGCTGTCGCAGTGTTTAAGCATCCGGCGCTTTAAAAATGAAAGCGGACGCCAAACCTCAATGCCGTGTGCTACAAGCCATAACCGGCATTTAGGATTAATCAGTTTAATTAACAGTCCAATGATGGCCAGGTTAATATGGCTTAATATGGCAACATGAGGCTTTGTGGAATGGCCGATGGTTTCCAAAACAAAACCGGCCCGATTTATGCCAAACCCTTTGAAATTGGCTGCAGGTAAATATTGTTCCATCAGGTCGTTTTGCTTGTCATAGGCCGACCAAAGCTCAAAGTCCCATTTATTTATTGCTGCCGCACGGTGCAAAGAATGCCCAAGTGTGCGTGTCATTTTCTGAATGCCGCCGGTGGAACTAAATGTTTGTAAAGTAAAAAGTATTACTTTTTTAGCCATTATTTTGAACATGGTACAAAGCAAATGCCTTTGACCAATGGACTCTGTTGTTTTTGAATTGCCTTATGATATCTTGTGCCGCTTTGCCTTTATAACTATCAGTATTGCTTATTTGTTTATGCCTGTTCATCCAGTTTTGTAAAGGGAAGGTAAACCCCATTTTAGGCCTGTTCCAGATTTCGGAAGGAATAAGGTTGTTGAAACTGTCAATAAGGAGTTTTTTTGGCTGCTTCTTATTAAACCTGATACCCGGTGCTATGCTTCTGGCAGCCAGGATGAAATCTTCATCCAAAAACGGTACCCTCACTTCAAGGCCATGGTGCATACTCATGATGTCGGTATCCCGGAGCAGTTGATTTTGCATATAAAAATGTGTCTCAAACCATTCGGCATGCTCATAATTATAACTGCATGGTGCCTGGGCTGGCGCTGCGCCGAACAATACGTCTTTGATGTAACCTTCACTGGTATCCAGTACAGCGGAGATATCTGCCAGGGAAAACAACCCTCGTAAAGCAAGATAATCGGCGGCAGGATGCTCCACTGTAAGGAGTGTTAACCTCTTATAATGATCGGGCAAAAAATGACCGGATACATTAAATATCGATGAAGGTAACCTGCGCAGGTAACCGAGATATTTTATCCTGTTGAATGAGGGGTAGCCCCCGAACAACTCGTCGGCGCCGACACCCGATAATACGGACTTCAAGCCATCGTCATGGGCATATTTGCTGATAAACCAACTATTGATCCCGTCGGTGGTGGGCATGTCCATGGCACTGATGATCTGCGGCAGAAATGCCTGGAAATCCGGCTCTTTTACCAAGTGCGAAAAATTTTGACCGTTTATTTTATTATTGATGATGCTTTGAAAGCGGCGTTCGTCATAACTTTTTTCATCAAAAAATATAGAAATGGTTTTAAGCTGCTCTTTTTTTTGCTGGTGGGCCAGCAATGTAAGCAGGCTTGAATCAATTCCTCCGCTTAAAAAGACACCAATAGGAGCATCGGCAATTAATTGCCTGTTTACACTTTGGCGAAGTGCATGATGGATCGATTCTCGCGCGTTGTTGTCACTGGTTACTGCATCTGGGAAGCTGTCTGCCTCATATTTGTTTAAAACATAACCGGCGTTCCGGTGGTTCCAACATAAAAAATGTCCCTTGGGCAGGCTGAATACGTTTTTTAATGTAGTATCTGGTTCGGGTATATGGCCAAATGCCAGTAACCTCACCTGCCAGTTTGGATCATTTTCTGTAGCCAGGCCAGCCTGCTTAAACGACCGTACTTCAGATGCAAAACAAAGTTCACCGTTGACAGCCGAATAATACAGCGGCTTTATACCCGCGGTATCGCGTACCAGGTAGGTAAGAGCCTTGCTGACATCATATAGGGCAAAAGCGAACATGCCCCTGAACCTTGCAAAGGCCGCAGCACCCCAGCTCAGGTAGGCCTGGAGAATAACTTCGGTGTCCGTACCCGACCTAAATTGTACTCCTGATCTTAGCAATTCCTGTTTTAATTCAGGGTAGTTGTAAATTTCGCCATTGAAAGTGATCCATGCGTTTTTCCCAACATCCGCCATAGGCTGATGCCCGTTGCTGCTGAGGTCAATAATTGATAACCTGCGGTGGCCGAAGGCGAGATGAAGCTCTTCATCCTCAAATATGCCTTCATCATCGGGGCCGCCGTGCTGTAATGCACTGCACATCAATTTTACTTTGTCTCTGATCTCGTTTGAGGATCGTTTTTCAGAAACGATTCCTGCTATACGGCACATGGTTCATCAAATTTCATAGCTTCGCCCCCTAAGTTACATTGATTTATTGTAACTTATTAGTTATTAATAGCTTATATTGCAGGGCACAAGCTGTATATTAATTGGATTTTTGGGCGATAGTAATAAAATATTAGCTATTGCCCAAAAAATATCTTTTATTTTAAAACCGCTGAATAAGCGATGCCGCAACATTAACAATAATAGAGTAGCCAATACTTTCCAGGCGCAATATCAGTTGTTTTTGCGATCTGAGCGACACCACTTCTCCGGTCATTCCCTTTAAAGCGCCCGCCCTGATCCTGATCTTTTCGCCCGGCTGCAGGTCCTCCTCGGTTATTTCCAATTCATACGGACTCGCCATGAGTAATTTAAGTTCATCGATCTGCTTATCGGGCATAACAGCGGGCTTGCCCGAAAAATAAAGGAACCGCGCGATACCTTTCGTCATTAATACTTCGGCCTGTTCTTGTTCTGTAATATGTACAAACAGGTATGATTTTAAAAACGGTTCTTCCACCCATTTCCTGCGGTCGCTCCATTGTTTAAGCTGGCGGTGCAGGGGCAGGTAAACATTAATGCCTTTGCCCATTAATGCTTCATAAGCTTTTTTTTCGGCCCGTGGGTTGGTGTAAACCGGGTACCATCTGTTTACTGCCATATTAATATTTGTAACAGTTTTTTAAATAAACAAGCTTATTTAAACCATCGTTTTAAATTCCACCATTTTTTCTTTTCATCGTCGAGATAATAGCCCGAACCTTCATAGCCACTGTAATCTGAATAATAGTAATAGCGTGAGCCTGTATTTTCGCCGGTAAACTTGGTGGTGTAATATCTTGAGTGTAACAAATCTTCTTCAAAGGCATTTAAAACAATTACTGTATTATCCAGATGATACTCCTGTGCTATGCGTTGCGGCACAGTTGCAGCATAATATTTTGATTTACCGGAGCGGATTACAAAAACATTGATATCACTTGCCCTGATCAGCGGTATGGCGTCTGATACCAGACCGATAGGAGCAGTATCAATCATGACCACGTCATATTTCGTTTTAAGGGTTTCAATCAAAAGGCTCATCCTTTGGCTGTGTAACAGCTCAGATGGATTCGGCGGTACCGGCCCCGAAACTATAAAATCAAGATTGTCCTGTTCTGAATGATGAATGATATTGTCAATTTCTGTTTGGTGAGCCAGGTAATTGGTTAAGCCAATATCATTGGAAACATGAAAAGTTTTATGAATTCTCGAACGCCGTAAATCGGCTCCTATTAATATCACCTTCTTGTCTATAAGTGATAGTGTACTTGATAGATTTACTGCCACGAATGATTTGCCTTCACCGGCCACCTCGGAGGTTATGCAGATGACCTTGCTGGCTTTTTCTGAAGAAAGAAAGCTGAGGTTGGTACGCACGGACCGGACCGATTCTGCAAAAATGGATTTGGGTTTGCTGATGGCCAGGATCTGCTCGCTGCCTTCATCAAGATCTTCAGGAAACTTCCTGATAACGCCCAGGATAGGTATAGTCGTGAGGCTTTCAATAGTTTCCTTGTCATAGATATAGGGGTTTAATACCCTGATGAGGATGATAAGGCCAAGGCCTATAGCCAACCCTAAAATAATTGCCGTACGGTGGATACTATGTTCATTGGGCGAAACCGGGTTAAAGTTTGGCTGGGCCAGCTCGATGATAGTGGCGCCCGGCAGGATCCCGGCACGGCTGATCTGGGCTTCCAGTTTCTTTTCAGACAGGAAGGAATACACTTTATCATTAATGTCAAAGTCACGCTGCAGGCTCACCATATCGCGCTGGGCTGCAGGAAGGGCAGCTATAGTTGAGTTAACTTGTCCAAGCTGGCTATCAAGATATTGGATGTTTTTTTCAATTCCCGACCGGATCTGTTTGATATTGTTTAAAGCAGTGGTTTTAATTTGGATAATGCTTTGGTTAATGTTTTGAATGGGCTGCGAATCGGGATTATACGTTGTCAATAAACTTGCCCGTTCGGTGATCAGGTTATCCAAACGAACCACCATAGCCTCTAGGGAAGGAAGATTATCACTGCCAACATTAAAGTTTAAGGTTACATTGTTCTTTTCTTTTGTTATTTGACTGCTAAGCTGGTCAAGTGCTATTAATTGTATTTTTAATAATGATTTTTTTGATTCAAACTCCGCTGCCTTATTTGCTGACATAGTTGATGCGGATGTAACATCAAGTATCTTGGATTTTTTCTTGTATTTTTCTATCGAGTTTTCGGAGCCTTTTACTTCGGTCGACAGGTAATCCAGCTGGCTGTCAATAAAATCGATCATTTGTGAGGCTGACTGGGCTTTTTGGTTCCTGTCAAAAATCACATATTCATTCATGATGGCATTAAGCGCGTCTGCGGCAAACTGCGGATTTGAATCTGTTTGCTGAATGGCAATTATATTTGAGTTTTTTGCTGTTTCACCTGCATATAAACTACCCTGGACACGGCCAACAAAATCTTCGGGGGTATTGAACTTAAACAAATAAATGGTTTTGGAGGGAATTACGCCAGGGTATCTTATCCGGAAACTGGTATTGCCTATGGTTACAAGGCCTCCGTAATTGCAGTTGCTTTGGATCTCCTTACCATTGACGGTATAGCTAAGGTTAAAAGTTTGCGGGTTGACCGGTTTAAAACTTATCAGGCTACGGAAAAAGTTTAGGCTATCAAACTTTACAAGGCCAATATCAAGAGGTTTTTGTGGGTAGGTCTCGGAGGTACGTACCCTGCCCGAGATATAAAAGCTGATACGATAGTCGAGGTCTTTTATTGCCGTAAGAATGAGGGTACGGCTGGTTAATACCGAAGTTATACTTTGAATTTTTGATGGCCCGCGTTCGGGCGTGGTCATTACACTGATAATGTCAGAGATCTCTGACTTTTTTTCTTCCACCTTAAGCGTGCCCCCGGTGGCATATGTTTTAGGGGTATACCACAGGTAGGTATAGGAAATAGCAGATGTAATAACGACGGATGCTAATATCCAGTACCAGCGGCTGAATAGTATTTTACCGATCTTAAAATAATCAATTTCCTGGTTGGGCAGCTTTCTTTGTACTTTTTCTAACTCTTCCATTTACCGATGAGAAAGCGTAAAAATAATCAGTGCGGTATTAAGCAGCAGTAAAACCGGCTGCGTTATTACCGACAGGTTTTGCAATTTATCATTGCGTACGGCGCGCTTGTTTTGTGCTATATAAATAACATCACCGCTTTGAAGTATGGCACGGGGATCATTTATTGATTGGATATCCCGGAGGTTAATTTCAGTAATCTGCGGGTTTCTTTGATCACCTCTTATTATTTTTACATTTGCTTCATTAGCCTTATCTGTCAGGCCTCCTGCTTCTCCAATCATTTCAACCAAAGTGGTCCTGTCTTTTGTTAACGGATAGTTTCCCTGCCCTTTTATCTCGCCAAGTATGGTTACCTTAAGATTAACTATCTTTAGTTCAATTATGGGGTCTTTCAGCAGGTTTTTACGGTAAAGTTCCTCAATTTGTTTTGCAGCTTCGGGCCGGGTAAGGCCTGCTACTTTTACGTGGCCGATAACAGGCAGTGCAACAGTACCGTCGTCTTCAACCTGAAACGTTTGCCCGGTAGTGCCTCCCCCTCCGCCCGCATTAGAGGAGGGCGCTTCATCTACTATATACTTTATGTTTTGCAGGTTCCTGATCTGCAATATATCCTGTGCTTTAATGCGGTATGGGCCTGTAGCAGCATCGCTTCCTTTTGATGCGGTATCAGTAACATTATACTTTTGTTCAAAAAGATATTGATATTGTTTGCTTGAGCAAGAGGTGAATAAAAAAAGCACCCCGATAATCAGGCAGGGAAGTATATAATTGCGCATGTTCAGCTATAAAGTTCCACGTTATATTTAATATAATTAGGCTTCAAAGTCAAAATTACATAATTTCGGGGTATTAATACGTTGTATTTTTCCCAAAGTTGCAAGGTTGAAGATCTCGGTTATCACTATTATCTATAATGCACAGGATACTATAAAAAAATGTATCGAATCAGTCATCGGTCAGGATTACAATAACATTGAGTATATTATAATTGACGGAGGCTCAACCGATGGATCCTTGCAAATTATTAGCCAATATAAATCGCATATCAATATTTTGGTATCCGAGCCAGATCATGGTATTTATGATGCGATGAATAAGGGGATCCGTTTAGCAACAGGCACAATAGTGGGTACTCTCAACGCTGATGATTTTTTTGCTGATCAGGAAGTTATATCTGCGATAGCCACCGGCTTTTCGGAGAATGCGGTTGATGTTATTTACGGGAATCTTGACTATATCAATTCATCAGGCAAAATCATCCGTAGATGGAAAAGCCACAAGTGTGGAAGAAGTTCCTTTAACCGGGGTTTTATGCCCCCCCATCCTACCTTTTATTGTAAGCGCGATCTGTTTGAAAAATATGGTTTTTACAGCCTGGAATACGGTTCTGCGGCTGACTACGAATTGATGGTAAGATTTGTGCATAGGTTTCGCGCGAGTATTTTTTATTTGAATAGGGTGATGGTGAAAATGCATTTGGGAGGGGTAAGCAACGGTAGTTTCAAAGGCAGGGTGAAAGCCTGGAGTTCGGACTTGCGGGCAATGCGTAAAAATGGTATCAGATTTCCATTGGTCGCGCTGTTATTGAAGCCGGCCAGGAAATTGGGGCAGTATTTACATTTTTTTTGAAAACCTGACGTCGATTTTACGTTGATAATTAAGATGCAATAGTTTTTACGCTAATCAAATACGGTTTATGCTTGAATTTTTACGACCGTATCATTTTTTTTACAATTTACTCGTTGTGGTTTATCAACCTTGGTCACCCGGATGTGTATTCCATCTGTTTTGCACGTAGCGCGGGCCTGGCATTTGTGCGACGATGTCGGGCATTTCCGGAAGGAGCATGATCATGGGATACCACGTCTTGGCGGCGTGGCGATTTTTGTCAGCTTCAATATCACATTGCTTATAGTTGGAATAATTGATAAATCACTGCTGGTTAATTATATGTTGGCAGCATGTATTATTTTGTTTGCCATGGGATTAAAAGATGATCTTTACGGAGTAAATTCGAGCACAAAATTTATGATTCAGGCTTTTGCCGCAGGGGGCGTCGTTTTGCCTGCCGATATCCGCGTTACCAGTATGTACGGTATCTTCGGTATTTATAATTTGCCTTATATCCCAAGTGCCTTATTATCAATTTTGCTGATTATGTTGATTGTCAATTCCTTTAATCTGATTGATGGTATAGACGGCTTAGTTGCCACAACAGGTATTATTGTGAATTGTACTTTCGCATTTTTGTTTATATACCTCCGGCAATACGAACTTGCTGCAATTGGTCTGACTATGTCGGGTGCAATACTTGGCTTTTTGTGTTTTAACCTGGCACCTGCCAAGATTTTCATGGGAGATACCGGAGCCCTGATGATCGGTTTGATTTCCGCGGTAATGGCACTGAAATTTATTTCGTTAAGCACGGTGCCAAGTAATGGATTGCCTCTATGGTTATCGCGATCCTGGCTGGACCTGTGTTTGATACGTTAAGGGTTTTTTATTAAGGCTGTCGAAAGGAAAATCTCCTTTTAAAGCAGACCGGAACCATATTCATCGCTGGTTATTAAAATTTGGCTTAAGCCACGGTCAGACCACTTTATTTCTTTCGGTAATAAGTTTATTATTGATAGGGGAGCGTCTTTTTGTTAAGGGACTCGGCAATTCGTTGTTGATCAGTCTTATATTTTTTACATCTGCAGGCGCTGATTGGGGCATTAGCATATTGTTACGCAGGAAGAAACGCCGGGATGCCGTTTTTCGTCGTGTAACTGGAAATGAATAAGTAAATTCGTTTTTACATCCTTTAAACATTGGAATAATATAATGGCGTTATATGATAGCATGTTTGTTTGGTTTAACGACAGCATATCAGGGGAACTCGGACGTTTAGCTTATTCCGACGATTTGATTACAAGCAATTGATCGCTTTTAAAACAATTGCCTCTAAACTATTTAGCACACTCTTTTTCAGCACTACGGTTTGCCTGTCTATATGGACGAATCAATAGCACTAACCCCCTTTTTACCAATTATTTTCTCACCGTAGGGATTTAAATACAAGTACTGAAGGTGGTCATTTTTAAGATTGGCAAGTAGGTCGATCAAGTGCGGTTTATCCCGCCTAACATTAAAATAGAAAAAAAATGATGTTAGGCATAGATAGGCGTACCTGTTTAAAGGGCATAATGTAGACTAACATTAAAATTTAAATACTTTAATGTTAGCCCTATTGATTATATGTATATTTGATGTCATAAAACCACTCTAACATTAAAATTATTGATTTTTAATGTATAAAAACAATAGCATGCCCTACCAAGTTAATCCTGATCGTAATATCCCTTGGAACGGTTTACCCGAATTACCTATAGATAAAACCCTTTACGAAACCGTAGAAGTATATGCGCAATTAGGCAATGCAAAGGCCGCGTTGGGGAGGTTACAAGGGCGAAGCATTGCAATTCCTAATCAGGGATTACTCATTAATTCCATTAGTTTGCAGGAGGCCAAAGCGTCAAGTGCTATTGAAAATATTTTTACAACTGATGATGAATTGTATAAAGCTTTTAGCGAACAGCGTATAGAGCAGCTGCATGGGGCATCAAAAGAAGTCCTGAAGTACCGGGAAGCACTTTGGAAAGGATACGATTATCTGAAAAGGAACGATACATTCGACGAAGCATATTTTATATCCATATATAGAGAAATCAAAGAATTAAACGATGGCATACGCCTGCCCTCATCCGGAATATATATTAAACAAGGAGGATCAGGCTCCAATGCCGGTAAAGCATTTTATACTCCTCCGAGGGGGCCGGGTATTGTCGAAGCGAAGCTAGCTAACCTGATAGAATTTGTAAACGATGATAAACAATTTCCGGTAGACCCGCTTCTGAAAATGGGTATCGGACACTTGCAATTCGAGGCAATCCACCCTTTCACAGATGGGAATGGCCGGGCTGGCCGGATATTTAATATTCATTACCTCACACAAAAGGGCTTATTGGACTATCCTATCCTATTCTTAAGTAAATATATCATGGATCATAAAGATGATTACTACAGCGGGCTGGCCGGAGTAACTCAAAGAGGGGATTGGAAAACTTGGCTAATTTATATATTGAAAGCCATTGAAGCGACAGCGAACCTTACCTACGACAAAATCAATGATATTATTAATGCAAAGGATTCGATTTTACAGGCAGTGGTCGCCGACTCAAATATAGCACGGCCCGAATCATTGGTAAACGCACTATTTACCCAACCTTATACCAAGGTGAAACACTTGACAACGTCGGGGATTTATGCGGAAAATACGGCGAGGAAATATCTAGATGAATTAGCCAAAATGCGTATTCTTGAAAAGAGGAGCATGGAGGGGAATAACTATTATTTAAATCTTGAACTATATCGCATATTAGGTGAGTAGGGTAGTCATTACCTACCGGAAGTGTTAACTACCAACGCTATAAATGAGAAATAAGCGACCTCAATGGATCAAAAAAAGCTACCGGTAATTGGTGAATATGCCGCTCATATCTTTACGTAGAATAAATCAAATTGGCAAGAGGGTGCGTTTTTTTAATTTATTCCGGGTTACTATTTTTAGTGAGAGAAATTGAGATGATTATTGCGGGGCTAAAAACTGCATAGTGTTAAAAAAAATCGTTAATTTTGAATTAAGAAACATGTTCTTTCCAAGAATCGTCAAAATAGAACCAAAGTTATAGGGTAACTTTTCGGGTAACAAGGGCGGTAGTTGATTTTATAATCACTTCTCAATGAGGTATATAGTTGTGAGTAGGCTAGCCAAAACCGGTTCCGTCCATTCCGCTAAAAGATGTCAAAATTGCCTAAAAGCCTGTAAATTATCGATTTACAGGCTTTTTTATTTGCAAAAGAACAATAAATTATCCTTGTTTTGACGCCTCGGTTTGATTTTTGTAACTTTGTTACATGTCGAAAGCAGAAACACTTCAAGATTTTTATCAAAGAAAGGTTAACTGGCTGCCCGGTAACCTTCAGCAAAGCATCGGTCACTTTAATGTATTCAGGATAGAGGATTGTATTGGCCCTAACGCCAAGCAGGTAACCTACAGCCGCCGTACCTTTTATAAGATCAGCCTGATGCGCGGCGATAACATCATTCACTATGCCGATAAAAGTATCAAGCTTTCGGGCTCAACGCTGATGTTCTTCAGCGCCATGGTACCTTATACATTTGAGCACATGTCTGATGATCGAACAGGTTTCTTCTGCATATTTACCGAGGAGTTTTTTCTGGAGAAATTCAGGACAGGGTTAAGCGAGTTCCCGATGTTTGGCCTTAATGCCAAGCCGGTTTACGCCTTAAATGATGAACAGGATGCCTATGTAACCGCTCTTTTTCAGAAAATGCTGTCTGAGATCAATACCGAGTATGCCTTTAAATATGATCTGCTCCGCAATTATGTTACGGAGGTAATTTATTATGCGCTTAAAACGGAACCATCCGAAAATGTTTATAAACATGTAGATGCCAAATCGCGCATAACATCGGTATTTACCGAGTTGCTGGAACGGCAGTTTCCTATTGAAACCCCTTCGCAACGGTTTGCATTGCGATCGGCAAATGATTTTGCACAACGGCTTTCGGTGCATGTAAACCACCTCAACAGGGCCATTCGCGACACCACAGGCAAGACCACTACCGATCATATTGCCGACAGGCTGCTGAGCGAAGCCAAATCATTATTAAGGCATACCGACTGGAATATTTCTGAAATTGGCTACTGCCTGGGCTTTGAGGAGCCTACACATTTTAATAACTTTTTCAAGAAACAAACCCAACAAACGCCAAGTTCATTTCGAAATGTTTGAATTTTGTAACCTTTGGTTTGATTAATGTAATGCGCCCCCTTTGTTGCTGCTGTAACTTTGTTTTATCTCAAATAAACAAAGCAAACAATTTTTATGGACAACAACAAAGTATGGTTTATTACCGGGGCTTCGAAAGGTTTTGGCCTCAGCTTAGTAAAACAACTACTGGGTGCAGGACAGCTTGTTGCCGCTACTTCCAGAAATTTACAGGAATTAACCGCTGCGGTTAATACAACAAGCAATAGTTTTTTACCCCTACAGGTCGATCTGGTAAACGATAGCAGCGTATCGCTCGCATTACAACACACTTATGAAGCTTTTGGCCGTATCGATGTAGTTATCAACAATGCCGGTTATGGCATAGGTGGCGCTATTGAAGAACTTAGTGATGCCGAAACACGCATGGCATTTGATGTAAACGTATTTGGAACGCTGAACGTGGTCCGTGCGGTAATGCCTTACCTGCGTAGGCAGCGCTCAGGCCATATCATCAACATTTCATCTATTGCCGGTATTACAGCCAACACAGGCTGGGCAATTTATGCCGGAGCTAAATACGCGGTGATCGGTATTTCGGAAGTACTTGCTGCGGATGTTAAAGAATTTGGCATTAAGGTAACCGTAGTTGCTCCGGGCGCTTTTCGCACGAGTTTTCTTACTGCAGGGTCACTTTCAATTACTGACAATCAAATTGATGATTATACAGAAGTACGTGCCACTCATAACAAATATCTCAAAATGGACGGCAAGCAAGCCGGTGACCCGGAAAAAGCGGCGACTGCTATTATCAACACAGTTTATGAAGAAAACCCACCATTATACCTGTTATTAGGCGGCGATGCATACAATCGCGCTTTGGCAAAGCTTGATACTTTACACAGTGAAATAAGGCAGTGGGAGGATGTAACCTGCTCAACTGATTTCTAAATTTAATTCCGTTTACCCTATATCTACCTATATAAACAATAAATGGAAAGTATCAAGGATAAAGTGATTGTAATAACCGGTGCCAGCAGTGGCATCGGTGCATCTGCTGCCCGCAAGCTGGCACAACTTGGAGCCAAAGTGGTTTTGGCTGCCCGCCGCGAAAGTCAGTTGAAAGACCTGGTACAGGAAATTGGCGAAAATGCCATTTATGTATTAACTGATGTTGCCAGGCGAACCGACCTGGATAACGTCATCCAACAAGCCATAGCCAAATTTGGCCGCGTTGATGTAATGTGGAACAATGCCGGCATCATGCCCATATCTTTTTTTGAAGAAGGTCATGTTGATGAGTGGGACAAAATGATCGACATTAATATTAAGGGTGTATTGTACGGGATTAATGCTGTACTGCCCCACATGCTTGAACGCGGCCAGGGGCATATCCTCTCCACATCATCGGTTGGCGGTTTAAAAACCTCGCCGGGCATCGGGGTTTACAGCGGCACCAAATTCGCGGTTAAGGCTATTATGGAAACCCTGCGCGAGGAAGTGGCCCAAACCATTAAGGTAACAACCATTTACCCCGGTGCTACAAAATCCGAGTTAGGGTATGACATTACCAGTCCGAAGATTAGGCGCTTGTACGGCAACCTTGCCAACATGCCAAAACTTGATGAGGAGGCTATAGCCAACGCGGTGATTTACGCTATAAGCCAGCCGGGTAATATCTCTGTTAACGAGGTGGTGGTACGGCCGCTTGGGCAAACACGCTAATATCAGTCATCCTGTCAAAATAGGTGAAAATCATAAACAATCACTAAAATCGTAACAAGTAAAATCAAAATCTATCAAAATACAACATATGGAAAACAACAAAGTATGGTTTGTAACTGGTGCCTCAAAAGGACTGGGACTTGCCTTAATAAAAAAGCTATTGAATGAAGGCTATAAAGTAGCCGCTACATCGCGCAATTTAAGCGATCTGACCAAAGCAGTTGACACGCAAAACGAGCAGTTTTTGCCACTCGCCGTTAACTTAACCAGCGAAGATAGTGTACAGGAAGCGGTTGAGCATACTGTAAAAACCTTCGGAAAAATTGACGTTATTGTCAACAACGCCGGTTACGGCTTATTGGGCGGTATTGAAGAATTGACCGACCGCGAGGCCCGTGATAACTTTGAGGTTAACGTATTTGGATCATTGAATGTGATCCGCAAAGTGCTGCCTTATTTGCGTGCTCAAAAATCAGGTCATATTTTAAATGTATCATCGATAGGCGGATTCACAGGGGCGTTCGCGGGTGCAGGTATTTATTGTGCTACCAAATTTGCCGTTAATGGTTTCTCCGAAACATTATCGGCCGAAGTGGCGCCCTTTGGCATTAAGGTTACTATTGTACAGCCAGGTTATTTCAGGACTAACTTCCTTTCAACCGGTTCATTGGCAGTGCCTCAAAACCAGATAGCCGACTATCAGAATGTACGCGATGCAATTAATTTTCACCAGAACGACATGGACCAGCAACAGGCCGGCGACCCTGAAAAGGCAGCCGCAGCCATGATCAGCATAACCACAGAAGCCAAGCCGCCGCTTAATTTGTTTTTGGGCGAGGATGCGTATGGCCTGGCAGAACAAAAGCTGGCATTCGTTCAAAACGAATTAGAAACATGGAAAGAACTAACGCTTTCAACAGCAATACAACAATAAATGCTCACCATTATATAGGTGTGTGGATTACCCGCGACGGGTTTATCCGTCACGAATTTTTGCCTAACGGTCGCTACACTGAGGCCCGGGGCGACAAACAAAATGCCTACACAGGTTATTACAGCGTATTAGGGAACCACGTTGAATATCTTGATGATACCGGCTTTACCGCCGAAGGCGATTTCAGGGATGGCGTGTTTTACCACGCCGGCATGGTATTGTACAAGGAAACAGCGTAACGAATATATCAAATATCCGGTTGTCATTTCTACAAACCCAGCCCGGAAATGTATGTGAGCGGAAATCTTCTGCACCATGCCTTATTAACTATGCATGGTGTAGACGATTTCTTTTTCGTGCCGCTCACCGGCCATTCATGCGCTGTCAAATTATTAAAGATATGTGGCCTGATAACCTGCCTACTCCTTCAAATCAACCAGCTTCTCGGCCATTACCTCGCTGATCTTCCGGTATGAATCAAATGTCCAGCCGGCAACGTGAGGGCTTAACAGTACTTTGCCGCTTTGTTTTAATTCCTCAAACCATTGTTGTTCGGCAAGGGCAGGGAATTTTTCAACTTCCAGTACATCTAAACCTGCTCCTAAAATTTTGCCTTCGCGCAGGGCGTTCAGTACGGCACTTACTTTAGCAGTTTTGCCGCGCGACGTATTTAAGAAAAATATAGGTTTTTTAAAATGGAACAGGTATTCATCATCAACCAGTCCATTGGTTTCGGTTGTTAACGGAATGTGCAGGCTTAACACATCGCTGTGCTTTACAATTTCTTCCATGCTTACCTCGCGCGCATATTTATCGCTGAAGCCGGTTTTATATTTGTCATAAGCAATCACATTTACCTGGAAGCCCGAAAGCTTACGGGCAAAGCTGCTGCCCATGTGGCCATAGCCAATAATACCAACGGTTTTGCCTTTAAGTTCGTAACCCCGGTTAGCTTCGCGCTGCCATTTGCCCCCGCGAATTTCGGCATCGCCGCGGTTCAGGTTGTTCATTAATGACAGCAGTAAACCTATGGCATGTTCACCAACGGCGTCCGAGTTGCCTTCGGGTGCGTTAATGAGGGTTATGCCTTTTTGAGCAGCATAATCTTCATCAATATTATCCATACCGGCGCCCGCGCGGGCTATGAATTGTAAGTTAGTGGCAGCATCAAGCACAGCTTGATCCACCCTGAATTTTGAGCGGATCACCAGGCCTGCATAGTCGCCTATGATCTGCATAGCTTCGTCAGCCTTAATCAGGGGGCGGTAATCGCAGGTATAACCTTTGGCCTCGGCCTGCTCCATAAATATGGCGTGCACATCATCAACAATAAGAATATTATTTTTCAACGTTGTATCGATTTTTTATAAAAGGCCAAATTTACAAAATGCAAGGGTATTAGCCGACAGGGTTTTATAATGACAGACAATTTTTACAGAGTGAATATAAAAGCGTCATTGCGAGGTACGAAGCAATCCCCGATTAGTAGAGCCGTTTTGAAAGTCTCTCTGTAAAGTTTGGGATTGCTTCGTACCTCGCAATGACGGGTTAGAGTGTAATTAGGTAAATAAAAGCGCCCGGCATCTTTCAATACCGGGCGCTGCATATTATCTAAATTAGCTTAGTTAACCGGCTGTGAGCCAACACTTGTATACTTGTTATCAAGGCTGATATAATCGGTCATGATTTGGCCGGCTTCGCGTTTTACAAAGTCAAGGTCTTCGTTTTTAGGTTTGGTTTGTCCTTTTTTAAGGGCTGGCAAGCCTAATGCTACGCGGCGCAGGTTATTACGCTCAAATGTTTTTGTTTCATCATCGTCACGCTGTTTCTTCAAATCCGACTCTTTTAAGGACACGCTGTCATCAGCATCGTGCTTTTTAAAATCAGCAATATCTTCAAGCAAATATTTGTAACTATCGCTGCCGGTCATACGCTGATCGTGCAATTTTTTCAATTGCGGCAGCACACCGGTAAAATCGCCTGTTTTGGTATAATCTGTTTTGGCAATGACATCAAATGGCATCGCTGAAGGCTCAGTATCTTCGCCATATTTATCCAAAGGAATAACCGATGGAAAAGAGATATCTGGTGTTACACCCTTGTGCTGGGTTGAGTTACCGCTGATGCGATAGAACTTAGCTATAGTAAGGTTAAGCTGGCCATAAGTGCTTTGGCTGCCGGTAGAGGTTGTTTTTTTAGCACCGCCAACTACACCTGCAATTTTATCGCGGAGCGAAGATCCTATCACCCTGTCAAGATCGATAGCGCTTTGTACCGAGCCTTTACCATAGGTTTGGGTACCCAGGATCAACCCGCGGCCATAATCCTGGATAGCACCTGAGAAAATTTCAGAAGCTGAGGCGCTGAAACGGTCAACCAGTACAGCCATAGGGCCGCTGTAGGTAATATCCGCATCTTCGTCTTTATCAATTTCAACCTGGTCTTTAGTGTCGCGTACCTGTACTACCGGGCCGGTTTTAATGAACAAACCTGTAAGCTCAATAGCTTCCATCAATGAACCACCGCCATTTTCACGCAGGTCGATCACCAGGCCGTCTACGTTTTCTTTCTTTAATGAGTCAAGGATCGCCTTAACATCATGCGTGGTACTTTTATAGTTAGGGTTACCCGCTTTATAATCATTAAAATCAATGTAGAAGGCAGGGATAGATATTACGCCTATCTTAACTGTTTTACCATTGCTGTTATAAGTACGGATCTCCTTCTTGGCCGATTGATCTTTCAGGATGATCTTCTCACGTACCATTTCAACCACTTTGGGTTTGCTTGATGCGTTTGCACCGGCAGGCAATATTTCAAGCCTTACCGTGGTGCCTTTAGTACCGCGGATGATGGCGATAGCATTATCAACACGCCATCCCACCACGTTCTGGAATTCGCCGGTTTTACCCTGGGCTACTGCAACAATGCGGTCGTCAACGCTTATCTGGTGGCTTTTATCGGCCGGGCCGCCCGGTACAATCGTTTTAATAGTTACGTATTCGTTTTCCACCAGTAATGAAGCACCGATCCCTTCAACCTGGCGCGACATTTCGATATTGAAATTAGCAGCGTTTGACGGGTTAAAGTAATTGGTATGCGGATCGATAGCCTCGGTAAAGGCATCCATAAAATACTGGAAAACATCCTGGTTTGATAGCTTGTTGCTTTGTGTTAACAGGTTTTCATATCGTTTTTTAAGGGTTTCCTTGTTTTTGGCCATATCTGCATTGGCCAGTTTCAGGTTCAGCAAATCGTATTTAACACGCTTGGTCCACATGGCATCCATATCGCTTTGTGTAGCGATCCATGGCAGTTTGTCCCGATCATAAACAAATGTTTCAGTTTTATTGAAATCAAAGTTTTTGCTGATTTGCTCAATTGAATATTTTATATGCTCGATATACCTTTTCTGAAAAACGTTGAAAATATAAAAAGCATCGGCCAGGTTGCCGGCTTTAATATCATCATCAAGCACGGTTTTATATTTTTCAAAATCCTTGATATCAGATGCTAAAAAATAGCTGTGGTTTTCGTCAAGCGATTTGATATACCGGTCATAAATGATAGCAGATACTGAATCGTTTAACGGAACTTTTTTATAGTTATAGTTGGAGATTAATGATGCTACCTGCTTACAAACAAGGCTTTGCTGTTCATCGGGCTGTAAATCATTTGAACCTGCTACTTTAACAGGTTTGGATGGTGATGCTTTACAGGCGAGGGCTGCGCCCAGCACCAATAACAAATATACTTTCTTAAACATATCTTTTACTGTAGTTAAATCGGGGTTGGTGTAAAACATCAATACTTGTGCCTATTATTAATTTGCTAATGTAAAATAAAAAAGAGACAGTCAATATGCTGTCTCTTAATTACTAATAACAATAATACGATTATGTTTTACTAATAGTATGCAGGCAGCACCATTTTACGCTTTTGTTACAAATAAATATTATTTGTTAACTGTTTTCGTGCCTGCATCGGCGGTTTCGGCAAAGTGGGTTTCGGTGCGCAGCGTGTTAAATTTATTGTCCTGTAAATAGCGCGTTTTTTTCTCTACAGTAGCCAGGTCAAAAGTTAAACCGCGGGCAACAGCAAGTTGGCGGGCTTCGGCCAGATCCTGTTTGGCCTGTGCGTAATCGCCGTAATCAGCTTTTACAGTTGCAAGGTCAAGCAGGTTGGCTATGGTATGCCTGTCGTCGTTTTGCTGGCGCGATATAGAAATGCTTTGCAGCAGGAACCATTTGGCCTCGGCCAGGCGGTTCTGCTTCATATACATCTGGGCCAGGTCGCTAAAGTTGTAGCTGGCGGCATTGTACACATGAAAACGCATATTGTGCTGCGCGGTTTTCATCACCGATTCCTCGATCATGGCCAGCACATATGGGGTATGTTCAATGGTAAACGGGCGGATCTTTACTTTAGCCATTGCAGGAACGGGCAGCCTTTTGATAGAATGGCTTTGTGCATAAGCCATTTGCGGAGACCGGGTACGCTTATTGAACGGCTTGTAATACCATTGCGCTGATGCATCGAACCCAACAGCGCATAAAATAATAAGTAGGAAATATCTCATTTAATCTTTTTCCTGGGTTTAAACTGTGTAATTTTAAATTAATCAGCTTAACAAATGTAAATATTTGTTAACGGGAAAACAATACCTGTAAAAAGCAGTAAATACGTAAACGCCTAAATGCCACCGTTATTTTACAGATGCTGAACTTATGCCTTTCTACGGGAAAAATAAATTTAGGTTTTAGTTAAAGATCTCAATATCGCCGTCGTGCAGGGCCCAAACCATATAAGGGTGGGTATCGGAGTGATAGATCTGTCCGTCTGTAGTAATCCCTATCACACCGGCAAAGCCATCGTAAGGCTTCATTTCATCGAGAGTTTTTTCGGTAGCGGCCATAAGGGTCATGCCATCGGTTACGCGTGTAACAATTTTAACAGCTACCGAGCCGCTTACAATATCTTCACCTACGCCGGTACATGAAACGCCGGCAAACTCATTGGCATAATTTCCTGCAGTAGTGGCCGAATCACTAACACGGCCGGGGATTTCAAAACCTTTGCCGCCGGTACTCGTTGCGGCAGCCAGGTTGCCATGTACATCCAATGCAACGCAGCCCACGGTGCCAAGCCTGATGGAATCGCTGAGCTTTTGTTCGTATTCGTGACGGCGCTGCGGGATTTCGGGGTTATAATATTTATGACCGTTTTCTATAGCAAAATCGCATGCTCCTTTGCCGCTCAATACACGGTCATCATAGGCTTGTAGTTTTTCAGCTACGCAGATAGGGTTTTTAACGTCCTCAATATTAATAACGCCCGAAAAACGCTGGGTTTTACCATCCATTAGCGCAGCACTCAAACGGATCTTGCCATCGCTTTGGATCTGTGAGCCGGTGCCTGCGTTAAAAAGCTCGCAGTCTTCAAGCAGCCTCACAGCATAAACCACTGTTTCTGCAGCGGTATGATGTTGCAGGTAGTTATATCCTAACTGCACTATGCCGTTCAGGGCCTCCTGTTTGGCCAGCTTTACTTCCTGGTTGGTATGCGATTCGCTAAAAAAACCGCCGTGAATAATTATTTTCATAATTATAAATTAAGTAGATGTACCTGCATAAATAAGGCCAGGGTGTTTATAAGAACTTTATGCAGTTTAAATTATTGTAAAAGATTGCTGCCCGGTGCATGTATAAAAACACCTTCTTCAACTTTCACGCTCTTTTTTATGATTAAACGGTGCTGGATCAGGTCGTACTTATCAAATATCGACATGACATGCACCCTCAGGTTTTCGATAGATATTGGCGAGCCGAGCTCCACATCATAAATATTGGTTGATACGATGTTGCGGCCATCAACCAAAATGATGAGGCCCGAGCCGATAGCTTCCATCATATAACCTTCGGTAATAAGCAAGCCTGTATCCTCGCCCAAACCTATTCCTAAAATACCCGGGTTGGTTGCTACAGCATACATTAACCGGCCTATGCGGCCGCGCTGTACAAAGTGTGTATCAACAATAACCGAGTCGATAAAGCCAAGGCCGGCGGTTATCTGTACCTCGCCTTTTACAAGGGCTTCGTTGCTTTGCCCGCGGTAAATCATGTGTGTTGAAGCTGCCGCAGCACCTGCCGAAGTACCGGCGATAACGAAATCTTCTTTTTGATAACGCTGTTTAAGGATCTGTAAAAATTCGGTACCGCCAAAAATAGCTGTAAGCCGGAGCTGGTCGCCGCCGCTGAACATCACCACATCGGCTTTGCGAATACGGTCGAGATAAACTTTATTGCCCGCATCCTCGCGGCTTTTGATGTGCAGTACATTAACATTAGTAACGTTGAGCTGGCCGAAGGCTTTAATATACTCCGCACCTACAAGCTCCGGAATTTGTGAAGCAGTGGTGATTACTTCAATTTGTGAGCCTTCATGCTTTGCCGATTCGTTAATTATCCGCCTTAATATGCCCTGTTCAAAAAATTTGATATAATCCGGTTGCAAAATGTGCTCCTGAAGAGTAACATTACTCCCCATATCAACCGCGCCACCTATAATTATTAGTTTACCTTTCGGGACAATCATGATTATTTCACAATATCTTAATACAACTATATACAAATTACGACAAAAACATGCACAAACACAGGAACTAATAATAAATAATGGCTTTTTGCCATCAAAAATTTTATTCCCGTGTTATGTTTTATAGTTTTAAGGGGAAAATTAGACTGACAAAAAAATAGCATTCTACATAATGAAGATCGAGAATATCCAGGTACTACGCGGACCCAACATTTGGAGCATCAGGCGCAAAAAATTAATACAAATGCGGCTTGATCTGCAGGAGATGGAACACCGCCCCTCCAACGAAATAGAAGGCTTTTATGAGCGGCTTGAAAAGCTGCTGCCATCGTTATACAGCCACCGCTGCTCGCCCGGTGTACCCGGCGGTTTTTTTCAGCGGGTGATTGCCGGCACCTGGATGGGCCATGTTATTGAGCACATCGCCTTAGAGATCCAAACCCTTGCCGGTATGGATACCGGTTTCGGCCGTACCCGCGAAACCAAAACAAGGGGCGTGTACAATGTAGTGTTTGCTTACCTGGAAGAGAAAGTTGGCGTTTTTGCAGCCGAATCTGCCGTACGCATAACCGAAGCGCTGATAAAAGGCGAGGATTACAACCTGGACGCTGATATTCAGCAAATGCGCGAGATCAGGGAAAATACCCGCCTGGGGCCAAGTACCGGGTCAATTGTGGAAGAAGCTATTGCAAGGGATATCCCATGGATCAGGCTTAACAATCAATCGTTGGTGCAGCTGGGTTACGGCAAAAACCAGGTACGTTTCCGCGCTACCATGACCGAAAAAACCAGCAGTATAGCCGTTGATATTGCCAGTAATAAGGAAGAAACCAAGCGTTTATTACAGGAGCAGGCTATCCCTGTAGCTAAAGGCGTAACCATATCATCAGCATCGGCTGTGCCTGATGCCATCCGCAAAGTGGGCTTCCCGCTGGTATTTAAACCGCTTGATGGCAACCATGGCCGTGGCATTTCTATCAACATAAAAACTGAAGAGGAGGCTATTGAAGCCTATGAGCACGCCGCCAAAATTTCGCGCCGTGTAATTGTGGAGCGTTATGTTACCGGCTTTGACTTCAGGGTGTTGGTGATCGATAATAAAATGGTTGCCGCCGCCCTCCGCAAACCGGCCCATATTACCGGCGACGGAAGGTCGAATATCCAGGAATTGATCGACCTGGAAAATACCGACCCGCGCCGTGGTTATGGTCATGAAAATGTGCTTACCGAAATTTCTATCGACCGTGATACGCTCGACCTGCTGGAAAAGAAAGGTTACACACTGGAAACCATACCAGCGAAGGATGAGGTGGTTTACGTAAAATCGACAGCTAACCTTAGCACCGGCGGTACTTCGGTTGATGTTACCGATCATATACACCCGCAAAATATTTTTATTTGCGAACGCATCTCCAAAATCATCGGCCTGGATATTTGCGGAATCGACATTATGGCGCAAAACCTTACCGAGCCGCTTACCGATACCGGTGGCGTGATACTGGAAGTTAATGCCGCGCCGGGCTTCAGGATGCACATCGCGCCAAGTGAGGGCCTGCCACGTAACGTAGCCGGGCACGTGATTGATATGCTTTACCCGGCCGGTAAATCGGCCCGGATCCCTATCATCGCCATTACGGGCACCAACGGTAAAACCACTACCACCCGCTTAATAGCGCACATTGTTAAAAACAACGGGCACAGGGTAGGTTTTACTACATCAGATGGGATCTACGTACAAAACAACATGATGCTGAAGGGCGATACCACCGGTCCGGTAAGTTCCGAGTTTATTTTAAAAGACCCGACAGTTGATTTCGCGGTATTGGAAACCGCCCGCGGAGGCATCCTGCGCTCGGGCCTCGGTTTTGGATTTTGCGATATAGGTGTAGTTACCAATATCCAGGAAGATCACCTTGGCTTATCGGATATCCACTCATTGGAAGACCTTTCCCGCGTGAAAAGCGTGGTGCTTAACTCGGTTAAGAAGGATGGCTGGGGAGTTTTAAATGCCGACAATGAATATTGCGTACGCATCGGCAAAAAGGCCGAATGTAACATCGCCTACTTTAGCCGCAATGAAAATAACCCGATCATTAAATCGCATTGCAAAAAAGGGGGCATTGCTGCCATTTGTGAAAACGGCTTTATCACCATTTTAAAAGGCGACTGGAAGATCCGCGTACAGCGTACTATCCTGATCCCGCTTACATTTGGTGGTACTGTGCCCTTCATGATTGAGAATGTGCTTGCAGCAACGCTGGCTACTTTTTTATGGGGATTTAAAACTGAAGACATCAAGATCTCGCTCGAAACCTTTATCCCATCGGCATCACAAACGCCGGGCCGTATGAACATCTTTGAGTTTAAGGATTTTCGTTTCATGATAGATTTTGCCCACAACCCGGATGGCTATACCGGCATCAAGGAATTTTTAAAGCATATCGATTCGCCGCTTAAAATTGGTATCATAGCCGGCACCGGCGACAGGCGCGACGACGACATCCGCGAGTTGGGCAAGCTATCGGCCGAGATGTTTGATTATATTATCCTGCGCCAGGAGAAACACCTGCGCGGCCGCACTGCCGAAAATATTATCGGTTTACTTAAGGAAGGAATTTACTCGGTTGATCCTGATAAAAAGGTTGAGGTAGTACCAAAAGAAGTTGATGCCATTAAGCACGCCATGAGCCTGGCCCAGCCCGGTACTTTCATAACCGCTTTGAGTGATGTGATTGATAATGCCATTGAAACTGTACAGGATTACCAGGAGCAGGAAAGAAACGGGTTGTTTAATGTATGACAGCCCTGCCACCTAAAGGGGGAGCTTTGCTAAATACATGCAAACGCATTGGCAAAGCCAATGCGTTTTTTGCTTATTAACCTTTCTTTTTAACTCCCCCTTTAGGGGGCCGGGGGGCTAAATAATAATGCCATAACAACATCGCCGCTACCGTGCGGTAAGGTTTCCATTGTTCGGTCACCGCTAACAACTCTTCCTTTGTAATATCTTTTGGCAGATTTTTTACCCGTTTAAGCGCATTCACCGCGGCCAGATCCCCGATAGGAAAAACATCGGCATGCTGCAGTACAAACATTAGGTACACATCTGTAGTCCAGTTACCGATGCCTTTGAGGGCAGTTAGTTTAGCGCGGATAACGTCATCAGGCATTTGTTCCATAGCTTCAAGATCGATTTGCCCGCTGATAATGGCTTCTGCAAGGTATTTGATATAGGCTGTTTTTTGGCGGCTGCAATAGCAGGCTTTAAATTCTTCGTCGGTAAGTAACAAAACCCTGACCGGGGTAATTTCCTGTACCCGCTCCCTCAGCTTATTTAAAGCCGACAATGCCGAGGCCAGGGACACCTGCTGCTCCAGAATGATGTGCACCAATGTTTCAAAAGTATTAGGCCGTGACCATAGGGGCGGATAGCCATGATTTTGGATAATCAGGGCCAAATCCGGGTCGCCGGCTGCGAGTTGATCACAAATGGAATGATAATTTGAATGTGAAAATTGCTCAAACATAGGTTGATAATATGTTTGCAAGATGCGTGATTAGGATGAAACCGCAAAAGATTTATGTCCTGTAATAAATACCTCACGGCCCCTGCTATGGTTAAGGAGGCACCTACGGAGCCAATATTTCTGTTCTCTTTGGCTACAAACACGGATACTCCTATGGAGTGCGAAAGCAAAGTGTCTTGTCCTGAAATGAGTTTACACAAAAATAAACTACATGGAAAAGATCATTATTGATGGAAAAGGACATTATTCACTTGAATTTAAGCATTCAGTTATCAAAGAGTATTTGGCTGGCAGTGTTAGTCAAAAGGCGTTGTTGAGGAAATATGATATCAAGATACATAGTGGCATAACGCGTTGGATGCAGAAGTTAGGTTATGCAGAAGTTTCGGAAAAAGACAGATATTTGTCATCAGTAAAACCACTATCCTTGCCCGCAAAGAAGCCCCATAAAGATCCGCCTACAGGTGCCTTGTCGCAAGAACAACAACGCATCAAAGAACTCGAACGTCAGCTTGAAGATGAGCAGCTTCGCAGTGAAATGTACAAGCGTATGATCGAGATTGCTGAACGTGATCTTAATATTCCTATCCGAAAAAAGTCGGATACCAAGTGATCCATGAGATGAAAGACATGTATACAAGGATCAGCCTTGTACGATTATGTCGGTTACTTGGTATTACCCGTCAGGCCTATTATCAGCACTTTTGGCAACAAGAAGCATCTGGAATAGAGGATACACTTATATTGCAGGAGGTTGTCAGCATTCGCCAAGACCACCGGGCAATGGGTGGCAGGAAGCTTTATGAAAAGCTGCACCCTTTTTTGCTTGATCATGGCATTAAAATGGGACGGGATGCACTGTTCGACCTGTTGTCAGCTAATGGACTGTTAGTAAAGAAACGCCGCAGGCGGCATGTGACGACCTGGTCGGGTCACCGGTTCAACAGATGGCCGAATATCATACGCAGCCTGGAGGTCGTCAGGCCTAACCAACTGTGGGTAAGCGATATCACCTACTGGAAAGTAAAAGAAGAACATTTGTACATCAGTTTGATAACGGACGCTTATTCGCACAAAGTAGTTGGCTATCATTTGGCTGATACCTTAGAAACGATCGAAACGATACAGGCCTTGAAAATGGCTTTAAAAGACCTGCCTGAACAATTGCCGGAGGCACTTATACATCACTCGGACCGGGGAGTGCAATATTGCACAGAAAGCTATGTAAAGCTATTACAGGACAGATACATCAAGATCAGTATGACCGAGAACGGTGACCCATTAGAGAATGCCGTTGCTGAACGAATGAACGGCATTCTTAAAGAAGAATATCTTAAGCATCACCGGCCTGAGAATAAGCAACAAGCAAAACAATTACTGGATAGAGCTATCGAGTTGTATAACAAACACCGGCCACACTTCAGTATCGGTCTGCTAACGCCCCAACATGTGCATGATAAAAGCTTGCTACCTCAAAAATTGTGGAAGAACTATTATCGCAAAAACACTAACATTGTAAACGTATCACAGGACATCACTACACTTGTAAATACATAACAGGACTATCTCATAAAATGTAAACTTTTTTTAGGACGAGACAAACTTCAAAACTCCGTAGGAGTATCATGTTTATAGAATTTATTAACAACAGCGCGTTGGCTCCGTAGGTGCCTCCTTTTTGATTGGCAAAACAAGTCGCTTACTCATAACTATGCCGCTCAAAATCATAATCAGATTGTGAGCTGATGATCTTCTTTCGCCGCTGGATATCTGTATCCAGGTTATGGTCATAAATATTATCGGTAACAGCCATATCGCGTTCCTTATCGCGCTCGGCAAGATGAATATTGGCTTCGGCGGTTTTAGCGATGGCTGTATCATAAGGCCCTTTGGGCGACATCAGTTTTACAAACACCGGCAAACATTCAAACAGAATAAACAGGTAGCCAATAAAGGAGATAGCGAGATACGTATCCAGGTCGCGCTTGCCGTTTTCGGTGTAGGTGAGTTGCCCTAACGCCCAGTTACGGTCGGAGAAACCTGCTATGGCAGACAGGCTATCCAGCTGATGTTCGGTAAAAAGGCGCGTGCCGTTTAAACCCTCATAATCCTTACGGGCGCTCAGGTACTGGTCCATCTGCCCTAAATTATCGGTAACGGTTTTAAGGCGGACTTCCTTTTCTTCCAGTACGGCCTGCTTTTGCTTGGCATATGTGCCATAACCGGTAATGCCCGACGTTTGATTGGTTTTATCGCCAAAAACCTCCTGGTTAAGCTGGTAGCGCGAACGGTTAATATCCCGCTCCAGCGAGTCCTTTTCTTTTTTCAGGTCGGTATTTTTACCCAGCTCCATGGCATATTTTTGCATGTAGGTTTTTTCAAGGGTATCGATCTTGCTGCGCTGGCCTTTAAGATAAGCGGTTTTTAACTTCTGGCGAATCTCTTTATCGAAGATCTTGAGTTCGAGCGGGCGCGATATCACTATACCTATCATAATGGCCAGCAAAATACGCGGTGATGCCTGCAGGATCTGCTGGTTGGTTGTACCTTCTTTATTGATGCTGGATACAATGTAGCGGTCCATGTTAAAAATGGCAGTTCCCCATAGCAGGCCAAAAAGTATAGCAAAACCTACAGCAAATGCGTCACCATTAAAAACAAAGTACATGGCATAGCCACCGGATAAGGCCGCGAATAAAGCGGTAAAAAATATGGTTGCCCCAATACCAACATACTTATTATGTTCAATTGGGTACTTTTTTAGGGTATCGATATGTGCTCCTGAACAGAACCAGAAAAAGCGAGTAACTTTTTTCATTAAGTAATTATTGTGTAAACATATATGAAACGCTCATACACTTTGATTGTTACAAATAACAAGCCTAAATATTTGATTAAGAAAAAAACTACCTTTGAATTATAATTACATTTAACATGAACGAGATAACCGTACAGGAACTAAAAGAAAAAATTGACAAAGGCGAAGACTTTCAACTGATTGACGTTAGGGAAGATTTTGAATATGAAACTTCAAACCTTGGCGGACAGCTTATACCGCTTGGCGGCGTGCTGATAGAATCGGAAAAGATAAGTAAAGACAAGCCGGTAGTAGTAATGTGCCGCAGCGGTAAACGCAGCGCGGCTGCCATTATGCAACTGGAGCAGCAGGGTTTTACCAACCTGTCAAACCTAAGAGGCGGGATCCTTGCATGGCAGGCCGAAATTGACCCTGAATTAAACGTATACTAATAATGGGTTTTAAACTGGTGCTCAATGTGCTTTACACCATGGGTGTAGCCTTGTGTTTTATTGTGGCTTATAAAATGTTCACCGAAAAAAACTACCTGATCATGGCCGGTGCCATGGTTGTTGGTGTAGTTGTTATTTTTATGAAGCTGAGACTTTTGAAAGAGGTTAAGGAGACCCAGCAAGTGAAAGAGGTTAAGGGTGCGCAGAAAAAGAAATAATTGAGCACTAATTTTTTCGAATTAGAGCGAATTACACGAATTAACAATATCCTTTAACATATCGCATAACAGACTTACGAAGTTTTTGAAACTTCGTAAGTCTTCTTTTTCCCTGGCGCAAGTTTTGAGCGGCGGAAATGAGCCCCGGATAACTTGTGCCCATCATGCTAAGCCAACCACCAATCTCAGGCAATTTAACAGCCCTAATCACCCTAAAAAACATTCTTTTACAATAAGCTTGCAGCATGCAAAAAAAGCTTAACTTCATTGCATGTTTATAGCAGTATTAGGAGTTATTGTACTCATTGTGGGTATAGTGCTCAAACGTTCGCCCGAGCCGGCCGGCCGCTTTAATGGCGTGGTAACCGCGGTAGGTATAGCGATGGTAGTATTGGGTTTGGTACTTAACATGTTTAAAGTTATTGAACCGGGTAAAGTAGGTGTGCAGGCCCTGTTTGGTAAGGTACAGGACCAGGTGCTTGAAAGCGGTTTGCATATTGTAAACCCGGTTGTGGAGATCACCACCTTTGATGTCCAGACCCAAACCTATACCATGAGCGCGGTAAATAACGAGGGCCAAAAGGAAGGTGATGATGCTATCCGGGTGCTTTCATCAGATGGGCTTGAGGTTACCATCGACCTTTCAGTGCTGTATAAAGTAAAACCCGACAAAGCTCCTTACATTATGCAGAACATTGGCGAAAACTATGTGGATAAGATCGTTCGCCCGGTTTCGCGTACTGCCATTCGTGATAATGCAGTTGCTTATGCTGCTGTCGATCTGTATTCGACCAAACGTCAGGAGTTCCAGGATAAGATAAACCGGTACATTACCGCCAGTTTTGAAAAACGCGGACTGGAACTGCAGCAGATCCTGGTGCGTAACATAACACTCCCCGCCTCGGTACGGGCCAGCATCGAATCAAAGATCAATGCCGAGCAGGATGCCCAGAAGATGGAGTTCGTGCTACAAAAGGAACGCCAGGAAGCCGAGCGTAAACGCGTGGAAGCACAAGGGATTGCCGATTATCAGCGCATCCTTTCCACCGGGCTATCGGATAAACAGCTGCAATATGAAGCCATAAAGGCCCAGAAGGAAATTGCGCTTTCGCCAAATACCAAGGTGATCATTATGGGTGGTGGCAAGGGAAACCCAATCATGATAAGTGATAAGTAAAAAGTAATACGTTCCTGTCGTAACGGGAAGGCATGAGATGAGGGTAAAAGTTTAGTCTGCCTTATAGGCTTTCAGCACTTTCCTTTCCCTGCCTTCCCCCGGCCAAAGGGTGATCTTGTAATGGTCGGTGCCTTCATCCTCATCGGGGTTCACGTTTTTTACCGCGTACGAGTAAATACGTACGCGATATCTTGCCGGGGTGACAATGGTTTTCAGGATGATTTTGGTATCCGGGAAATTCAGGACCTCCATAATGCCCGAACTTAGTTTTACACTGCCCTCTACAACATGGTCGTATTTGCCGAAATCCTTTTCGATGTCGGCCGTGTTGAGCACATTAAGTTCGGCCCGTATGTGGCCGTAACTGGCTGTTTTTATGCCGATGATATCTTCGGTAGTACCTAAGCGCGCATTTTGGGCATCGTTGTTCCAAAAGGTTGTGTCGCCGGTAGTGCCGGTAAACGCTGAATCGCACAGGTAAAATTGGTTATGGGTAGTAAAAAAATCAAGATTGTATTTGCCGGAGGGGCGCATGGAAAAAGCAAAGAGCACAGGCAGCATCAAAAGGCATACGAGTAATACTGAGCGGTGTGTTTTTTGCCTTTTCATTGATAAGGCAAGTTACAAAAAAGATAAAATTAAATCCTCCAATCAAAATAAACAACCCCTAAATGTTGCTTGAAAAGGATACTTTTTATTGCTTTTGCGTGGCTTTATTCACAACTTCTTTAAAATCGGCATAATAAGAATCTATTGTTTCTTTCTTGATACCAGGCCAAAGGCTTTTATCAACGCTTAACTTATCTATGTCTTCGTCTTTTACCTTATCAGGGGCAGTTAAAACATTGATCCATCGTTGATCATATAACTCGTCGTTTGCGGTTACATAGGCTATAACCCGGGGAACAATCTTTTCTAAGGTATCCAAATGCTTAAACGCATATTCGTTTATCGACATCCCGATTGGGCCGTTCCAGTTGGCTGCCGATACGGTTTTATCTATACTGCGGTTTACATCATACCTTGCCCTTAATTGCGCTACATAAAACCAAAAACAGGCATCGCTATATTTTTCCTGCCCAAATAAAACCATGGCCATAGTAAATAATACCGGTGGGATATGTTTACCGGCGTTGGCCTGCAAAGAGGCAATAAGTTTATTTTGAGTTTTGTTGGCCCCGGGATCATAAAATGCCATCATCGTTTTCAGGTCTTCATCATTCAATATGATCTGTTCGGCTTTTGATTGTTCCGCTTTTAAAGCCGCAAAATCCTGCGCTTTAACAATACAAGCAGTTGTGATAAATATGAAAAGTAAAAGGTACTTCATGGTTTAGCGTTTGTTGCTAAATGTAAGCAAAAAACAAAATTATTCAGGCAACTTAATTCTCCCTAAAGCTAAAAACGCATCACCTGCGCCTCCCGCCATACATATTTAACCTGCATAGCTGGAGACGCATGTGATGCGTCTCTACAAAAAGCCCTCCCCATTGGGGAAGGTTGGGTCGGGTTATTTCTCGTTGCTCATTGAATAAGGCGCATCGGCATCTTTTGTACCTCTGTCTTTATTCGGGGCGGCTTGCATATCAAAATCAAGCACGGCACCATTTAATAACCCTTTATGGCTTAACCAGTTGTTGGTATATGGTTTTCCATCAACAGTAAGGGTGTTTACATACTTGTTATCTGCACTGTTTTTTGGTGCGTTGATGGTGATGGTTTTGCCGTTCTCTAAATTAACGGTCACTTTTTTAAACAGCGGGGCACCTAAAACATACTGATCGCTGGCCGGGGTAACCGGGTAAAAGCCCATAGCCGAGAAAATGTACCAGGCCGACGTTTGGCCGTTATCTTCATCCCCGCAATAGCCATCAGGGGTGGCTCTGTAAAGCCTGTTCATAGCTTCGCGAACCCAATATTGGGTTTTCCATGGCTGGCCTGCATGATTATATAAGTAGATCATATGCTGGATGGGCTGGTTGCCGTGTGCATATTGGCCCATACCCGCAATCTGCATTTCACGGATCTCATGGATGACGCCGCCGTAATAACTGTCGTCAAATACCGGCGGCATTTCAAACACCGAATCCAGTTTAGCTGCAAATTGTTGCTTCCCACCCATCAGGTTTATTAAACCCTGGATATCGTGGAACACCCCCCAACTGTAGTGCCAGCTGTTACCCTCTGTAAAAGCATCGCCCCATTTAAATGGATTGAACGGAGTTTCAAAAGTACCATCCTGGTTTTTACCGCGCATCAGTTTAGTTTCCGGATCAAAAATGTTGCGATAGTTTTGGCTGCGCTTTTTGTAGATCTCGATTTCTTTTTTGGGTTTGCCTAAAGCCTTACCTAATTGATAAATGGCAAAATCATCATAAGCATACTCGAGCGTACGGGCAGCGTTTTCATTAATCTTAACATTATATGGCACATAACCCAGCGTATTATAATATTGAACACCACGGCGACCTGTCGCGTTCGGGCCTTCATTGTTAGCTCCGTGTTTAAGGGCCTGGTATAATGTTTCGATATCATAACCGCGTAAACCTTTCAAGTAAGCTTCGGCTACTACCGATGCCGAGTTATTACCGATCATACAATCAGCATATCCCGGGCTCGACCATTCGGGCAGCCAGCCGCCTTCTTTATAGTCATTGATGAGGCCTTCCTGCATTTCCTTGTTGATAGATGGATAAACCAGGTTCAGGAAAGGATAAAGCGCCCTGAAGGTATCCCAGAAACCGGTACCGGCAAACAGATACCCCGGCGCAATTTTGCCGTTGAAGGGGCTGTAATGCACATTTTGCCCGCTGGCATCAACCTCATACATTTTGTTGGGGAAGAAAAGCATGCGGTAAAGGCTGCTGTAAAAAGTACGGGTTTGGTCGATAGTACCGCCTTCAACATCCAAACGGCCCAGGGTTTTGTTCCAGGTATCTTTTGCCTTTTGGCAGGTTGTGGCGAAATCGTCGTTACCAAGCTCACGTTTCAGGTTAAGTTCAGCCTGCTCAATGCTGATGAATGAGGAAGCTACTTTCAGATGAACTTTTTCGCCTTTAGCGGTTTTCAGGGTGATCACCGCTCCGGCATGGTCGCCGGTATATTCCAGCTGACCGGCATCTTGCTTCCAATCATGCCATGCTGAAGCCAGCGCGAATGGTTTATCTACATAAATAACAAAATAGTTTTTGAAGTTGGCAGGTACCGCGCCGCTGTTCTTGGTGCTGTAACCAATGATCTTTTGCTCACCGGGAATGATCTTTACGTATGAGCCTTTATCAAAAGCGTCGATCACGATATGTGAGCTGTCGCCTTTAGGGAAAGTGAACTGGAAACTGGCGGCACGCTCGGTAGGTGTAATTTCGGTTGTTACATCATAATCGGCCAGGTAAACGCTGTAGTAATACGGCTTTGCAGTTTCGGCTTTGTGCGAGAACCAGCTGGCGCGATCTTTTTCGTCCAGTTTTAACGCACCGGTTTCAGGAAAAACGGAGAACATACCATAATCATTCATCCATGGCGATGGCTGGTGGGTTTGTTTAAAACCGAGGATCTTATCGGCGTCATAGGTATATTGCCATCCATCACCCATTTTACCGGTTTGAGGCGTCCAGAAGTTCATCCCCCATGGCAGGGCTATTGCCGGGTAGGTGTTACCATTGGAGAGCGATGGCTTTGATTGCGTGCCCATGAGCGGGTTGATCAGATCGACAGGTGACGACACCTTTTCTTGTGCCGAAAGTGCCGCCGGTAAAAAGGCAAACGCCAGAAGGAGTAACTTTTTCATTTATTATTTTGGGTGCTTTATTTGCAAATCAATACAACACAGGTGTTCGGAGGAAATAAAAGGTACGGGACTGCGCGATTCCCTCCCCAGGGAGGGTGCAGGGAGGGGTTAACCGCCATGCATATTCGCTTAGCGAGAAGTATAAACCCCTTCCCTGCACAACACTTTCCACCGCACCCCTCCCGAGGGAGGGAATTAAAAATCTTCCGAACAACTATTTATCAATACAAGGACAATTTTCTTGAGCGAATTACGCAATCTCTTTTCAAAAAAACTTCCGCACACGAAATTTCATGTACAGAAGCATAAACCAACTTTCTCTCAAAAAAGAACCTTTTACCATTTAATACTCACCTTAATACCGTCAGGGCTGTTGGCAAAGCCCAGGTACAAGGTTTTTGATGATTTATCCCAGGAGGATTTTACATCAGTAATGGTTTTTCCTTCGTTATCGGTAACTACTGTTTCCGTTGGTTGCGCCGGCAACAAAATCCGGGCACTGTTTAATGTTTTTATGGGGCTTTTGGCCACAAATGTGTAACTGTTTTCCGTTACAACTTCATCATAAACCCTTGAGGCCGACGCCAATACTTTTGGCTGTTTTTTATCGGCAACGCGCTTAACTACATATAACAAGGCCTGCTCATTAGGGTTGATGATTTTTTTATCCAACACAGGTAACTGCGGGTCAAAGAGATCGATAACCGGGCCTTTTACCACGTATGGCTTGCTATCAGCATTTTCATCCATTACCGAAACAACATCATACGGTCCGCGTTCCAGATACATACTATTTTTAAATTTCAACTTACCGCCATCAGCATCTTTTTCATAAGCCTGTTTTACCAGGTTAATGAAAGTCTCGTCATTATTGGCCTGCATTACAAACTCTTTAGGGTTTTGCCTCAGTACATAAACCGCACCTTTGCCGACAACAAAACGCTGATTGTCGCCCGTTGGGTTTACTCCCAATAGTTTAAACAGGTGCTGCGATGGCGCGGTGAAGCTGTTCCCTTTGGTATCCCACCATTCCATTACCGATTGATAAGGATCATCATCACGACCGGCGTAGATCAACACACCGCCCTGTTTAACCCAGGCCGCCAGCTGCTCATGAACTTCGGCCGATACAGGTTTCATGTTGGAGTAGCTCATCACCAAAACTTTAATATCCTTAAGCGATGCCGAGTAGCCCAGGTTTTCCATGTGCACAGTTTGTACCGGAACGCCGCGTTTTACCAGCGGCAAAGTTTGTCCGTAAAAATTGGAAAACTGCGGATCTTCAAACCCATTGTGAGTAGGAAAGCGCTGAAACATCAGGGTATTGCTCATCAGCACACCGATGCCGTTAACGCCCGATACCTTATTGGTTGAAACAGGCATATCATTAAGCGCGTTCACCATGATCTGCATCTGGGTTGAGTAAAACTGCGGGATGAGTATTTTTTCATTAGTACCTAACACCGGGTAAGGATGGGTATAGATCCTTTCGGGCCATGGCATTACCTCGTAATCGGCAACCATTGGGTATAACAATTTGGCGGTAAAGGTTGCCTGGTAATTGCGTTTATAATCGCTCCAGTCGTGCACACGGTCTTCAATAGGGTCGGTAAGGAAAAACACTTTACGACCGGTTGGAGCAGTCATGGATACTACCGAACCATATTCCAGGAAAGCGTTTTCAAACACCCGTTCCTTTTCCTTACCGTTAAAATAAGTAGGCTCGCGAGAAGTACCTGTCCACACCTGGGCAATATATCCGTCAATACCCGGCAATGATGCCAGACTTGCTTCAGGGCTTACAATTTGCCATGACGAATAGTTTACCAGCGAGTGTGTAGCTATGAACACTTTAATGTTCATGCCCTTGCTTTTGCCGTACTCTTTGGCATATGATGATACCTGTTTTATGGTTTCGTAATAAAGGTTATATTTCAGTTTGTTGGATAAGTAAGTATTTTCAGGTGATGCGTCCTGCGGTTTCCAGGGGAAGCCGTAATATTTTTGCCATTGATTTTTAAAGCCGGCGCTGTAACCTGCACGGGCCCAAAACTCTGGTTCTTCTAAAAAAATGTTGGTGATACCCACATCTATCACACGCTTAACCACCGCGGTTTTCATGTATTCGATAAAGGAATCATCAGGCACTACGTAAGGCATATCCTTACCGTGGAAAATAGTATCGCCTCTTTGAGTTACCTGCCCAACGCCAAGGTGGTTTTTACCATCCCATTTGCCCCAAAAGTAATCCTTGTAATCGCCCCAGGCAATGCCGGTCATAAAATTTACATCATACCCCCTGTCTCGCCATGATTTTACGCGTTGCTCAAAGGTCATGTTTGGATGATCATTAGTACCATAAACAATGGCAATGTCTGATCGCACATCAATTTCGGGCCTCCACGGACTGCTTGTTTGAAAAGCAGTTTTCTCTTTCAAGGATGCCGGTTTCGGGTTAGGATCCTGCGCATAAGCGCCGGCAGCAAAGGCAAGTCCGCAACAAAAAAGTAGCGTATTCTTCATAGTTGTATTTTATTAAAACTGTGTTTGGGAAGAACCACTCCCTGGCCCCTCCCGCACACAGGTATTCATATTGTTTTACGGAACCTTTACCTCTTTAACGTCGGTATAGTTGTAATAATTAAGACCATAAGAAACCCTTGCACCTACGCGTACAAAGTAGCTCCTTTTACCGGGCAGTTTGCCGCCAAGCGTAGTAAGGCTAACAGTTTGACCAATGGTTGCGTTGGCCGCGTCACCGCTCAGCTTAGGCGTATAACGGTTATCGTAGTTATTGTTGCCTACGTAGTTATTTGAATTGATAAATACGGCTACATCACTCACGTTTTGCTGAAAATTAGGATCGGCAGTACCGCGGGTAACTTTAAAGCTGGTAGTTATGGTACCGTCTGCATTCAAAACAGGATCGCCGGCCCATTCTATCCTCAAAAATGGCTCGACCGAAAAGTTTACAGTGGTCACACCTTTAACATCAACGGTCTGGCTTTTATCAACAATGGTCTTGCCGGCATCATCAACCTGAACCAATGGCACAAAAGCCCCCTCGGCCGAAATTACATTTTTACCTGCAAACAGTTTGGTGTTTTGATAAGTACCATCCTGAAATGAGGATATATAAAACGGGGTTGGGTTTGAGCTCCAGCTTATCTCCAATAATTTGATTCGGGTACCCGAACCTTGTTCTGTTTGCAGGCTTTTGCCAGTCCCGGCATCAGTTACAGTACCTTTTAAGGTAACGTTGGGAGCGGCATAATTATCAACCTTTTTGCATGAGCTGCCCGCGGCAACCAATACACTTAATGCTATGCTATAAAATAGTTTTTTCATCTCTCTCTTAAAATTAATAACCCGGATTTTGAATTAAATTCTGGCTTTTCTGGATCTCGCCCTGCGGAATCTGCTCGTAGTACCAGCGCACATCAAAAGTGTATCTTGAGTTACGCTCATCTAAACGGGCATCAAAGAAGTATTTACCGTCATTAGCCGAATAGAAAGGCATCAGCGTACGGTAAATGGTACTGTTTTGTTCCTTATCGGCAACCCTCCAGCGGCGCATATCCCAATATTGTTTGTTCTCAAAACCAAGCTCTTTTTTGCGCTCTTTACGAACTATGTCGATAGTTAAATTGGCAGTACCGGTTAAAAGATCAGCACCGGCGCGCTCACGGATCTGGTTGATCTGGGTAAAGGCATCCTGTAAATAGCTTTTATCCGACTGGCCTAAGGCGTTCAACTCAACAGCTGCCTCGGCACGATTAAGTAATACTTCGGCATAACGCAGCTCGATCCAGGTTTGATCAGAACGGTTTTCCAATACTTCAGACGTCGGTTTATCAGGTACAATGTATTTACGGATAGAAAAGCCAGAAACAGAGTTGGTTCCATCGCCTGTAAAATAACCGCTTAAACCGGCAGGGTTCATGGTTGTACCGTTTGGTAATTTGTACGGGGTTTGGCTGGCATTAGCCGATTGAACAATATTGTCAGTTGGGTAATGAGCAGTTGAACCAGCAGGCAACAGCGGACTAATGCCGCCAGCGGAAGGACCGGTATAAATACCTCTGCGGATCTCGATGCTTACGCCTTTCATCACATCGCCAGGCAAAACTACGGTTGCCCTTAACCTTGGCTCTGCATTGGCAAATATATCCACAGTATTGGTGTACAGATCGTATTTACCACCGGTTGTAGTTTTGATAGTACCATCAGCATTTTTAGGGAAACCATCAAACAGCTCCACAAAATCTAACGTCGGGTTAACTTCTGATGAGTAACCGTTAGCGCCCATTAACTGGCGTGGTACGTTGTAGGCATCATAACCATGTACCGATTCAGGATAATGATACTGACGTACAAATATGTTTTCAGGGCTCGATGCATCAAAAAACAGGCTAACGTAGTTTTGATATTGCGCGTTTTTATCGCCCGCAGCCCATGCTTTTTTGTATAGGCTGTATTTACCGTCAAGCAATGCTGCCGCATCATAAGCTGCTTTAAAGTAAGTAACCGCTTTTGCAACCGGAATACCGCAAAGCCTGTTACCGCTGCCATCAACCAATGTGATCTGATTGTACTTAGCTATTGTACCGGCGTAAAGCATTGCCCTTGATTTGAACCCCGCAGCCGCATATTTACTTGCCCTGCCTGCCTGGTTAGTTTCAGGAAGGTTAGTGTAAGCATAATCCAGGTCGGCGCCGATAAAATCATAGATCTTTTCTTCCGACGAACGGGGGATTTTTAATTCCTCGATGCTTTGTTCAGGATAGTTAAGCACTTTATCAACAAGCGGCACACCACCGTAACGTTTAACCAATGCAAAATAAGTAGCCGCACGCACAAACCTTGCTTCACCTAACCAGTTATTTACCTGATCGTTGGTAAAGTTGCTCGCGTATTTGGGCAGGGTCTCGGCAAAATAGTTAGCATCCCTGATAACCTTATAGCAATCGCCCCAGGTTGAAAGACCTGTGTTTTCCTGCATGGAGTTATTCTGATCACGGCTCAGGGCTTCGCCTGTGGTAGCGCTCGTAGGGCTGATGATCCAGAACATATTTAAACCTCTTTCGGGCGAGTACCTGAAATCTTCGATAGGTAATTCGCTGTACAGCCTTGACATGTAGGCCTGAATCCCCGCGGCGGTAGCAAAAACGTCATCGTCCTTAACAATGCTCGGGGGCAGGGTATCCAGCTTTTTACATGCCGTTGTCCAGCAAAGTAAAAAAGCCAATATCGTATATGTGTATTTTTTCATGATCTGTAATTGATTATAGTTTAACATTTACACCGATGGAATAAACTTTATCTAAAGGATATAAATAGCCGTAGTTGGCCGATGGGTGTTCAGGATCAAGATATTTCAAGCCTGTGATGGTTAATATATTGTACCCGTTCACAAAGATCCTTGCACCTTTAATCCCCACCTTTTTAGCTGCCCCGGCTGGGATGCTGTAGCCAATCTCGGCAGATTTTAACCTCACATAAGCTGCGCTGTGGATGTTTGACAGCGAGTTAGTATTGGCTGTTGTACCCGTAAGGGCAAAAGTACCCGGGGTCCATGCGGTGTTTGGATCGTAAGGATCGGCCTTAGGATCAGTTGGGTGATACCTGTCCATGAACATAGATAGGGCACTGCCACCACCCCATAGCGGGATATTCAATTGTTCGATATATGATACGTTAATACCGGCAGCTCCCTGCCATACGGTATTGATGTCAAAACCTTTGTATGAACCGCCCAATGTTAAACCAAATGTGGTTGAAGGCACGCTGTAGTTATTGTTACTTACGTTTTGTGCAATAGGGTGTACGTCCTGATCGTTGATGACGCCGTCGCCGTTCCAGTCCTGCAAAATATAATCACCAACTACCGCGTTGCGTGATACAAACTGCGGACTGTTCAGGATCTGCTGGTAGTTTTGAAACTGGCCGTTGGCACCGTAACCCCAGAATATGTTGTTATAACGGTTATCGTTATTATTATGCCAGTTAAGCTGCGAGTTACCATAAGCCGAGTGTACTTTACTGATCCATTGTGTGCGGGTATAACCGAATGTACCTTTAACAAAGTAGTTAAAGCTGCCTATGTGGTAACGATGGTTTATCTCGATATCGAAACCCTGGGCACGATCGCTGTTAAGATTTTCCTGTGGTAAACCGGCACCTACTACACCCGGCAGGTTATCGGCGCGGGTATCAAGCAAGCCGCTCCTGTCGCGCCTGAAAGCATCAACAGTTAAACCTAACAAACCGTTCCAGGCCTGCAAGTCGATACCTGCATTGTATGTTTTTGCAACATACCAGAAAATATAAGGGTTAGCTATGCCGCGGCTTTGGGCACCGTTAACAAAAGTACCGTCAAATACCGAGCCCGGAGGCAACCTGTTGTTGTCGCCCGAAGCCGGGTAGTTATAACCTGTAAGATATTGGTAAGCGTTAAGACCTGCGTCATCACCCAGTTTAGCGTATGACAAACGGATCTTCAGGTCATCAATAAATGACAGAGCCGATGTGTTTTTCCAGAAGTTTTCCTGTGAGATCCTCCAACCGGCAGATGCACCCGGGAAAAAGCCCCATCTTTTAAGCGGAGAGTTTTTGGAGTTGGCGTCATCCCTGAAGCTAAACTCAACCAGGTATTTTGATTTATAATCGTAGTTTACACGACCAACAAATGATTTAGTTACAAAATCATAAGGCCAGCCTCCGTCAACCGTAGCTGTTTGATTTAAAGCATTACCCGCCGACAGCTGATCAACAGGCAGTGAAAGCTGGCGCTGTGCATTGAAGTTATCGCCTTTTTGTTCGCTTTCTTCATAAAGCGCCAAAGCTGTAATGTTATGACCTCCTTTAAACTGTTTTGCATAGTTTAGAGACAACTGCATCAGGGTGCTTGGCTTTTCATAAAACTGGCGGGTGAGTGAACCTGGTGTTTGATTAGCTATAGGCGCGTAGGTATTACTGTTAGCATCATAGTTATACTGATTATATGAACGCTGATAGATCTTGTTACTTGAAAAATAGTAATCATAGTTATACAAGCCTTTAGCACTCAAGCCCGGTACAAAGGGTACATTGTACGTTGCGGACACTGATGACTGTAACCATTTATTGGCGATTTGTTTGTAACCATCAACATCTGCATTGACCATTGCAACAGGATTTGAACCATCAACTTCGCCATTGTTCAGGTATGCCGGGTTGTTATTGGCATAAATGCTTTGGGTAGGTACCTGTCTCCAGAATGAGCGGATGATCCACCAGGCGTCCTGGTAAGGTTGATTTTTTTGTTCGATGGTACCGCTCAGGTTTACATCAATGGTAAGATTTTTATTGATTTTGGTGGTTAGGTTTGAGCGCAGGTTATATTTCTTATAGTTCAGGTCGCCGCTTTTGAAAAAGCCGTCCTGATCGGTAATACCCATACTCACAAAATAGCTGGTATTATCAGTACCGCCTGTAGCATTCAGGTTATGCTGTTGCTGCGGAGCACTGTTAGCGAAAACTGGGCTATACCAGTCTGTGCTTGTTTTTGAACCGTTTTTATAAGCAGCAAAATCAGCATCGGTGTATTTTACCTGTCCGCCATTAACGTTGTGCAAAAGTTGCTCGTTAACCAGGGTCATGAAATCAACTGCACCAACAGGTTTTGGCATGTACGATGGGATCTGCCAGCCGTAAGTACCGGAATAGTTAAGATCAACCGCACCTTTTTTGCCTTTTTTGGTAGTAACGATAACTACACCGTTTGCGGCGCGCACACCGTAAATAGCGGCAGATGCGTCTTTCAATACCGAAACGCTTTCGATATCGTTAGGGTCAAGCCTTGAAATGTTATCGCGCGGAATCCCGTCGATAACCACCAGGGGGTTACCAAAACCACGGATATCAAATGCGTTGCTGAACGAACCCGGCTCGGATGTATTCTGAGTGATGCGTACACCGGCCACTTTACCGGCAAGCATGTTCAGCACGTTCTCGTTCTTGGTGGTCACGATCTCGCTGTTGGTAACTGATGCCACCGATCCGGTTACGGTTGCTTTACGCTGAGTACCGTAACCTACCACAACCACCTCATTCATGTTAGTGGCGTTAGGCTGCATTTTAATGCTGATAGATTTTTGGCTGCCTACCGCTACCTCCTGAGGCATATACCCTAAAAAACTAAATACCAGCGTTTGACTTGGTTCCGCATTAATGTTGAACTGGCCGTTTACATTGGTAGTTGTACCATTGGGCGTGCCCTTTAGCTTAACGCTTACACCGGGCAGGGGTTGTCCGTGCTCATCATTTACTACACCGGTTATTTTGCTGCCCTGAGCAAAAGCCGAAGTACACATGGCTAAAAACAAAAGAGCGGTAATGCAGCATTGCAATACTCCCTTAATTTTAGCACGATAACGGATGCGATGGCACCCATCATAATTGGTAAAATTTTCGTACATAAATAATTGGTTAATGGGTTTATAACACTTACCTGAGGAAGAGCAAAAGCATTAAACGGGGGTGGTTAGACCCGCATAATATTTATCCTGTTTTCCATTTGGCACAGCAATGATATAGCGGGTGGTATTAAAACAAGGGTTAAAAAAGGGGTTAATTCGGGTAAAATTTTATTAACCGCGCAAAAATTAACCGCTTTTTTAAGTGGATGAGGGCAATTGAAGAAAAACAGAATAAGAATATAAGCTGCCGCGGGTTCAGCGATAGCGTAACCCGTGGTTGGATACACAGTAAGCTTTCAGCTACATTATTAAATGCGGTTCAGCTGAAAGCTGAAATCATGGTTACCACGGGTTGAAAACCCGCGGCAGCATTAAATGCGGAAGGCCTGTTTTGTTACGCAAAACAGGCCTTCCGCTATAGTTCCCCTTCAGGGGGGTAGGGGCGGGCTAAAACACCCGGCAAAGTAAACCTTTCAGGTACTCACCTTCGGGGAAGGAAGCGCGTACCGGATGGTCTTCGGGCTGGTGGAACTGGTAAATAAACTGCACCTGCTTACCGGCATCAAGCGCGGCCCAGGCAATTACCTGCTTGAAGGTTTCCATATCCATAGCACCAGAGCATGAATAGGTTGCCAGCAAACCGCCCTCGTTAAGGAGCAGCATGCCTAAGCGGTTCAAATCTTTATAAGCGCGTGAGGCACGGGTTAATGCCGAGCGTGATGGTGCATATTTAGGAGGATCGAGCACAATAACATCAAACTTTTCGCCCTCATCCCTGAATTTGCGAAGCTGCACGTTCACATCGGATTTAATGGCTGTATGTTTAGTTGCATCCAGTTTATTTAACCTGATGTTTTCGGCCAGTGTTTCAATGGCCAACGCCGAACTATCCACACTGGTCACCGATGCCGCGCCTTCTTTAAGGCTGTTCAGCGTAAAACCGCCGGTGTAGCAAAAGCAATCCAATACCTTTTTATCTTTAGTATGCACGGCCAATACATGGCGGTTATCCCGCTGATCACAATAAAAGCCCGATTTTTGGCCTTCGGTGATATTGATCCCGTAAACTACATTGTTCTCCAAAACTTCAACCAGTTCAGGCGGCGGACTGCCGGCAAGCACTTTGTTCTCTGCTTCGGCCAAACCCTCGTGAGCGCGGGAAGCATTATCGCTTTTATCTGAAATACTTCCGGGATTGAGCAGCTTTTTAAGCTCATCAATAATAACAGGCATTACATTCTGGATGCCCGATGTAAGTACCTGCACGGCTAAATGCCCGGCATATTTATCAACAATTAGGCCCGGCAAATAATCCGATTCACTGAAAATCAACCGGCAGGTATTAGTGCCGTTAGCCAGGATACTATCCCTGCTTTTAACCGCTGTAGCTACCTTTTCACGAAACCAGGCTTCATCAACCTGCACATCTTTGTTCCACTCCAGCAATCGTAAAGTAACCCTCGATTGATCGTTATAAAAGCCATAGGCCATAAATTCGCCCTGGGTGTTTAGCAATTGCACCACATCGCCATTAGCGGGCTTACCTTTTACTTTTTCAATCGCTCCTGAAAATACCCAGGGATGCCTTTGCAGTACGGCTTTTTCTTTACCCTTCTTTAATATAACGTCAATCATGGGTGCAAAGGTAATAAAGCGCTGGCAATTTTAGCTTTGCAGTAACGCCGCCCTGGGAAATGACCCTTAAAATGATCAAACCTATAAATAAATGAGAGCAAAAATTTTCACACGAATTGATTTTCAAATCAGCCACAATTAATCGAATTACACGAATTTTTATTGCTGTCGATTTGAAATTCGTGTAATTCGATTAATTCGGAAAAATTTGTGTAAAAATTTCTCACCTATCGCCCTCCTATAGTTAAATACGTTTAAAAGCGATTTCCCTGAATGCGGCCCATTTATTGTGTATTTACACAGATCGCTTCTAAACCTTGAAAATATTTTTAGGTCATACACAATAATATCTGCATTAAAACATTTGGTATCTTAGATTCGAAAACTATAATCATGAAAAAAACTTACGTATTCCTGTTCAGCATGCTGATAGCGTGTTGTTGTTTTAGCTTAAAATCATACGCCCAGATACCCCGCATACCTGAGGCCAGCTCAACTCAAACCATTATCCAGGATTTCGGATTAGGAAAAGTAACCATCACTTATTCCCGTCCCAATGTTAAAGACCGCAAAATATTCGGCGGTATCATCCCTTACGGCGAAGTTTGGCGCACCGGCGCTAACGCCGCAACTACCATTACCTTTAGCGAAAAAGTTGTTATTGAAGGCAACCCGGTACCTGCCGGTACTTACTCCCTATTCAGCATCCCTACTAAAAACGAGTGGACCATCATTCTTAATAAAGTTGTAAAACAATGGGGCGCCTACAGCTACAAGCAAGACCAGGATTTTCTGCGTTTTACTATAAAACCTATCCGCGTGAGCGAAAAAAGGGAAACCTTTACCATGGCCTTTGTTAACTCAACCACCAAATCAACCGACCTGGTATTGGTTTGGGATAAAACCGCGGCATATATCCATATGGAAACCGACGACGACGCCAAGATCACAGCCAATATCGACGAGTTGATGAAAGGCGACCGCAAGCCATACTACTTCAACGCCATACAGTATTACTACGAAAACCACAAAGATGTTGATAAGGCATTAGGCTGGGTTTATGAAGCTGAAAAAATTGAGCCGAAAGGCCCATGGTATAAGCTATGGGAATCGCGCCTGTTATTGCGTAAAGGTGATAAAGCCGGTGCCATCGCCGCAGCCGAAGCCGGTATAGCCCTGGCCAATGCCGATAAAGATGAAGAATACGCCCGCTTGAACCAGGAAGCGCTGGATCAGGCTAAGCAATAAAACCTCACCCAACCCTCTCCAAAGGAGAGGGCTTTTTAATAATAAAGGGTTCGTTTTCTGAAAACGGACCCTTTATTATTGTATATCTAAATGAACGTTAATCAGCATCCCGGGTAATGACGGCTTCAGCGGAAGTCATCATATTGATCACCCACGCAATTATAATCAGCAGGACTGCACCTATTGCATTGAGCCATAAGTATGCTATCAGGTTATAATAACCCAATATGCAAATGATAGCTTCAGTTATAACTGCCGCTATAAATACCGCAGTTCCTTTTATTTTTTTAAGATAGAAAGCCACGATAAACACGCCAAGTATAGTTCCATAGATATAGGAGCCTAACTGATTCACGGCTTCCAATAAATTACCAATGCGACCGGCGTACAATGCCATGCCGATGCAAACTACACCCCAAAACACCGTTGCCAGGCGCGACGCGTTTAAATAATTTTGATCTGTTGCGTTTGGATTAACAATACGTTTGTAAATATCAACCACACTTGTTGATGCCAACGAGTTTAAAGCACTTGCCGTTGAGCCCATAGACGCCAGGAAAATGATAGCTATCAGCAAGCCGATCAATCCTTTAGGCAAATACTGCGTAACAAAGGTGAGGAACACATAATTGGTATCATTATCGTCGGCCTTGGGATTGTTCTTTTTCATCAGTTCAATGGCGTTTTGCCTGATGGTATGGGCCTTGCTATCGGCTATCTTTAACTGGTTTTGCGCACGGTCAATACTTTCTTCATTTTTACTGTCGATAGCTTTTACCAGCTCATTGGCTTTGATCTTCTTTTGCTCAAAAGCCTGGGTATACTGCTGGTCGAGGGAATTATATTGTGTGGCATAATTGCTGCTTTTGATCTGCTTAACCTCGTATTGGTTAAAAAACATTGGCGGGCGGTTAAACTGGTAAAACGCGAATACCAGTACACCTATCAACAGGATCAGGAATTGCATCGGGATCTTGATCAAGCCGTTCATGATCAATCCTAACCGGCTTTGCCCTACCGAGCTGCCGGTTAAATAACGCCCAACCTGGCTTTGATCGGTACCGAAATAGGAGAGCTGTAAAAAGAAACCCCCGATCAATCCGCTCCAAACTGTATAACGATTATCCGGGTCAAATTTCCAGTCTATCACGTTCATGCGGCCCATTTTACCCGCCATTTTGAGCGAGCTCATGAAACTTACATTGCCGGGTAACAGGTAAACCACCAGTACTCCTGCCAAAAACATCCCCGTAAAAATAATGCTCATCTGCAATAGCTGGGTGTATGACACAGCCTTACTGCCGCCATAAACGGTATAAACAATTACTAACCCGCCAATAAACAGTGTAGTGTAAACCGTATTGATATTTAATATGGTTGAAAGGATGATAGACGGAGCGTAAATGGTAACCCCGGTTGAAAGCCCCCGCTGCACCAGGAACAGGAACGATGTAAGTGCACGGGTTTTCAGATCAAAACGCTGCTCTAAGAACTCGTATGCCGTATAAACCTTAAGGCGATGGAAAATGGGAACAAAGGTGATACAAAGTACGATCATGGCCAGGGGTAGCCCAAAGTAGAACTGCACAAAACGCATCCCGTCTGAATAAGCCTGGCCTGGTGCCGAAAGAAAAGTGATGGCACTTGCCTGCGTGGCCATTACCGATAAGCCCACATGGTACCAGGGCAATGAGCGGCTGCCCATCAAAAACTGGTCGATATTTTTATTATTGCCGCTTTTCCATATGCCATACAGCACTATAGAAAATAAGGTAAGGCCTAAAACAATCCAGTCGGTTAAACTCATTCAAAGAATTTGGTAATGAGCCAGAATACTAAAACTAAAAAAACCAGCCATGCGGCAACAATGCCGTAAAACTGGTTCCAATTTTTTATAAATGAAGGCAGGTCAGGATCAGGCCTCTTCATTGCGGCCACGAACTAACACGGCGATATATGCAGCAGCAGTTAACAAGCCTAAAACACCACCTATAAAAATCCAGGTAAAGCCTTTTTCAATAATACCGCCTACAAATAAGCCAGAGATTAATCCTACTAAATAGTATATGTAATCAAAGTTTTCTTTTTCTTCTTTATGGTGTCCCATGATGTTATGTATATGATTGCGACAAAAATAGGTGATTAATTGAATTTTACCAAAGTTTGTTTTGTAAAAGGATTGTGCGGTTTTGAAAGTTCATAATGATGACAAATCGGGAATGGTTTGCGCCTATTCTTATTTAGGCCCGTAGCAAAATCTATTAGCTACTATCCCGCGGGGCTATTGAAAACGAGGTTAGCATAACGTGAAGGAGATCTTGTTTTCTCCGCGGAGCCCATTGGATTTTCATTCTTGTTTATATGAATTCTTTTAATTAAAAAATATTTGCATCTTTGCAGCAATTCCTTAATTGTTAACCCTTTAATATTTTAAGGACTATGCTACAGAGTATCTCATCCATATCCCATTAGTGCATCACCTTTAACAGGTGGACAGCAATTCTTTTGTTTTTATTTAAACGTTTTTACCGGTGTTTTAACCGGCAACAGGTGTTGTTTGTCCGCGGATTTTTTCCATGTTAAGGCTTTGGTCGCACTTTTTAAAATGGGTAGATCCCTAACCCGGGGATGAATTTTTGAAAATCATAACAGATTTGGCAAAACTAAACACGTACAGTCCCATGGACATACATGATTTGCCGTACCGTTTAAAATCGGCACGGAGAAAAAAGCGATTGGTTAAAGAAGCATTTGATAAAAAACTGATCCAAATTAACGAACTCCAGGATAAACTAAACTCAGAAAGAAATGCGCTGCCATGGATTCCCCTCGAAAAACCATATCGAAAGGGTTGGAAACGAGAATTTGTGCTAACAGCTAAAGAAAAGCGTGGCTCTAAGGCCGATTTCTTTGAAACGTTACTGAGTAAAATAAACTCCCCTGTTTACCACTACGATGAAACATTTCAGGTAAAGAAAAAGAGGAGAATGACTTACGAATATTTAAACCGGCCTCAGTTTCTGAGGGATTTCAGTCCGTACAATTGGCGCGTGAATAAGATGATGCTTACCGACGAAGAAAAAGCTCTTTTTGAACGAAAAGAAATATGGCACGAACTATACCGAGATTGGGAAGTAAGGTTTGTGTTCACAGAACCATGGCGGTTTGAATTGGCTATTAAGCCTCATTTCATTTATCAGGTAAAACTCAGCGACGAACTACTGGAACAACAGATTGGTGAAATTGACAACCACATCATGAATTACAACCTGTGGCCGCATATAAATAAAATATTGCGCGGTAATACTTACAAATATTGGAAGACCCTTTTTTTCGAACAACCCAAATACATTAACGAATTTAAAAACAAACCGAAGTACACCTCAAAAGAGGCATATTTCGACTATTAAAACAATACCCATATGGGCAATTTAAAAACAAAAGAATTAACACAGATAGGCTACGCCGGTAATAAGCAGCGCAGCCTGGCTGTGAATATTATAGCGAAACACTTCAAACATTATAGCAAAGCAGAGGTGATGAACTTATTAACAGGTATCCGGCAGCAGCCTGATATCTATTTAAACAATGAAATAACCGGCAAAATAGCCAGAACATTCATCTGCAAAGCAAATGAACCTGTGGCGGTATCTTATGAATTACAGGAGCAACGCGCGCCTTTAGCCATTTTTGGTGAAGCCGGTATTGAGCCATACGCCATAAAACAAATAGAGCTTGCACTTAAGCTCCCGGTTAGTTTACAGGGGGCACTGATGCCTGATGCACATTGTGGCTATGGTTTGCCTATTGGTGGCGTACTTGCTGTTAAAAACGCGGTGATCCCTTACGGGGTGGGTATGGATATTGGCTGCAGAATGGCTTTATCCATCATTGATGCTGATGAGCGCTTTTTAAAACGTTACCTCCACCAAATAAAACAGGCTATAAATGATCATACCCATTTTGGTATTGATGGTGGATTAAGTGCACCGCAATATCACGAGGTGCTGGACAGCCTGGTGTTTAATCAAACCCAATTGCTTAAAAAGCTGCATGGCAAGGCAGTTAAGCAATTAGGCTCATCGGGCAGCGGTAATCATTTTGTGGACTTTGGGCTGATGGAGCTTTATGAAGATAACACTCTTAATCTGCCGCCAAAACAATACCTGGCTTTGCTGTCGCACTCGGGCAGCAGGGGTTTGGGAGCAAATATCGCCCGGCATTATACGCAAATAGCTATGGACAGCTGCAAACTTCCGCGCGAAGCGCAGCAGCTGGCCTGGCTTGACCTTAATACCGAAGCGGGGCAGGAATACTGGCTCAGCATGACTCTTGCCGGCGATTATGCAAAGGCATGTCATGACTGTATCCACACTAACCTTTTAAAAGCATTAGGATTAAAAGCACTGGCCAAAGTGGAAAATCACCACAACTTTGCATGGAAGGATGTACTGGCTAATGGCACAGGAGCGATCATCCATCGCAAAGGTGCCACACCCGCACATGCGGGCGAACTGGGGATTATCCCCGGCAGCATGGCTACACCTGCTTATCTGGTAATGGGCAAAGGAAATGACAGTGCCTTACAATCTGCCGCGCACGGGGCGGGGAGGGCTATGAGCCGCAGGGAAGCCCGGGAAAATATAACGGCTTCGGCAATGAAGAAAATGCTGACCGAGGCCGGAGTAACGCTTATCGACGGTAGTTTGGAGGAAAACCCATCAGCTTATAAAAATATCGAAACGGTAATAGCGGCTCAGCAACAATTAATTGAAGTACAGGGTAAGTTTTACCCGCACACAGTAAGAATGGACAAAGAATAATGAAAAAGATTATACAAATTACGGCGGGCAAAGGCCCGGCCGAATGTTGCCTTGTTGTTGTTAAAGTTCGGGACCTGATCCTGAAACAGGCGCGGGCACAAAACATAACCATATCTGTGACAGAAGATATCCCGGGATTACAAAGCGGCACACTCCTTTCATCCACATTAATGACCGAAGCAGAAAATCCCGACGCTTTGATAAAAGAATGGTGGGGAACGGTGCAGTGGGTTGCGCAAAGCCCCTTCCGCCCGGCTCATAAACGCAAAAACTGGTTCGTTGGCGTGGAAGTATTTGATATTCCGGAACAAACACTTTTTAATGATGCTGAAGTAAGATTTGAAACCATTCGTTCATCAGGCCCGGGCGGGCAAAACGTAAACAAGGTTGAAACAGCCGTACGTGGTATTCATAAACCTACAGGTATACAGGTTACCGTGATGGACAATCGCTCACAATTGCAAAATAAAAAGCTGTGCCTAATCCGGCTCGAAGCCCGGATAGCCGCGCTGCAGGCCGGTAAACTGATGGATCAGCAGCAAAGCCAATGGTTGGAACACCATTCGCTTGAGCGAGGCAACCCTGTTAAGGTTATAAAATTGCCGCTTATTTAAAAAACAGAATAATTTAATCTTACGAGGTTTTTAAAACCTCGTAAGGTTCTTCATGCTTTCATTTGTAGTTTAAATAAGCATCCAGTAAATCCAATCGCATTTTATTTAAATCGGCTGTTTCTGTATTGGAAAGCAGAATAAGCGTTATTCCTTTATCTATCAAATGCACCCAGTTTGATTCATTTCCGTATCCTCCGCCCTGCCGCTCGGCAAAAATGGTATTAGATTTTCCTATTTTGCGCGGGTATACCCAAAAACCAAAAGCCACATCGCCAAGTTTGGGATAGGATGTCAGCATCAAATCCACAGTAGCTTTTTTTAACAGTGTATGGTTAAATATGGCCTGGTCAAAAATGAGCAGGTCCTGCGGTGTCGAATACATGGCCCCTGCTGAGAAATGATTATCAATGTAATGATAAGTAGGCATAATTAAAGAATCCACACTGCCTGGTTTGTTGTAATAACCTTCATCAAGGTTAGGGACAATATCTTCATGGTGCAGGTAATTGGTATTGTTCATTTTAAGCGGGGCCAGGATCTTTTTTCTCAAGATAATATCAAATGGCTGCTTGTAAATTTTTTCGATGATCCTGCCTAATAAAATAAAGTCTCCATTGCTGTAATTAAATTTTGTTCCCGGTGTATCAATCAGTTTTTCGGAGCAATACCTGTTAATGAAGGTATCTACCGGCCATAAATTCTGATCGTAAGCTTCGGGAATAAATTTAGGGTCCATTTCTTTCAAATAACGACCGCTGCTGTACGTAAGCAAATTGCGAATGGTTACTTTGTGTGATGCTTCTCCTTTATACTCGGGATAGTATGCTGATATGGTTGAATCAAGATTGATCTTACCCTGCTCATATAGCTGCATAATGAGTACAGCCGTAAATGTTTTTGTAACAGAGAAAATCTGGAACCTTGTTTTTGGAGAGAAGCTGATATTATAATGCCTGTTGGCTATACCGGTATATTTTAAATAATCAGGCTTGCCGTTTTGGGCTATTAAAACTACGCCGTTAAAGTTTCTTTTTTTGATACAGGAATCAAGCACTTTATCAACGGCTTTATGCTGGCCGTAAACTGTTGATATTATTAAGGATAGGAATAGGTTTAAAAGATGTTTTTTCATTTGTGATTTGCAGATCAGAAAATTAGGCATTAATACGCTAACTTACAATTGCAGTATTTTTCAGGTGGGGAAGTATATGACATACTGAATGTTTAAATCCGGCGGGCTCTGAAGGTGAAATGACATTAAGCAAAGACGGCCTGTCATGCTGAGTAAAAGCCGCGGCCTCTGAAGGAGATATGACATTTCTCCGCCCGTCATCCTGAATTTATTTCAGGATCCCACGGGATAGGTAGGCGATTTGCTTAGCACGCGGCTTAGCGAGTGGGGTGCTGAAACAAGTTCAGCATGACCGTCTTTTATTATGTCATGGGTAGCCCCTGTTGAAGGGTCGCGTGCAGAGGCCCTGCCCGCCGGGCTTCGAGGGGCTCGGCATGACACCCATTTTAATTATGTAACGGGTAGGTTGTGATGGAGATTACATTTGGGAAATCATACTCAAAACGGGAGCACTGAGCCAATCTGACTTTTAAACAAAAAGTCGAATAGTATTGGCTCCGTAGGTGCCTCCTGCTGCCAATTGATTTAAAAGCTGCCCTTAATTTTCAAACCAGTTAAATTATCCCTAAATCCTGTATCACTTTCCGCCTGCGCGCTTCACCATAAAATCCAAAGCGGCTTTATCAGGCAAAGTCTTCGCTCCCGGCGTTTCGCCCAGGATCATTATTTTATTTTCGCTTGTTGTATAAGCAGGCCAGGCAGGTATGCCTTTCCCGTTCGGGTTACCGGTTTTAACAAAGTTTGCCCAGTAAGCGCTCATGGTATTGGCCAACTGCCGATCAACAGGCTCCCATGGGCGGTTCAGGAATTTGAGGTTATCATAGGCATAAGCAACTTCTCCGGTATGGAAAGCGCCGTATTTAACAAAATCGGCAGTGGCAGGCAGGCGGCGGGTAAAGCGGTAAACATAAATTTTCGATTTCCCTTTTTCGCTCTGCACATTGGCCCAGGTATAATTCTGCATGCCGAAGATCTGATCGCGGTTGATCCGGATCTGTGATGTAGCGGCTTCCTGATCCGAACCCGCAGGGTATAGTTTTAAAAACTCATCAGCATCGGCACTATATTGGGTTGCTATCATTTTTTTATAATCTTCGGCTGTTTTTGGAGGGCCCACAAAGGCATCGTCCTCATTCCAGCCGGTAAGTACCGGTACATCGTTTTGTTTATGCCCGTCAAAAATATCCGCTATCGCTTCGGGTAAAACATAACCATCAATAACCGGGCGGCTCTGGCCTTTGCCAACCAGTTCGGCAGCAGGTTTATTTCTGAGTTCGGCAATGGAATTTGCACCTAAAGCCGTAGCTGTTTTAACCCCGTTTTCCTCAGCTTCCCGCAACCCGCCGGCTCCCCGCGGACTAACAAAGCTGGCCCCGCTTTCGGCAATTGCGCCGCTAAACAGCCCTTTGCCTAATGGTGATGCTACCAAACAATTTACACTCATTGACCCTGCCGACTGCCCGGCTATTGTAACTTTATCCGGATCTCCGCCAAAAGCCGCTATATTCTGTTTTACCCATTTCAATGCAGCAAGCTGATCCATCAAACCATAATTTCCCGAAGCATTATGCGACGACTCTTTGGTTAACTCCGGGTGGGCAAAGAAACCGAAGATCCCAACCCGATAGTTGATAACTACAAATATGACACCCTTTTTAGCCATTGCCTCGCCATCATAAATAGGCACGCCCGCGCCGCCGCTTACAAAACCACCACCGTAAATGTATACTAATACAGGTCGTTTTTCGGACGGTGTTTTTGCGGCTGTCCATATATTCAGGTACAGGCAATCTTCGCTGATGGGTTCATAGGGGATCAGGAACTCGCGCGTGTAAACACCAAAGGGATCCGGCTTGCCCTGCATTGGGCTGGCTGCAAATTCGGTGCATTTTTTAACGCCCTCCCAGGGTTTTACGGGCTGCGGCTCTTTCCAGCGCAAATCTCCAACAGGCGGCGCAGCAAAGGGAATGCCTTTATAAATATGCACATCGCCCGCCTGATTAGTTAAGCCTGATACTTTACCTGCATCAGTAGCAACAACATCAAGATTTTTATTTTGAGCGATGACAGAGCAGGCCAGCAGCAAAAGCGGCAATAAAAGAATGTGTTTCATTGATTATAGGTTTAATGATTGGTTTGTTAAACTTACGAAGTTTTGGACAATTTGTAAGGTTTTAGCAGAGAGCCCCACCCAACCCTCCCCGGAAGGGAGGGCTTAAAATTCTCCCCAACCGGGGGGGATTATTCGCAATGGGTTTATTTTTAGCGCTTATGAGGGCTACGCCGTTTAGAGGGGACCCTTTGTAACAATCCCCACACTTAACAAAAACATCATATTGCATTTTAAATGCTTTGCTGATATTTGGCGCAATTAAATTTATTTTTCGCGATGAAGTTTAAACATCTGCTGCTTATTTCCCTCTCTTTCGCTACCGTTTCGGTATCGGCCCAAAAAAAGAAAACTACAACAGCCCCCTCGGCATCAGCATCAATTCCACGCCCAAAACTGGTTGTGGGTGTGGTGGTTGACCAAATGCGCTGGGATTACCTGTACCGCTACTATGACCGTTACCAAACCGGTGGTTTTAAACGCATGCTTAATGAAGGCTTTACCTGCGAAAATACCAGCATCGACTATATCCCTACGGTAACTGCAGCGGGGCATACCTGTATTTATACCGGATCTATCCCCGCTATACATGGCATAGTAGGTAATGATTTTATTATCCAGGCTACAGGCAAATCCATGTATTGTACCGACGACAGTACAGTTGTAGCTGTTGGCAGTACTTCAAAAGCAGGGCAAATGTCGCCCCGCAACCTACTAGTTAGCACAGTTACCGACGAATTGAGGCTGGCCACCAACTTTCGCTCAAAAGTTATCGGTATAGCGTTGAAAGACCGCGGCGGGATCCTGCCTGCGGGTCACTCGGCCAACGCTGCTTATTGGTTTGATGATGCCAGCGGCAACTGGATCACCAGTACCTATTACATGAATGATCTGCCTACATGGGTTAAAACCTTCAATAATCAAAAAATTGCTGAAAAATACCTGAAACAGGACTGGAACCCTTTATACCCTATCAATACTTATATACAAAGTGCGCCTGATAACAGCGACCGTTATGAAGGTAAGTTTGCCGGCGCCGCTACGCCAACTCTACCAGTTAAAACATCTGAATTATACAAAGGCCGTATCGGCATGATCCGTTCAACGCCTTTCGGCAATACCATGACGCTTGACCTGGCTAAAGCAGCTATTGAAGGCGAAAAACTGGGTAAAAATACCGTAACCGACTTTTTAGCGGTGAGCCTTTCATCAACAGACTATGTCGGTCATCAGTTTGGCCCTAACTCGGTTGAGGTTGAAGATACTTATTTAAGGCTTGACCAGGACCTTGCCGCGTTTTTCAATTATTTAGATGTAACAGTAGGCAAAGGCAATTACTCAGTTTTCCTGAGTGCCGATCATGGTGCCGCCCACAACCCTAACTTTTTGAAAGATCATAACATCCCTGCCGGTGTTTGGGACGATGGCAAAGCTGCAAAAGAAATGAACACGATGATCAGCGATAAATACAAAGTGAATAACCTGATCATCAGTATGGATAATTACCAGGTTAACTTTAATAATGCAGCTCTTGCCAAAGCAGGCGTTAGCGAAGACGCCATAAAATCAGATTGTATCGCATACCTGAAAAAGCAGCCGGGCATTGCCTATGCAATCGATCTGCAAAAAGTACAGGAAGCCAACATTCCCGATGAGCTTCGCAGCATGATCATCAATGGTTATAATGCTGAGCATAGCGGTGCTATCCAGATCATCCTGAAACCGGCGTGGTATACCGGTCATGGCACAAACGACCGCGGGCCTACAGGTACCACACACGGTACCTGGAACCCTTATGATTCGCACATTCCGCTGGTATTTATGGGCTGGGGCATTAAACATGGCAGCCTTACCCGCCAAACACACATGACAGATATTTCGGCTACGGTAGCATCGTTATTGCATATCCAAGCCCCTGATGGCAGCGTAGGTAAAACTATCAGCGAAGTTTTGAAATAATGTTGAAATAATATTGACGCCCCTAACCCGGGAAGTTTTTAAAGTCCGAAAGATTCTTTGTAGTTTTTCGGACTTTATATTTCGGCCAAATTTTCGGATTTAAAAATGAAAAAGTACATTTCTAAATTTCATTATCTTACACATGACCTGCCTGGTTTTAGCCACGTACAACAGGTGCAGATGGCTTGCGGTGCGGGCGCAAACTGGATACAATACCGCTGCCTTACCAAACCCGAAGATGAGCTGATTGATGAGATAAACGAGATAGCCGAAATTTGCGACGACTGGGGTGCAACCCTCATTATCGCCAATCATTATGACCTGATCGACCGGGTTGACGCGCAGGGTGTACACATAGATGATATTGACGCTGATCTGTCCAGTATCCGCAAGATTATCGGCCCGGATAAAACGCTCGGCGTATCTGCCGCAGATACCGGCGAGTTGTTAAAGCTGCAAAATACCGGCGTGGTTGATTATTACGCCTATGGTCCGTTTGCATCCACTAATACAGAAGAGCCTGCGAGGCACCCGCTTGGTTTTAACGGATATCGCCAACTGGAAAAGTTGAGTATAGGAATCCCTGTAATAGCTGTTGGCGGCATTCAGGTAGACGATATAGAACCGTTGCTTCAAACGGGCATCGACGGTATAGCAGTGTCATCGGCAATAAATATGGCTGCCGACCCGGCTGCAAAGGTTAAGGAGTTTTACAGAAAGATGTATTAAATTCCATGATGCATATTTTATATAAAGAGGATATCGACTATCTCAATAAACTATTAAACCTACCTGCAAAGGGTGATGAACAAGATTGGGATCTTGAACTGTCCGATCCGGCAAGATTAAGTGAATTTTTAGGAACCTTCAAAGCGTATCAATTTTCGCTATCAGTTAGAAAAGCCTTTTTAGCTTTAATAATGGCCTCCTATGATCAATTACTACAATATGATCCTGATGAGGACGATTTTTATTGGGTTTCTATAAAGGAATTACTGGATTCTGAAAAACATGAACATATGGCATTGTTAAAATACTGGTCATTGGAAGACTCCATGTATTATAATGAAGATGATGGTTTTCCTGTTACACCGCGAATAAGGGCCTACTTATATCAACAATAAAACGTTAGAATCTTTACTAATTCAGAAAGGCGCCCCCTCTTGTACTATTCTACCGTCATAAAACATTTGATTAGGTTTCACCAATCAATAAAAACCCCATCTTTATATTTTCATTTAATATTCATCTGTTCCATCTACATTAGCAATGTCATCACATCATATAGTACGCGAAAAACAGGAGCCTGCTTTACTGGTTTTAAGCATGGATACTTTTGATGAGGAAATGCTGGGGCAGTTGCTGGAGTGGAGTCCGACCGTGATTTGCACCACCGATACCGCCGAAAAGCTGGACGCTTCGGGCATCAAGGTTGACTGGATAATAAGCGACGGCGGTATAGATGATTTGCAGTCGGACGTGAAGGTGATGCCTGCGGGGGATGACAATGCAGCAAGTGCCGCTTTAAAATACCTGGTAATGCATAATTACCCGGCGGTTAATGTAATTACCGATGTATTGGAGCTGAAAGATTTTTTGTTTTATGCTGATAAAATAAACCTGGTGATTTTCAGGGAGCAGCAAAAGATCTACCCGGTTAACCCGGGTTTCAGCAAGTGGAAACCGGCAGGCGAGTTCATTGAATTACTTTCGCATCCTTCAGGCTTACAAATAAGCGGGCTTGAAGCCAGCGGCAATAACAGGTATAAAACCACGCACGATGGTTTTTTCACCCTGCAATTTGAGCAAGCTTTTTTGTTTATTGCCGAGGATCTGGAGTAGCGAAAACAATAGCAGGTACGTATGGATAGTATTGGTTCGCTTTTTGAGTGAAAAATAATTAAAAACGCGTTAAACCGTTTAAACATTTAATAGTCTATATATTTATATCAGCAAAAATACCATGCTGATCTGTTAAAAAATCTTTCATCATGAAAAGGACATATAAAAATCTATTAACAATTGCATTAGGGGGCTTGTTGAGCTTATCCCTGGCATTCAATGCTGATGCACAACGTGGCGGCGGTTCTCGTGGCGGCGGTGGTGGTGGCGGCGGCGGTTCAAGACCGTCAGGTGGCGGTGGTGGCGGAGGCGGTAGTTTTTCCCGTCCTTCTGGTGGTAGTTTTTCCCGCCCGTCAACTTCATTTAATGGCAGTACACGTACTGCTATAGCAGCCCCTCAGCGAAGCTATGGCACCGACTCGCGCAGCAGCGTGGGCGCTCCTCAACAACGCAGCTATGGTGGCGGTCGTGGTTACGCGGTAAGGCCGAATGGCACATCTGTAGCACCACAACGCAGTTATGGCAGCACCGGCCGTACCGTATATAATGGCAGCCGCAGTTATACTACTGTAGACAGGCGCGCTTACAATGGTGGTCGCGGTAGTTATTACAGAGGCGGTTCATACGCATACGGTGGTCGCAGGGTTTATCCTGGCACTTACCATTATGGTGGCCGTGGCGGTTACTTTGGCAATCACTATTACTATCCATACCGTAACTACTACAATTCATTCTATTATCCACGTTTAGGTTTTAGCATTGGTTTCTTGCCATATGGCTACTATCCATTTTGGTGGGGAGATTATCAATACTATTACAGTGATGGTTTATACTATCGTCAATACAATGACCAGTACACCGTTGTTGAGCCTCCAATAGGGGCCGAGATTAAAACCCTGCCTTCAGGTGCTGAATCTATCATGATCAATGGTGAGCAGTATTACGAGCTAAATGGTGTTTACTACCAGCCATATACCAAAGATGACGGCTCAACTGTTTATGTTATTGCAGGTAAAGATGGCCAATTAACTACCGATCAGGGCAACGGCGATGGCAGCAATGTTGATCAGGGCCCGCAAATTGGTGACATTGTAACTCAATTGCCGCAGGATTGCAGAAAGATCAAGATCAATGGCGAAAAGCTGTTTGTATCTCCGGATGGTTATTATTACCAGGAAACTCAGGATGGCGACAATAAAGCTTACAAAATTGTAGGCACTCCATCTGATGACCCTGAAGATAATAACAGTGACCAAAACCCTAACCAACAGTAATTAATAAAAATTCAATATATATGTAAAGGCTGCTTCCTTAATGGAGGCGGCCTTTTTTGTTAACGTAGGCTCTCAAGTAGGCAGTTTAAATTAATGCAAACATTTTTTAACTGCTAAGGGTATTATATTAAATAAAACTTAAAACCCACCAATATGCAAAATCATGATCACCGGGCCATTATCCAAAAGTTGTTGGATTGCGCCTTCGCTTGTGAACACTGTGCTACTGCATGCCTGCACGAAGAGGATGTTAAAATGATGGCCAACTGCATCAGCCTTGATCGCGACTGCGCCGATATCTGTACCCAGGCCGCCCGCTTACTTCAAAGGGATTCTGTTATTGCTCACCAATACCTGGTGTTATGCGAGGAGATTTGCCGCCTTTGCGCCGCCGCGTGCGGCAAGCATAACCACGATCACTGCCAGGAATGCGCCAAAGCATGCCTCGCCTGCGCCGAAGCCTGTCATGCGCACCATGAGCCAATTACGCAGGACTGAGGAATTACATTTGGTTCCTTTTCGTTACCGCACAGTCAATACAACTATTTAAGAAATAAGAAGCGAAGGGCCGTGCTATTACGGTAGCCGTCAACTTAAGGAATAAAAAAAGCGAGGGAACGTGCGATTCCCCTCTTGAGAGGCTACTGTGTGTACACATCTTTTAAATTCTATCAATAATTGAAAAAAATGTCATTTCGAACGAACCTGGTGGGAGAATTCGCGCGCAGGGGTGAGGAGAAATCTTCTACGCCCTGCTTTTATAAGTATGATTGTAGAGCCTGATGTAGAAGATTTCTCTTTCGCCCCACTTCTTAGCCCGCCCCTGCTCAATCGAAATGACATTTTCTTTTATTTAAAAGATGTGTACACACTGTAGCTTGAGAGGGGCGGAGGGGTGTGTTTCTGCTTTGATAAGTCTACCGCAGAACACATCCCGGCTACCGCTCATTCCTCCGCGCCCCATCTCAAGAGGGGATGTTGAAACTCCTGCTCAAGCATAAATACTATTTTACTAATTTTTTTAGGATTTAGCGTTTTCTTTTCTGAATTTTACTTTTATGAACAACCTTCCTCCATTAGCCGAACGTATGCGCCCCAAATCGCTTGATGATTATGTTGGGCAAAAACACCTTGTTGGGCCGGGGGCTGTTTTACGGAAAGCTATCGAATCGGGCTCATTACCGTCGATGATATTCTGGGGGCCGCCGGGAGTAGGTAAAACCACTTTGGCTTATATTATTTCACAGTCATTATTTCGTCCGTTTTTTGCTTTAAGTGCCATCAACTCGGGCGTAAAAGACGTAAGAGAAGTGATTGAAAAAGCATCCCTGTTAAAACAACAAGGCGAAATATTGCCGATATTATTTATCGATGAGATCCACCGGTTTTCCAAATCGCAGCAGGATTCATTATTAGGCGCTGTAGAGCGGGGCATTGTTACACTGATAGGTGCCACTACTGAGAACCCATCTTTTGAGGTGATCTCGGCTTTGCTGTCGCGATGCCAGGTATATATTTTACAATCCCTTTCTGAAACAGATCTGATCGATTTGCTCAACAAAGCCATGAAAGAAGACGTGGCTTTGAAAGAAAAAAGCGTCACCATCAAAGATCATGAGGCTTTATTGCGCCTTTCGGGAGGGGATGCCCGCAAACTGCTCAATATTTTCGAGCTGCTGGTAAACGCTTTTGATACGCCTGAAATAATACTGACCGATGAGGTTGTACTGGAGCACGTACAACAAAATATGGCGCTGTATGATAAAACCGGTGAGCAGCACTATGATATCATTTCGGCCTTTATAAAATCCATGCGGGGCTCTGATCCTAACGGTGCCGTTTATTGGCTGGCCCGTATGATAGTAGGCGGCGAAGACCCGCTTTTCATAGCCCGGCGCATGCTGATCCTGGCATCCGAAGATATTGGCAACGCTAATCCCAACGCGTTACTGCTTGCACAAAGCTGCTTTGAGGCCGTAAATAAAATAGGCATGCCCGAATCGCAGCTTATTTTATCGCAAACGGCTATCTACCTGGCAACATCGGCTAAAAGTAATTCGGCCACTACGGCTATTGGTGCAGCCATAGCACTGGTGCGTCAAACCGGCGATTTGCCCGTGCCCCTGCACTTACGTAACGCCCCAACCAAATTCATGAAAAACATAGGTTATGGTAAGGACTATAAATATGCCCATAGCTACGAAGGCAATTTTACCGATCTTGATTTTCTGCCGGATGCTATCCGCGGTACAAAGATTTACGATCCAGGTAACAATGCGCGCGAAAACGAATCAAAAGAAAAGTTAAGAAAACTTTGGGGCGACAGGTATAAATACTAACTTAAGCTTTGATTTATAGAGCCTGTTAGTTAATATCATATAACGATTTGACCAATATTAATTAATTTATAGCTTTAGGATTTGTGCACTATGCCTGTAGTTTTTATATAAAACAATTATAGCTTTGTGCTTTCATATAAAACCTATACCTTAACCTTTAACTGTCTATACTTATGATCACTACCTTTCTCGGGCACGAGCTTAAAGCTTTCTGGCGGTCAAAAAATACAGGTAAAAGTATTGCTATCCGCGTGGTAATGGCCTTACTTATCCTTTATCTTTTTGGATGTATTTTGCTTGCCGGTTTGTTTTTGAATGAAATTCTGGGCCAGGTTTTTCCGCATGATGATATAGTGGTTTCTTTTTGCGGTATCATCCTGCTTTATTTTTTGTTTGACCTGATGATGCGCATGCAATTGCAGGAACTGCCTACGTTAAGGGTGCAACCATATCTTCATTTACCCATAAAAAGGAATACGGTAGTCGGCTATCTGGCTTTTACGGCCATGCTCTCGGTTTTTAACCTGTGGCCCATTATACTTTTTGCACCCTTTGTTTTAAAAGTGATTCTTACCGATTCAGGCGCTTTGCCTGCGTTGGCTTTTATATTGGCTATTATCGGTTTCATGCTTTTCAATAACTACCTCTCGCTGTTTATTAAACGCAAGGCCAATCTTAACGGCTGGGTTTTTCTGGTGTTCGCAGCAGCCCTCATCCTCATTATCACCGGCGATTTCAGGTTTCACCTGTATTCGGTACGCAATATTTCTTATTTGTACTTTGGTCATTTGCTCAATAAACCGGCGTTGGTATTACTGCCTGTTGTGCTTGCTGCAATTATGTATTACATCAATTTTGCCTACTTAAAACAAAACCTGTACCTCGAAGAGTTAAGCTCCCGCAAGGCATCGGCTTATAAAAGCAGTACGGAGTTTCCGCTGTTAAACAGGTTTGGTAAAGTTGGTGACCTCGTCGCTAACGAGTTGAAACTGATCTTCCGTAATAAGCGGCCCCGGTCTGCATTAGTTATGGGCTTGTTCTTTATGTTTTACGGGCTCATATTTTATACCAATAAGCAGTTTGGGCAAAACATGTACATTTTTGTTGGGATGTTCATGACCGGTATTTTTATTATCAGTTATGGGCAGTTCATGTATAGCTGGCAGGGTGCTCATTTTGATGGCCTGCTGGTAAGCAAGATCAATTTCCGCGATTTTTTAAAGGCAAAATACCTGCTGTTTACCATGGTATCAACCGTGGCTTTTATATTGACTACTCCCTATGCCTATTTTGGCTGGCACATTGTTTTGGTGCATTTTGTAATGTACCTGTGGAACATCGGCGTCAACACAACCATTGTGCTGTTTTTTGCTAACCGCAATGCCAAACGGATAGATCTGTCAAAAGGTGCATCATTTAACTGGGAAGGGGTAGGGGCAACGCAAATGCTTATTTCGTTTCCCTTGATGATCACGCCGTATATCATTTACCTCCCTTTCTCCCTGTTTAAACATGCCGACATAGGCCTGGCCATGCTGGCCGGTACCGGGATCATATTCATTTTAACCAGCGATTTTTGGGTGAAAAAACTGGAGGAGGATTTTATGCAAAAACGTTATACCGTTGCCGAAGGCTTCAGAAATAAATAATCATGATTGAAGTAAGAAATCTTAAAAAAATTTATAACGGGATTACCGTTGTGGATGTACCTGCCCTGCAAATTAACAAAGGCGAAAGCGTTGGTCTTGTAGGTAATAACGGTGCAGGCAAAACCACGCTGTTCCGGATGGTGCTCGACCTCATTCGCGCCGAAAGCGGCGAGATCTTATCCAACGATGAACTTGTAGCCGGTCATGAAAAATGGAAGGACTATACCGCGGCCTATCTCGACGAAGGTTTCCTGATAGATTACCTTACGCCTGAAGAGTATTTTTATTTTATAGGAGGGCTGCATAGTCATAACCGCGCGTATGTTGACGAGGTGTTGGTTGGCCTAACCGATTTTTTTAATGGCGAGATCCTGAAGAAAGGAAAGTACGTCCGCGACCTGTCAAAAGGTAACCAATGCAAAGTTGGTGTAGCGGCCTGTCTGTTACAGGAGCCTCAGCTTCTAATGCTGGACGAACCTTTCGCCAATATCGACCCAAGTACCCAGTTCAGGCTTAAAAACCTGTTGAAGGACCTCAATAAAAACAAAGGAGTAACCACCATAGTATCCAGCCATGACCTTAACCACATCACCGATGTGTGCGACCGGATCCTGCTGATGGAAAAAGGTGTGATCATTAAAGATATTGCAACCAGCTCGTCAACGTTAAACGAGTTGGAAGCGTATTTTGGCGTTGAGGTCGCCCCCCCCGCCCCCTAAAGGGGGTGCCCATATGCAAACGGCCTTTTCAGAGACTTTCAAACAAAAACGCTTTGCCAAGGGCAAAGCGTTTTTGTTTGAAAGGGAATAGAAACTCTGCAAATCAAAAGCACCCCCTTTAGGGGGCGGGGGGGGCCTGGATTAGATCATCCGTCAGCTTTTCAAACTCGCTGATAAACTCGGTATAATGATCTCCTGTTCCGGGGCCGTTGAAACCTGTATGGATCTTTTGTACGTCGCCGTTTTTATCAATAATGATGGTGGTAGGGAAGCCAACCACTTTTGATAACATGGGCAGGCTTTGGGCGGTTTGCTTTTTATCGCTGGTATAGCCGGTCACCAACAGCGAATAAGGTACTTTAAACCTGTCTTTTACCTGCTGCAGCGCTTTCTTTGATTTTTCAAAATCGGTGGTACGCTCATAAGCCAGGCCAATTACCTCAACACCTTTATTGTGATATTTTTTATAGTAGTTAACCATATAGGCTGTTTCGTCCATACAGTTGGGGCACCATGAACCCAATATCTGCACAATTACCACTTTGTTCCTGAACCGGGCATCATCAAGCGAAACGGTTTTGCTATCAAGGTCCTTAAAGCTGAAAGCTATTTTTTTATACCCCGGTTTTAATGAAGTGAGCGAATATGCATCGGGCAGTTGGGCGTTTTCGTCCTTTACAGCAGTCCAGGGTTGAACTGCCGAATAGCCGGCATAAAATTTACCATCGGTAATGGTTTTATCATCGCCTATAGTAGCAGTAAAGGTATAGGCATGGCCTCCGTCAAAAGTTGACAGGTATAGTTTATTGCCATTCACCGTTCCTTCTAAAAAACGATAGTCGCCGGTGGTAGTTAGGAATGTACCGGTAAGTTTATTCCCATCCTGTTTAAATTCGCCGACGGTGGTATCGCGGCCCTCGCCCTCACCAAACACTGCCGACCAGCGGCCGCCGATATTAAATGCCGGTTTTTCAGTATTTTTAAAAAAGCGCCATGAAGTGTTAGGCTGGGCGCTGAACGGAACAAGAAGATCATTATCCGCCAGGTGCCTTACCCAGTTGCCGTTAAGACTATCTCCGTTAAGTTTCAGTTTAAATTCTGAATTGAACAGCGGCATATGGATAAATACCGAATCGCCTTTGGTGGCAACGTCTGTTACCTTAAAATGCTCAGCACCGTTAATGATAGCTAATTGTTGTTTGCCGCCTGTATTGTTAACCTCGAAATTAAAAGGGATTTCGGTACCTGATTTGGTTTTGAGCGCAGCGCGCCATACACCGGTTTTGAGTTTTGTTTGAGCAAAGCCGGTTTGCAGAAATAATAATCCGCAAACACCGGCCGCGATATTTTTGAAAGTCATACTTAAATATATAGTCTACTTAATCTATATACTTTCAAAGGTATAAAAACAGCGCTGTTATTTCAACAATCCGCGCGAAATGACAATTCTTTGAATTTCAGACGTTCCCTCATAAATCTGAGTTATTTTGGCGTCCCGCATCAGGCGCTCAACGTGATATTCCTTCACATAACCATACCCCCCGTGAATCTGCACCGCTTCGGTGGTGGTGCGCATAGCTACTTCAGATGCGTATAGTTTAGCCATTGATGATGCCTGGGCGTAGGGTTTTCCATGATCTTTAAACCAGGCTGCTTTAAGGCACATTAAACGGGCTGCCTCAATTTCGGTAGCCATATCGGCCAGCTTAAATTGGATAGTCTGGTGGTCGGCAAGTGATTTGCCAAAAGTTTTGCGCTCCTTAGCATATTGCACTGCCAGTTCGTAAGCACCTGAAGCAATGCCTAAAGCTTGTGAAGCAATACCTATACGGCCACCATCCAACACGTTCATGGCAAACTTAAATCCAAAGCCGTCGTCGCCAATGCGGTTCTCTTTAGGCACTTTAACGTCGGCAAACATCAGCGAGTGGGTGTCCGAGCCTCGTATGCCCATTTTGTTTTCTTTAGGGCCAACGGTAAAGCCGGGCATTCCTTTTTCAACAATAAAGGCATTAATACCATGGTGCTTTTTTTCCGCATTGGTTTGGGCAATTACAATGTAGGTAGATGCGCTGCCTCCACTGGTGATCCAGTTTTTGGTGCCATTAAGCAGGTAATGATCACCCATATCAATGGCTGTGGTGCTTTGCGATGTAGCATCAGAGCCGGCCTCGGGTTCCGAAAGACAGAAAGCGCCAATGCATTCGCCTTTAGCCAGCGGCATCAAATATTTCTGCTTCTGTTCTTCGCTGCCATACTTCTCCAATCCGTAGCATACCAGCGAATTATTCACGGAAACAATTACCGAGGTTGATGCATCAACTTTTGAAAGCTCCTCCATTACCAGCACATATGATATGGCATCCATACCGGCACCGCCATATTGAGGGGATACCATCATGCCCAGGAAACCCAGCTCACCAAGTTTCTTAACCTGCGCAGCGGGGAATTTTTGCAGTTCGTCGCGTTCAATAACACCAGGTTTTAATTCTGTTTGCGCAAAATCACGCGCAGCCTGGCGAATCATTTTTTGTTCTTCGGTCAGTTCAAAATACATGGGTATAATTAAAAGCATAAATATATAAAAATTACTATGCATGCATAGTAATTTTTATAAACAAAAAAAGAGAGCTTTTTTTGAAGCTCCCTTTCCCCTAATTAATTTAAACTATTGATTAAACCCAAAACAAAGAACAAAAAATCTCAACTTGGGCGTCTGAGAATTCAATTTAATTTTTCACAGGTAGATGTTACTAAATCTTTTATTTTTTCACAGATGATACAGGGCGAATATCTATATACAAATCCTTTGCCATAATTATAAAATTGTGGCATTAATATTTCATGTTTAAACGTTAGTCGCTCATTTTTATAAAAGAATAATATCTGCATATAAAATGTAATGATGTTATTTTATATTTAGCTTACGTAAAAAATACAAAGTGTCATATTAGCCGATCCAGTCATGCTTTTAACTGATTTTGAATATCTTAACAACACTGATAGCGCATTTAAACGCAAAGTTGCCTTGCAGATTAAAACTTTACGCAAGCAAAATCAGGTTACCCAGGAGAAGTTTTTTAACGAAACGCACATAAATATTGCCCGGCTCGAATCCGGTATTATTGATATCAGGTTGGAAACACTTCGTAAAATTTGTTATTATTTTAACGTTTCCTTAGCAGGTTTTTTCCAGGAGATATAATAAATTATCATATTTTAAAAAATACGCTGTCCTAAATTCTATTTTACCATACAGTTGTTGTATTTTAATTCATACACACACCTAAAAAATGAACAGAAAAACCCAGTCCTTATCTATAATTGCCGCCGCGCTTGGTACTTTGCTTAGCGCCTGCAGCCAAAACGACAAAACAAAAGCTTACGAAGCCGGCGACCCCGTGATCCATAATATGGACACCACTGTAAAACCTGGCGATGACTTCTTTAAATATGCTAACGGCACCTGGCTGCGCAAAAATCCTATTCCGGCGGCGTACGCCTCATGGGGCATCGGCAATGTTGTGCAGGAAGAACTGCGCGACAAGATGAAGAAGATCAACGAGGACGCGCTTAAAGCCAGTGCTGCCAAAGGCAGCAACACTCAAAAAATAGGCGATTTTTATTTCAGCGGGATGGATACCGTTAACATAGAAAAGCAGGGCCTGTCACCGCTGAAGGATGAACTGGATAAAATTGACCGGGTAACAGATATCAAAAACCTGGTTGAGGAGTTTGCCCATTTGCAAAGAATCGGCGTTACACAACCTATCGGCGCTTATGTGGGGCAGGATGCCAAAAACAGTGCAAAAATGGCTTTGGGTTTATACCAGTCGGGCATTGGTATGCCAAACCGCGATTATTATTTTAATAAAGATGAGCATAGCGTAGCCATCCGTACCGACTATCAAAATAAATATCTGCCTGCGATGTTTAAACTGGCGGGTTTATCTGCCGATAAAGCAATTACCGCCGCAAAGAAAACTTATTCGTTGGAAACCTTCCTGGCCGATAGCAGCCGCAAGCTGGAAGATCTGCGAGATCCTTATCATAATTATAACAAAATGACGCTTGCTGCCCTGAGCAGGCTGGCCCCGGATATCGACTGGAAATCCACTTTTGAAAAGATGGATTACAAAAATGCCGATACCGTAATTGTAGGGCAGCCCGAGTATTACAGGGCACTTAATAAAGCACTAAAAACTTTTACTATAGACGATTGGAAAAATTACCTGCGCAACAACCTGATTACCACCTTTGGGCCATATCTGAGCAAACCATTTGATCAGGAGGTGTTTCGGTTTTATGACAAGGTGATCTATGGCAGCACAGCCCAGCTTCCGCGCTGGAAAAGGGTGCTGGATACAGAAAACGGTTTGATGGGCGAGGTATTAGGGCAAATCTTCGTAAAAGAATATTTTCCCGAAAAAACAAAAGAGCGCTATGTAAAACTGGTTGAAGAAATGCGTACCAGCTTTAAAGAGCATATTGAAAAGCTGGATTGGATGAGCCCTGAAACCAAGGAGAAAGCTTACTATAAATTATCAAAAGTTGTCCCTAAAGTTGGTTACCCTGATAAATGGAAGGATTTTTCAACCTTAGAGATCAACCGCGGCCCATATGCCCTTAATGTTTTGCGGGCAAACGAGTGGTGGCATAATTTCAGTGCAGCAAAGTTGGGCAAACCTGTCGACCGTACAGAGTGGGACATTACACCGCAAACCTATAACGCTTACTACAACCCATCCAACAACGAAATTGTATTGCCTGCCGGCATTTTTACCATTCCGGGCTACAAGGATGAGAATATTGACGATGCCATTATTTACGGCTATGCAGCTGCCTCGACCATTGGCCACGAAATGACCCACGGTTTTGATGACCAGGGCCGCCAGTTTGACGCTGCCGGAAACCTGAAGGCCTGGTGGAAACCGCAGGACTCAGTAAAATTTAGTCAGCGTGCCAAAATGCTTATCGACCAGTTTAATGGTTACAGCATTTACGGTTTGCATGTAAACGGCAAAGCCACCCAGGGCGAAAACATCGCCGACCTTGGCGGCATTGTAATAGGTCTTGATGCGTTCAAAAAAACACAGCAATATAAAGAGGGTAAACTCATTAACGGATTAACACCGTTACAGCGCTACTTTTTAGGATACTCATTAGGCTGGCTGACGCAGGATAGGAAGGAATCGCTTTCAAGCCAGATCCTCACCAATGAGCACGCTCCGGGTTTTATGAGGGTTAACGGCCCATTTACCGATGTGCCTGAGTTTTATGAGGCTTTCCATATTAAAAAAGGCGATAAAATGTGGATAGACCCGGATAAAAGGGTGAAGATTTGGTAAACGTAATGATGTGCCATGCCCCTTTATGGCCAAAATTTTATTATGTTATAAGCAGGCACGAAGCAATTCCAAACCTACAGGGCGGCTGTAAATCGGGGATTGCCTCGTGTCTTATAATGACATGGCGGCAGGTTGCCCATGTCAAATGTAATTATACATCATTACTCTTTTTTAAAGGGTATCCTGGTGCCCTGCCAGCAATGACGTTCTAACACAGCTTCTACAATATAAACTTCGTGCTCAGGAAATTGGAGTTATTGTCATTCACAATTTCGTTGATGATGTTTTTATTGGTTTCGGTCATTTTGGTAGTTACCAACGAACGGATTGAGAACGATCTTAAAGCATCATGTACCGAAAGAGTTCCCTCGGCACTGTCCTTGCGCCCGGTGAACGGAAAAACATCCGGGCCGCGCTGGCACTGACTGTTGATGTTTACGCGGCTCACTAAATTCACAAAGGGATCGATAAGTGACGAAATTTCTTTGGCATTATTACTGAAAATACTCACCTGCATACCATGCGGTGAATCTATCTGGTAAGTGATCGGCTCCTCAATATCCTCAAAAGGAATTACCGGGATCACCGGGCCAAATTGCTCTTCGCGGTACAGTTTCATATTTTCATTAACCGGGTAAACTATGGCCGGGAAAAAGAACGAAGCCGATGTTTCACCTCCGTTGTCGTTAATCACTTTTGCGCCGTTGTCTAAGGCGTCATTTACAATATCGGTAAGGTAAGCCGGTTTATGAGGTTCGGGGAGCGGGGTAAGTTTTACGTCTTTTTCCCAGGGCAGGCCGAACTTAAGTTTGGCAACGGCCTCACTTAACAGTTTTAAAAACTCATCGGCAACGGCTTTATGTACAAATATCACTTTAATAGCAGTACAACGCTGGCCGTTAAATGATAGCGAACCTAAAATACACTCGCTTACGGCCTGCTGCAGGTCTGCGTGTTTTGTTACGATGGCAGCGTTCTTGGCATCCAGGCTTAAAACAGCCCTTAAACGATTAATTTTAGGGTGACGCTTTTTCAAATCATTTGCTACTTTGCTTGATCCAATGAAAGCCAGCACATTCACCTTGCCCGATGACATCAGCCCGGGTGTTACCACGGCGCCCCTGCCATAAATGGTGTTCACTACGCCTTTAGGGAATGATTCCTGGAACGCTTTTAGCAATGGGTAATGCAGCAGTGTACCGTGTTTAGGCGGTTTAAATAAAATGGTGTTCCCCATGATCAGCGCGGGGATCAGCGTAGTGAATGTTTCGTTTAGCGGGTAATTAAATGGCCCCATGCAAAGCACTACACCCAGGGGCGAACGGCGGACCTGGGCCACCAACCCTTCGGCCATTTCAAAGCGTGACGACTGGCGGTCGATATCTTTTAATGCGTCGATGGTGGCATTGATGTATTCAATAGTACGGTCAAATTCTTTAGCCGAATCGGCGTATGATTTGCCTATTTCCCACATCAGCAGTTTTACCACCAGCGTACGCTGTTCGCTCATTTTGTAAATAAAGTGCTCCATGCATTTAATACGGTCGGCAATGCTCATGGTGGGCCATTCGCCGCGGCCATTGTCATAGGCTTCAAGGGCGGCATCCAGGGCTTCAAAAGCTTCTTTTTCGGTGCAAACCGGGTAGGTGCCAATCAGCTTACGGGTAAAAGTACCGTCCTCTGCCCAAAAACCGATAGGCGAGTAAACTTCACTTACTTCACCGGTCCATGATTTCATTTCGCCACCGCTCAGGTATTCGCGCTGGTGTACTTCTTCAATCTGAAATTCGGGGGGGATATTATTTTCATCAATAAAAATTGAACTGAGCTGGGTTTTAAAACTCATATTTTTTCAAGGGTTTGATTTCCCTAAGATAAAAAAAGCCTGCTGTAACAAGCAAGCTTTATGTGTTATAATGTTTACTGATTTTTAATAGCCGAAGGCATTGTTGATAATCCGCTCCACCTCCGCGAAAGAATTATACTTTTGAAGCGCCTTTGATTCCCCGATTTCCTGCTTCTTATCAAAATCCTGGTTTAGGGAAATTAACGCCGCCCGCGGCAAGCTCCTTAAGCATTTGTTCCTGTAGGTTTATCTTGGCATTAAGGAAATCGGCGGGATCAACCCAAACATTAATAGTAAACCTTACGCAATCGTTATCCAGGCTGATAACACCCACCCGCGCGGCCGGGTCTTGAAGGATATCTTTATTGGCATTTACTACGCCGGTCATGATGGCCTTCGCCTTTTCTATATCATTGTTGTAGCCTACCCGCAATTCAAAATCAAGACGGCGGCGGCCTTCGCGGGTTATGTTTACAATAACCTCGTTAAATAGCTTTCCGTTAGGGATAATAACGGTTTTGTTATCGGCCGTAATAAGCACAGTATAAAACATCTGTATAGATACCACTCTGCCATCCTGGCCTTGCGCTACAATGCTGTCATCTATCTCAAAAGGTTTTAATAACAGGATCAGCACACCACCTGCAAAATTTTGAAATGTGCCCGACAGAGCCAAACCGGCAGCTACTGAAAATGCGCCGATAATGGTTGTGAAAATGCTCATTTCCAACCCGATGATGTTCATTACCCAAATAATGAGTAAAACATACAGTGCTGTAATGGTTAGGCTCAGGAAAAATGGTTGTAATGATGAGTGGATGCCGCGCTTCATCATACGCATGCGAAGCCTTGCACGTAAAAACTTAATAAACCATAAACCAATAAAAAATATGATTAGTCCACCTAAATAATTAGGGCCGCGGTTAATAAGCCAATGGTGGAACTCAGTGTAAAATTCGTCCAGTTTCATAACTGGGCGCAAAGTTAATAATTATCTATTAACTGTATAAAGATACGAAGAGCTCGGGGCCCTTGAACAGCATCCACTCAACCAGGGTGCTTTGTATTTGTTTTGTTTTTTGAGATAGAAGTTTCATGACCTGCAATATTCAAATCCTGTGCCTGATTAATGCTGTATCAGATTTGTTATGCAAATTTAGGTTTTAAATAAGGTATAGAAGATGAAAATTAATCAAATGATTAATAAATGACTGTTGCTTTACCTTAGGATGACTATAACAGCTTGTTATAAAGCACAAACCCCTGTCTGGAAAAACAGACAGGGGTTTGAATAGTATATTTTATTGAACACCCCCTTTAGGGGGCCGGGGGCATTACATCATACCGCCCATGCCGCCACCCATTGGTGGAGCGCCTGCTTTTTCATCTTCAGGATCATCAGCCAATACAACTTCTGTTGTTAACAACATAGCTGCAATTGAAGCTGCGTTTTCTAAAGCTACACGACCTACTTTAGTTGGGTCGATAACACCTGCAGCAATCAGGTTTTCATATTTATCGGTACGTGCATTGTAACCAAAGTCGGCAGTGCCTTCTTTAACTTTTTGCACAACGATTGAACCTTCGATACCTGCGTTTTCGCAGATCTGACGTAAAGGCTCTTCGATAGCGCGACGGATGATCTGGATACCAGTGTTTTCGTCTTCGTTATCACCTTTAAGGTCAGCTAAAGCAGCAACCGCGCGGATGAAAGCAACACCACCACCGGCTACGATACCTTCTTCAACAGCGGCACGTGTAGCGTGTAGCGCGTCGTCAACACGATCTTTTTTCTCTTTCATTTCAACTTCGGTAGCAGCACCTACGTAAAGTACAGCAACACCGCCAGATAATTTGGCTAAGCGCTCTTGTAATTTTTCGCGGTCATAATCAGAAGTTGTTGATTCGATCTGAGATTTGATCTGGCTTACGCGGCCTTTGATCTCTTCGGCAGAACCAGAACCATTGATGATAGTAGTATTATCTTTGTCGATAACGATTTTTTCAGCAGTACCTAAGTAGCTAAGGTCAGCGTTCTCTAATTTATAACCTCTTTCTTCAGAGATTAAAGTACCACCGGTAAGGATTGCGATATCCTCTAACATGGCTTTACGACGGTCACCAAAGCCTGGAGCTTTAACAGCAGCAACTTTCAATGAGCCACGGATTTTGTTAACTACCAAAGTAGCTAAAGCTTCGCCGTCAAGATCCTCGGCAATGATCAATAATGGTTTGCCGGTTTGTACTTGTTTTTCAAGGATAGGAAGCAATTCTTTCATTGAAGAGATCTTCTTGTCGTAGATCAGGATGAAAGGGTTTTCTAATTCTGCTTCCATTTTATCAGCATTGGTTACGAAGTATGGAGAAAGGTAACCACGGTCAAACTGCATACCTTCTACAGTTTTAACTTCAGTTTCGGTACCTTTTGCTTCTTCAACAGTGATCACACCGTCTTTACCAACTTTTTCCATTGCTTCAGCAATTAACGAACCGATAACCTCATCGTTATTTGCAGAGATAGAAGCAACTTGTTTGATTTTGTTGTTGTCTTCACCAACGGTTTGTGACTGTGATTTCAGGTTTTCAACAACCGCAGCAACAGCTTTGTCGATACCGCGTTTCAAATCCATCGGGTTTGCACCGGCAGCTACGTTTTTAATACCTGCTGTTACAATAGCCTGGGCTAAAACGGTAGCAGTAGTAGTACCATCACCTGCAATATCGGCAGTTTTTGAAGCTACTTCTTTAACCATTTGTGCGCCCATGTTTTCAAGGGCATCTTTTAATTCAATTTCTTTAGCTACAGTAACACCGTCTTTAGTGATGGCCGGTGAGCCAAATTTTTTGTCGATAATTACGTTACGGCCTTTAGGGCCTAAGGTTACTTTTACTGCGTTAGCAAGGATATCAACACCGCGTTTTAAGGCGTCGCGTGCTTCAACATTGTATTTAACTTGTTTTGCCATGATTTTTAATTATTGAATTATTGAATTAGCGAATGAGTGATTGATTTCGCATCCAATAATCTATTTTTTTGATTTTTTTGGTTTTGAACCGGTGGGTTTGAACAGGAATAGATCACTAATTCAATAACTCACTAATTCACTAATTGATTAAAGAACCGCGTAAATGTCAGTTTCACGCATGATTAAGTACTCTTTACCTTCGTAGGTAATTTCAGTACCGGCATATTTGCCATATAAAACCTCGTCACCAACTTTTACGGTTAAAGGCTCATCAACTTTTCCCTGTCCTACAGCAACGATAGTTCCACGCTGAGGTTTTTCTTTAGCAGTATCCGGAATAATGATACCTGAAGCAGTCTTCTCTTCGGCTGGTGCGGCTTGTACCACAACCCTGTCACCGATCGGTTTAATGTTTAATGACATAGTTATAACTGTTTATTTTTATTTAAGTTTTCAGCACATCAACGCACATCAATTATGCCAACCAATTTGAATGGTAAGTATTGACAGGCTAAACTGTTTTAATGTCAGCAAAAGGTTATTTTGATTTGGCGGCTTAACAATTTTTTAACCCGATGATGTCAGGATGTCAGTATGACTTAAGGATGACGATCCCGATTTTCAGGGTGTTTCTTTATTTTCGAATTGCTGTTGTTTTTCAGCCGCAAAGCTTGTTGCATTTGATCTAATGAAAGCTTAGGGTTTTTAGAGTTGGCTTGCCTGGCCAGTTCGTTCATTTCTGAAAATGATATGTTGTAATTCATCTTTCTTGTACCCAATACTCAAAAATGCTATTTCTTAATTGATAAAAAGTGAAAGATAAGGGACTATTTAAAGCAATGCAAGTGTTCAACGGCAATGAAAAGATTTTGATCTTTGGCAGTTTTCTTAAGCAGTTTTCCTTATAGCCGAAAGCTTCTTCAATTCATCCTTTGCCTTCGCAAACCACACCTTATTGCTTTTACGTTCAACAGGGCTTAGGTGTGCCTGCTCATTTAGCATATCAGTGAAAATTTGCCAGGCATCCTCATCGCGGCCGGCACGGGTAAGGAACAGGCCATATTCGTAACGGGGCTCAAAGTAGGAATAGCGGCCTTTCATTAATTTAAATTCATTTTCGGCCTGCTCTGCCTGGTAAGTAAATTCAAGCGATTTGGCGTATAAGATATGGGCTTTTGAACGGGCAAATTGCGGTAGTTTATACAGCTTTTTAGCAATGGGGACCACCTCGTTATACATCCCTTTTTCAAAATAAGCCACAATGAGCTGTGCCATTACGTGCTCATTTTCGGCAAAGGCGCCGGTAAGGCTGTTTTTATATATTTCGAGGGCTTTATCGGTAAGGCCGGCTTCAAGGCAGGCATCTGCCAGTTTCACGCGGTTGGCAAAGGTGTCTGTAAACCTTACTTCCTCTTCAAGGCGTTTGATCTTGGCCCCAGGGTTTATGACTGCTTCAACATTAATTTTGGGTGCACGGATGCCGCGGTTGGAGAGTATTTCGCTATAAATATAATACAGGCAACCAAATACGGGTATCACTATCAGGATCCAGAGCCATTTTTGCTGGGTGCCCCGTCGCAGGCTATGTATTATACAAAAAGCCTCTAATATCAATATAAGATAATAATAATTGCCACCGCCGAAGTACATGCCTGTTTATGATATAAGATTTGGTAATATCCAAAAATAAAGAAAATGCAGTTTTAATCAAGGGGGTTTATAGCTGTAAAATGATTTTTTTGCTAATACATTGAGTATTGGATAGCCGGTGCTAATATCGTTCTTATCACTAAAATAAAAAAGCCACCAGCACTGCTGCCTGGTGGCTTTGTATTAAAATAACCCTAACTGTCCCTGGTTATCTATGTCGATATCGTCAGGGTTAGTGATCTCAAAATCTATTTTTTTAGCAGGAGGGGGCACCGGTTGATCTTGTGATTTCTCTGATGCTGTTGATGATTGCTCCGGTTGATCTTTTTGCGGCGCTTCATCCACATCATCTGCAGCTTCCGTTGGCTGCAGCTCTTCTCTGTCTGGCCCTTCTGTTTCAGTCTCTTCAGTTGCAACCTCGTCGCTAATTAACTCAACCGATTTTATAGGATGCTGTGACAGGCGGTTACCCATGGCCTTCATGCCTTTAACATCAATCACTTCAGAAAGGTTAAGTTCAATGGTTTCGGGAGTTTGATCTTTGCCTTTGAGTTGCACTACACTAACCACAGGAGCTGCTTGTGCCATCAGTACCAGTTTTGAACCCGGCTCATCGCTGATGATACTTATCTGTTTGCCAAGTGCTATGTTTTCGAACGTAAACCGCTTAACCATATAGTTTTTCGATTTGCCATCAATATGGATCACCGAATAAACTTTTTGAGCTTCGTACTTCTCAATCAGGATCATCTTATCATCAAAGTGATTGTTCAGATCAAAACTGGTGAGTTCATAAATACCATTGCTCAATACATTCAAAATGCGGTCGTCGCCATCAAACTCGCCCAGGTATTTACCGCGGCCATCGGCATTAAGGCGTTTTAAAATATCATCATACCAAATTTTGCGACCGGCCAAAGTTGATACGCCTTTACTTTTGAGCATGATCTTTTTAACCGGGTATTTGGTAATGATATTACCCATCGAGCCACGGCCTTTAATAGCTATTGCCGCAAAGTCTTCATCAAACTGCAGTTTTTTAAGTTTGGCATGAGGCTTAAGCGCCACATTCACTACCTCGGCTTCACCGTTGGGGTTGGCAGTAAAGTATAACACTTTTGAGCCCTTTGTGCCCTTGGTTAGGTCATATTCTTTATCACGGGTTACGCCAACTACCGAGAAACGCTTGATATAACTGATGCCGCTTTCGCCATCTTTATATATCATATTATAAACGGTGCGTTCGTCATTCTTTTTAAATACAGCAACGTGGATAATGTCTTTCCCAACAAAAACCTTGTCCTGCACTTTGGTGATCATGCAGCGCCCGTCGCCTCTGAAAACAATGATCTCGTCAATGTCTGAGCAATCGCCAACATATTCAACCGAATCATCTTTCTTCAGGCCAGATCCAATAAAGCCGTCGGCCCTATTAACATATAACTTGACATTCGCCAACGCTACCTGTGCAGCTTCAACCTTATCAAAGGTGCGCAGTTCGGTTTTACGCTCCCTGTCCTTACCATATTTATCCTTTAGTTTTTCGAACCAGGCAATAGTATACTCGGTAAGGTGTTTCAGGTGATGTTTTACCTGTTTTATCTCATTTTCGAGCGCTTTCATCTGCTCATCCGCTTTTTTAACATCAAAGCGGGTGATGCTGCTCATAGGTTTATCTATCAGCTTCTTATAATCCTCGGGCAGGATGGTGCGGTAAAACTGCGGAAAGAAAGGCTCAAACAAACGGTTCAACACTTCCAGCACCACCTCAAAGTTACCTGAATTTTCGTAGTCGGGGTTTTTATACATCCCTTCCTGTATGAAAATTTTGAGCAACGAGCTGAAAAAGATCTTCTCCATCAAATCTTTCAGCCTGATCTCCAGTTCCTGTTTAAGCAGGTCTTTGGTAAAGAACGTGCTTTCGGTAAGCATATCGTTCACGCTCATGAAGCGTGGCTTGTCGTCCTGTATTACGCAGGTGTTTGGCGATATGGATACTTCGCAATCTGTAAAAGCATAAAGCGCGTCGATAGTTACATCGGGCGAGATACCTGGCGCCAGGTGGATGATAATCTCTACATCTTTAGCGGTATTATCTTCAATTTTTTTGATCTTGATCTTACCCTTGTCATTGGCCGAGATCACGCTATCTATCAGGCTGCCGGTAGTGGTGGTAAAAGGTATTTCGGTAATGGCGAGCGTTTTTTTATCGCGCTCAATAATTTTAGCCCTTACCCGCACTTTACCGCCGCGCTGCCCTTCATTGTATAAGGAAGCATCGGCCATACCGCCGGTAGGGAAATCAGGCAGGAGGTTAGGGCGCTCGCCTTTTAATACGGCGATAGAAGCGTCAATTAGTTCAATAAAGTTATGAGGCAATATTTTGGTAGCCAAACCTACCGCAATACCTTCGGCCCCCTGTGCAAGCAGCAAGGGGAACTTTACCGGCAGGGTAATAGGTTCTTTGTTACGGCCATCATAGCTGGCCTGCCAAACGGTGGTATCCGGGTTAAAAACAACATCGAGCGCAAATTTTGATAAGCGCGCTTCGATATAACGGGGGGCTGCGGCCGAGTCGCCGGTTACCGGGTCGCCCCAGTTACCCTGGCAGTCTATCAGCAGGTTTTTTTGACCAATCTGCACCATGGCGTCACCAATGGAAGCATCACCGTGGGGATGATATTTCATGGTGTTACCGATAACGTTGGCGGCCTTGTTGAAACGCCCGTCGTCCATTTCCTTCAACGAATGCAGGATGCGGCGTTGCACAGGCTTTAACCCGTCGTTGATATGCGGAACAGCCCTGTCGAGAATTACATAGGATGCGTAATCAAGAAACCAATTTTCATATAACCCATCGAGTGAGGTAACAGCGTGTAGTTTTTCTTCATTAGGGCTTGGTGTATCGTTTTGATGCAGATCTTCACTCATTATTCAATAAAAACTTTTGGATTGGTAAAGATACGGATTATGTGTTGATGTGCAGATGAGGTAAGCCACATTTTAATGTCTTGCTAATATTGATTTATAATAAAATTGTTACGTTTGGGCGGATTTGCAACAATTACAAATCGCGAGCGTAAAAATTCTTATCACAACAAATAAATAATTGATATCATCGTTAAAGAATGGCGGTTAATTGAATGTAGGAGGGTGTTGATTAATTAATTTGTTTATATATTTACCTATGGTGCTTTAACCTGGATTTTTTTTCCGGCTGCCCCTTAAATGAAAACTATTTTGAAGTTAAACCGGCCCTTATTGCTTATGGCTTTATCATTGTTATGCTTTACAAAAAGCATAGCCCAGGTAAAACCCCGGCTGTTATATGCTCAAAATAACAAGAAACATACGGTTGCAAAAGTTAAACCTGGTTACTCAAAATCTAAAGCGATAGTTACAGATCAGTTTAAAGAATTTAGCAAGCTTTTGGCCCAGGCCAATGTAATTTACACTCCGCCCAGGGGTTTTAAAGAGATCCCGGCCCCAAATGATGAGGATTTCTCATTCGACTATGCACTACAGCTACCGGGGCAGGATTTTGAAGTGTGGTTCCAGGTAAAATCTCAGAAACAAAACTATACCAGCTATGAGCAGGGGCAGTATGATATTGACCGTGAAACCGAAAACCCCGACTCGATATATATAAATATGAGCAGGGCGCACGCCATTGCTTTTTCCGGCGAAAGGGATAATTTTATCCGGAGCATACCGGTTAACGTTTTAAACAGGTATAAAGCAGATGCCGGAAAATCATACCTGTTAAACCTGCTCGATTTGCCTGCTACCAAACATTACAAATATGCGCTGCTTATTGCATTGCAGCGTAACCATACCGGCACCATTATGGCTGTTTGTTTTACTAACGATAAGGGCCCCGAGTTTTTTAAAAATGTGGACAGGGCAAGTAATTGTTTGAAGTTTAAGCCGTAGCGGATAGATAGCTAAGCTCTGCTGTGTCATTTCCTTTTAGAATCCCCAAATGTTAATAAGTTGATATCTGCCTCCCACTAATTCAAGCCGGAAGTTTTATTTTTGCAGTTAGGCGTATTTTACGCTGTTTAAATTTTCTACTTTATATACATGGCAGAACCAGTTAATTATAGTGAAGATAGTATCCGCTCCCTCGATTGGAAGGAGCACATCCGTTTACGCCCCGGTATGTATATTGGCAAACTGGGCGATGGCTCTGCTTATGACGATGGTGTATATGTATTGCTCAAGGAGATCATTGATAACTCGATAGATGAGTTTGTAATGGGATCGGGCCGTACCATTGAGGTTAATATGAGCGATCATAAGGTATCGGTACGTGATTATGGCCGCGGTATCCCTTTGGGTAAAGTGATCGATTGCGTATCTAAAATAAATACGGGCGGTAAATATGATAGCAAGGCATTTCAAAAATCGGTAGGTTTAAATGGTGTGGGTACCAAGGCGGTAAATGCTCTTTCCAACTCATTTACAGTGCAATCATACCGCGATGGACGCACCAAGCTGGCCGAGTTTGCCAAAGGTGAGCTGATTCGTGATGAGAGTGAAAAAGACACTACCCAGCGCAACGGTACTGCTATCAATTTTATACCTGATGATACCATTTTCAGACATTACCGCTTTATCCCGGAGTTTGTTGAAAGTATGATCTGGAACTATGTGTTCCTGAATGCGGGCCTTACCATCAACTTTAACAACCAAAAATATTTTTCGGAACGGGGCCTTTATGACCTGCTTACCCGTAATACTGATGCCGAAACCTTGCGCTACCCGATCATCCACCTTAAGGGCGAGGATATTGAGATAGCCATGACCCATGGCCAGCAATACGGCGAAGAATATTATTCGTTTGTTAACGGTCAAAATACTACCCAGGGCGGTACACACCAGGCGGCTTTCCGTGAGGCGGTGGTAAAAACAGTGCGTGAGTTTTACAAAAAGGAATATGACGCATCCGACATCAGGGCTTCAATAGTAGCTGCTATTGCGATAAAAGTTCAGGAGCCGGTGTTTGAATCGCAAACTAAAACCAAACTGGGTTCACAAAATATTGGTCCGGATGGGCCATCGGTACGCGGCTTTATCAACGATTTTGTTAAAAAGGAGCTTGACAACTACCTGCATAAAAACCAGGCGGCTGCCGATGCCCTGCTAAAACGGATCCTGCAATCGGAACGTGAGCGCAAGGATATTGCCGGCATCAAAAAACTGGCCAATGAGCGTGCAAAAAAAGCATCATTACATAACCGCAAACTGCGCGATTGTAAATTGCACTTTGACGATACACACGAACGTAAGCAGGATACTACCTTATTCATAACCGAAGGTGACTCGGCCAGTGGTTCCATCACTAAATCGCGCGATGTGATGACACAGGCTGTATTTAGCTTAAAGGGTAAACCGCTTAACTGCTTTGGCCTCACCAAAAAGGTGGTTTACGAAAACGAAGAGTTTAACCTGCTGCAGCACGCCTTAAACATTGAGGATGGCCTTGATGCTTTACGTTATAACAATATTGTAATAGCTACTGATGCCGATGTGGATGGTATGCACATCCGCCTGCTGCTCATGACCTTCTTTTTGCAGTTTTTCCCCGACCTGGTAAAGGCCGGTCACGTTTCTATCCTTCAAACGCCGTTATTCCGGGTACGCAATAAAAAGGAAACCATTTATTGTTACAGCGATGAGGAACGCCGCAATGCCATAGCTAAATTGGGTAATAAACCCGAGATCACTCGCTTTAAAGGTTTAGGAGAGATTTCGCCCGAAGAATTTGGTTTGTTTATCGGTAAGGATATGCGCCTTGACCCGGTAATATTAAGGGATGCTAATATCAAAGCGCTGCTTGAATATTTCATGGGCAAGAATACGCCAACCCGCCAAATGCATATTGTAAACAATCTTCGTGTTGAAAAGGATGATGAAACCATCAACCCAACGATAGCTGAAAAAGCTGAAGCGGAAGCGGAATTGCCAGTAGCTGTGTAACCATGATTTGCCTGATTAAAGGATTTCCTTGAGTAGTGTAGTACTTGGGAGGGCTTTAATCAGGTATTTTTATCATGGGAATCAAATAATCCTAAAAATCAGGGTTCTTATTAAAAAATTTCCTTATCTTGTTTCCCCCGATTTTTTAACAGGGGTTGATAACATATGATAAGTCATGAAATTAAAATAGCCTTTGATGAATACGAATCATTGGCCGATCTCCATAAAACCGACCGTGAGCTGTGCCTTGAAGCGCAGAAAGCATTAAAAAATTCGCATTCTCCATATTCCAAATTCCGCGTTGGGGCTGCACTACGTTTGCAAAGTGGCAAAATTATCTATGGTAGTAACCAGGAAAATGTAGCCTACCCATCAGGTCTGTGTGCCGAGCGGGTAGCGTTGTTTAACTGGGGTGCCAACCATCCCGATGATCCTATCCAGGCCATGGCGGTGACTGCCCATTCGGATGATTTTCCGATTGTGAAGCCAATAACCTCATGCGGATCATGTTTGCAGGTATTAGCCGAATGCGAAAAGCAGCAAAATCAATCAATAAAAATTATATTGCATGCCGAAGATGGACCGGTATGGATCATCAAAGGCATTGAAAACCAATTGCCGTTTTTATTTTTTGAAGAACGTATAGCTACCCCATAATGAAACTAAAGCTTTTTTTACTGTTTATCGGTCTTGCATTCAGCGTCGGTGTATCGGCCCAGCAGGGTTTCCCGTTTGATAATGAGATCAGGGCGTTTAAGCACCAGGACAGCCTGAGTTTTCCGAAACCGGGCGGCATTTTATTTATCGGCAGCTCATCTATCCGCATGTGGACCGATCTTGAGCAACGTTATGCTGGCAAGCCTATCATCAGGAGAGGGGTAGGCGGCTGCGAGTTATGGCAGATAGCTGATTATTACACGCCTTATATCCTGTTCCCGTACGCACCACGTAAAATTTTTATTTATGCAGGCGAAAACGACATTTCAGCCGGTAAATCGGCACAGGCTGTCGCCGCTTCATTTGCAAAACTCTGGGAGTTGATCCATCAGAAATTACCGGGCGCCGAGGTTTATTTTATGTCGATAAAACCGAGCCCGGTGCGTGCTAAATATTATGACGTTGTTTATGCTGCGAATGAGCTGGTAAAAAGCTACCTGAAGGGAAAACCTAAAAGTTATTATGTTGACCTGGTGCCGGCTATTTACAAACCGGGCACTACACTGCCCGATTCAAGTTTATTTAATAACGATTACCTGCACCTTAATAGTAAAGGGTATGACAAATGGCAAAAAGTGCTTGATCCGCTGGTGAAATAAAATAAAAAAAGGCCCCGCACCAACGGGGCCTTTACCTACTTACATATTAAACACTAAACTAAAACTTGCTTATTTAAAAACGCTGTACACGTTTGTGATTTTCCAGCCGCTGCCGGTGTTGGTAACGGTTACATAATTGCTGCGGGTAAAAGTGCTGTATTTCATATCAACTTTTACCACGGCAAGGTCATTGTTGCTTTCAACAATTGAAGTGCTGGTAACGCAATCCTGCTCGGTATTTTTGTTGGCTTTTAATAAGTCAACTACTTCTGTTTTGCTAAAACTTAATACTTTAGTACCGCGCAGCATGTTGAATTTTGCCGATTGATCTACCACTTCGCTAAAGCCTTGTATTTTACCACGGGTCATGGCATCTATATAAGTGTTGATGGCGTAGTTTTTGGTTAGGTTATCGCCTTCTATTTTATCTGTTGCTTTTGCAGCAGTGCCTATTACTAATAAGGCTAAGCCAAGCATGATTGATTTTAAAGTTTTCATATTGTTGTTGCTTTTTAGGTTCTTAATTTTTAAATTGTTTTTATACTCATAAGACATCGCTACCATGCATTACGTTACAGCCGGTACAACTAAATATGACGATTTAACAAACATTTAACATTTTCGCATATTTTTTAGGCATGATGGTAACAATATGCCATTAAATAATACTTATGGTTGATTTTAATACTATTATATTACAGTTTGCCGAGCAGGGTGAAAAAACAGGGTGGACGTACATTGAAATTCCGGCCGATATAGCGCAGGAAATGAAGCCCGGAAATAAAAAATCATTTCGTGTAAAGGGTAAGCTTGATGAATTTGAGGTGCGCGGTATGGCCCTGATGCCTATGGGCGAAGGGAATTTTATAATGGCTTTGCGAAAAGAGGTCTGTAAAGCCATCCACAAACATCGCGGTGCCATGCTCCGGGTGCGCCTTGAACCCGATGATGATTTTAAATACATTATTCCCGATGATCTGCTGGAATGTTTTGAATATGAACCCGAAGGCGGCGAGTTTTTCAATAGCCTGGCCGGAAGCCACCGTGGGTATTTTATAAAATGGATTGAAAGTGCCAAAACTGAAGTTACCCGCGCTAACCGTATAGCACAAACCGTTAACGCCATGGTGCGCCGCATGGATTATGGTCAAATGCTACGGGCTCAAAAAAAAACAAGGGAGTAACATGTGTAATTTATCAACAGTTATAAATTTGATGGTTAACAATTATTAATGGAAATCCCTTCATTTAAGCTCAATGGCCGCATCTGGATAGAAATAGGCGAGGAAAAATTACTTGGCCATGGCCGCATTGAGTTGCTTGAGCGGATCCATGCATCAGGCTCCATCAGGCAGGCCGCACTTCAAATGAAAATGTCATACAAACAGGCCTGGGATTTGGTTAACCACATGAACGATGGTTTTAAACAGCCATTGGTAATTTCAAAAAGAGGGGGAAAGGGTGGTGGAGTAGCCTTGCTTACACCATTCGGACTGGAAATTATCGGGGAGTTTAAAGATCTGCAGCAGAAATTTCTTCAGTTTTTAGAATCAAATAGCAAAAAGTAAAAGTTTTTCTTGTTTTATCATCAACGAATCAAAATTCAGCATTGATAGCGGATTGATTTATCGAATCTATTCTGCATTTTTGCGTTATGTTTTTTAAAATATAACGATAATTATCATATGAAGAAACAATTACCCATTTTAGTTCTGTTTTTTAGTGTTTTAATAATGTTTGGTCCTGATATAGCTGCTGCTCAATCAGCAGATACCGGCAAACGTGTTTTTAATCTCGGGCAGGTAAATATCGTTGGCCTAAAAGACAGCGTAAGATCAAGCAAGCTCAATATCCACACCCTTAATCTGTATAACCGGTATGATGTTTCTCATGCGTTGAACCTGTTACCTGGTGTTATCCTAACAGCCGTTGGCCCAAGAAACGAATCGGCCATTAATGTACGTGGTTTTGATATCAGGCAGGTCCCGGTTTACCTTGATGGTGTGCCGCTTTATGTGCCTTACGATGGCTATGTAGACCTTGCGCGGTACAATACCTTCAACTTATCGGAAATCAACGTATCAAAAGGATATTCATCGGTACTGTTTGGCCCGAATGCCGAAGGCGGCGCTATCAACCTCATCAGTCGTAAATCAGTAAAGTCATTTGAATTGAATGCTGTTGCCGGCTACCTGAGCGGTGGCTACCGGCTCAATACCAACATAGGCGGAACTTTTGGCAAGTTTTATTACCAGGTATCGGCTTCACAATTAAAACGCGACTACTTTCCATTATCATCAAAGTTTATACCCGTTAAAAATGAAGATGGCGGTCACCGTGATAACTCATATAGTAATGATGTTGACCTGAGCGGAAAAATTGGTTTTACCCCTACAGCGTCACAGGAATATGCAATAGGTTATACCTATCATCATGGTACAAAAGGTACACCTGTTTATGCTGGCGATGATACACAAAACTCATTATTTAAAAGCCCGCGTTACTGGAAATGGCCAAACTGGGACACTCGCGGCTTGTACCTGTTAAGCAACAACAAGATCAACAGTACCAACGTGATCAAAAGCCGTTGGTATTATGACCAATTTAAGAACGAGATTGACAGTTATGATAACGCATCATACAACACCATAACCAAACCCTACGCTTTCAGAAGTATTTATGACGATTATACTTTAGGCGGCAACGTAACATTTGAAAATACCGACCTCAAGAATAACAACTTCAGTGTGGCAGCCCATTTTAAGCAGGATGTGCACCGGGAGCATAACATAGGCGAGCCGACCCGCCGCGATGCTGATAACAATTTTTACATAGGTGCCGAAGATACTTACCATATAACATCAGCCTTAAAGGTAAACGCAGGCGTAGCCTATAACGACAGGCGCAGCACCCAGGCACAACAATATACCAATAGCACTATAAGCGATTTGCCGGCTAATAGCAACGGCGCCTGGAATGTTCAGGGCTTGATACAATATGATATTGACAATGCCAACTCTTTAAGCTTTTCGGTAGCACGTAAAACCAGGTTCGCGACTATTAAAGACCGCTATTCCTTTAAATTTGGCACTGCCATTCCTAACCCGGATTTGAAAGCAGAAGACGCACTGAATTATGACTTGAGCTATCACTCGCTCATTGGCGGCAAACTTTCGGTGCAGGCATCTGGTTTTTACAGCAAGATCAACAATAGTATCCAAACAGTAAATAACGTAGCAGTTGATCCGGTGACTAAAACTAATCAATCGCAGGTGCAGAATGTTGGCCGTGCTGAATACTATGGTGCCGAGTTTGCAGTTGGTTATCCTATTATTCGGCAGCTAAGGGTTGACGCTAATTACACTTTGATAGTGCGCAATAACCTTTCGGCCCCGCAGATCCGTTTTACTGATGTGCCAAAAAACAAGGTTTTTGCATCCTTGCAATATTCGCCGCTTGCCAAGTTGTATATCCTGGCATCTGAAGAGTATAACTCAAAAAGGTACAGCACCAGCTACGGTACAATCTCCGGAGCGTTTTATTTAACCAATGTAAAAGCACATATCACATTAGTTAAAGGGTTTGCTGTTGAAGGCGGTGTTAACAACCTTTTCGACAGGAATTACACATTGGTTGAAGGCTACCCGGAAATAGGCAGAAATTACTTTGCCAACGTGATTTTTAACTACTAATTTTAAGGTACAACAGTTAATCCCACGTCATTGCGAGGTACGAAGCAATCCCCGATTAGCAGATCCGCCCTGTATAGTTTGGGATTGCTGCGTACCTGGCAACGACGGTTTTGTAAAATCAACGTGAAAAATAATCGAAAGGCAAAGCATAAACTACCATTTTTCCTGCGCAAGGGCAAAGTCTGGTTCGTGCTTTGCCTTTTACTTATTGTTGCCGGTTTAACAGCATATACCGGCACCGGGCCGGTTGTCCCCATGGGCGATTATGTATTTAATTACCCTGCCAATTTCGGCAATCGCATCAATGTACCTGCCAATAATCCCACCACGCAGCAGGGTGTTTATTTAGGTCGTTTACTTTTTTACGAACCTAAACTATCCGCAACCAACACTATATCGTGTGGCAGTTGTCACCAGCAATCAAAAGCATTTACTGATGGCCGGGCTTTAAGCGTAGGTGTTAATAATGGATTGGCAACACGTAATTCCATGTCGCTGGCTAACCTGCTATGGACCCGTAAATTCTTTTGGGATGGCCGGGCTGCCAGTTTGGAAGAGCAGGCTGCTTTTCCGCTGACCAACCCGCATGAAATGGGGCAATCCATACAGGTGTCTGTACAAAAACTGAGCAACACCAAGCTATATCCCACCCTTTTTAAAATTGTTTATGGCGATAGTACCATAACCGGCGAACGTATAGTAAAAGCAATTTCGCAATTTGAGCGGACATTGATTTCGGCGGATTCGCGTTATGATCGCTATCTGCGCAATGCTTATAAACCAACCAGCGATGAACTGAAAGGAATGGAGCTTTTTAACCGGGGCCCTGATCCGGAAAAAGGGATCCGCGGCGCTAATTGTACTCATTGCCACGGCGGACCAAAAACCTATCTCGAGCTTTTTCATAATAACGGCCTTGATAGCATTTCAAAAGATGAAGGCATGGCCGCGTTTACCGGCTTGGTTACCGATAGGGGCCGTTTTAAAGTACCAACACTGCGTAATATTGCCTTAACTGCACCGTATATGCACGACGGTCGTTTTAAAACACTTGATGAAGTTGTAGACCATTACAGCGAACATATTAAGCAATCGGTATCGCTAAGTGCTTTTTTACAGGGCGAATCAAACGAAGTTGGAGGGCATTCGCTGAAACTGTTGCCTGAAGAAAAAAAACAACTGATAGCCTTTCTGAATATGCTTACCGATTCTACCTTTATAACCGATAAGCGGTTTGCAGATCCGCATCAGTCAACAAAAAATTAAACATCATACACATGAAAAAATATACCCTTATATTGTTGTTACTGATAGCCGGTTTAGCGACCCGGGCCCAAACAAAAGAAGCAGTAGTAAAAGTAACCGGAGAAGTAACAAATCCGCTAACCATTGGCAGGGCGGATCTGCAACAATACAAGCAAACAACAGTAACCCGTAAAGATCGCGATGGAAAAGACCATACTTATTTGGGCGTGACAGTATCTGAAATATTAGCAAAAGCAGGTGTTACTTTAGGCCCCGAATTACGCGGCGAAAACCTGGCTAAATACCTTTTAGTAGAAGCCAGTGACGGTTACCAGGTGCTATTTGCCCTCGCCGAACTGGACAAGGGTTTTACCGACCGTGCCATCATTCTTGCTGATAAAATTGATGGACAGCCCTTAGCCCCGGCTGACGGCCCCTTCCGCATTATTGTTCAGGATGAAAAGAAGCCGGCACGTTGTATAAAACAGGTAACTGCAATGAAGGTTATGTTTGCGAAGTAGAATGTGTAGGGGCAATCTATTTGAAAATAATAGAGAAAAATTTATACACGAATGTCGTGTAAACGAACGACAATTAATCGAATTATACGAATTTGGAATTATTGCCAAATTATCGTGGTCATTAAGAAGTAATCCTATTAAATGGATTGATAAGCAGCACCAGAGGTGCTAAAGGTTTGTAGAAAATAAAATAAAAGGATTTTTTTAGTGTGCCAGAGGTCAATGTCATTAAGTTAAGGGTTAATAAGCTGGTTTAAAGTTAGAATAAGTTCGGTGTTTACTATTTGTTTGCCTGTTTTTTCTGACTCGTGGAAAGGTTCTATCTTTTCTCACGGGCAATATATCTCTGATAAAATGTTTGTGTAATACCTCTAAAATGTGATCGGCATTATTGTCGTTGAAAATAGCCACTAAATTAATCTTTAACTTTCCAAAGGACTTATTTTTATTCACTTTCATGGGATATTTTCTATTTATCAGATTATTATCTACCGATGCTTGAGCATCTTTTATTAAAACAGCATGTAGGTTGGTCATGAATACAGTTGCATAAAAGTCCTGCTCAACCGATTCAACGGTTAGGCCGCTGAAAGCTTCCAATTGCAGGATATTTTTCTGAATCGATATATTAGTTTCTACGCCCCATCTCAAAAAGTAAAGCGCCTTAAATTCACTATTGGGATAACCTTCTTCTTCCCAAAGATTGGTTACCAGCACCTCTACCGCGTTTTCCAGTTCTACCCGTACCAATCTCAGTTTTAATAATGTTTTATTGGTTGTGATAAACCCACTCTCTTTTAATGATTTGATAGCTGTAGTTACAGGGGCTAAGTAAACAATGGCCGTGTGTTTACCTCCTGCTATGAAATCCTTTATCATATTCTGATCATTCTTTCCCCTGATGACAAATTTGATTTCCTCTTCAGCCCACAGATGCAAGGCAAACATCTTATAACTGCAAAAATTCCGGTCATAAATAACCAGCATATCTTTTTTCAGTTGTTCTATCGCATCATAAGCCATTGGTACCTCACCATAACGATAAGGCATGATCCGGGACATCAGAACAAGCTCATTCAGCACGTCATAGTGGTAAAATGTCTTTGCTTGTACGAAACACCCACTCTGATTGCTTGCACCTCCAAAATAATTGCTTAGCACAGGTGTGTTTACTAAACTGACGTTAGAACCATCTGCGGAAACTACCCGAAAACCCTTCCAACGTTTTATATCCCCCTGCTTCGCATGATGGTAATAACTGCTTAATAGAACATTGTTCCACCAGTAAAAGAAAGATGCTTTTAATTTTATACGTTGTTGGGTAAAGGCGCTTACTGAGCAGGGACTCTGACCTCCTAATTCTTCAAAAAACTTTTCAAGTTCTATGCTAAGTGTTTTCTTACAGAGCTTAACTATAAGTAAAACAAGTCGTTCAAAGGGGAGTTTTCTATTTCGGGTGAAGTCTTTTTCAGACTTTCTGAAATTATTCAACAGAGGTTCGTTCTGGACAATTAAAGAAACAAAGCTTTTTAGTTCGGAAATAATTTTTATTCCTATTTTTATCTCGGTCCTGGCCATTAAGGTTGTAGTGGTGTTTTGTGTTTTAGTCGATTCAAAACTACTTACTACAATCCTTTTTATTCCCTTTTTCTTCCTTAAGAATACTAACCCTCAACTATTTTCCCTTAACTTAATGACATTGGCCAGAGGTACACGACGTCAGCGCACTGAATCTCTGGCACAATTAATTTACTCCACCTCTTCCATCAGGGTGTTGAACATCACAAACTTTTCGTTGAATTTTTCCTGGTGGGTAGCCTGGAACTTGTGCAGGTGGTTCATGTAAAACTGCTGAAAATGATCAATGCTATCTGCATTGTACTGGATGCAATAAGTAACCCCTTCATTAGGCGAATCAATAACAGTCAGGATGCGGTACGAGCTGAAATGCCCGGTAGCCATTATAGCCGGAATATGGATGGTTTTGATATAGTTAAGCCATTCGTCGTGAATGCTTTCGTCAATTATTATGGTATCGTTGTATACAATCATGCTGTAAAATTAGTTATTTAAGTTGATTGAGTGAGTAGTTGATTAGGTGAATGGTTGGCCGACTCAAAGTAATTAGAAAACCACTCTCTACTTAACTTAATCAACTACTCACTAAACTTAAGACGCATCCGGTTTATCGCCCCTTAACAATCTGAAACGTTTACGGGCTTCATTGATCCAGAGGCTGCCTGGGTAATCGGTTATGATTTTCTGGTAGTAGTTTTTAGCTGTGGTTTTATCATTTAACCTGTTTTCATAAATATCGCCTAACATAAATACGGCATCGTCGGCCCACAGGTCGGCAGGGTGTTGTTCAAGTATCTTTTTCAGCAGGGGCACCGCGCCGGCATAATCTTTTTGCTGGATCAGAATGCGCGATTTCGACATCATGATATCATCTTCTAAAGCATTATTGGGGAACTTTTTGCCAATGCTGTCCAGTATCATTACTGCTTTTTCTGTGTTTTGGGCAAAGATCTGAAGATCGGCCCGGGCGTACATTTTAAGCGCCGCCCCGCTGCTATCGGCAGCAAGATTATCCTGGATCAGCAACAGCAGGTTAAGCGCATCGTTTGCTATTAACTGCGACGTTGCAACTTTTAGCACATCCAATTGCCCTTTTGCCCAGGTAAAATCACCTGTATAATAGGCCATTTTCGCATTTCTGAATAAAGCATCCTGCCCGATGGCAGTGGCCGGAAAATCCTTTTCAACCTGACTGTAAAGCAGGGTAGCTTCCCATGGCTGGTTGTTGAGCAGGTAAATGTCTCCTAAATCGAGTTTGCAATCGGCTAACAGGGTAGGCCTGATATCGCTGATTTTTGTCGCATCTTCCAGCAGTTTTTGGGCATCCTTTAGTTTGTGCAGTTTAAAAGCCTGCAGGTTGGCCAGCTTTTGCATAGCGAAAGCAGTACTGCTGTTGCGGCCAAATTCGGTAAGCAGATCGTTATAATCCTTTTCAAGTCCAAGTAAATCTTCGGGCAGGTATTTGCCAGATGTTACTTTCAGATTTTTAGTGTTGATTAACTCAATCTTTGACGGGATGTATAAGGACGTTGTTTTTCCTTTGCTGATAATGTATTCATACCCGCGGATGGCTTCGTCATAAGCTTCGTTGCCAATAAAAGTACGGCACAGCTCATAAATGCTGTTACCATCATCGTTTTGCCGGCGGCTCAGGGCCAGCGCCTGGTTTAGGGCCAGGTCAAACTCTTTTTGCTGCAGGTATTGCCAGGTGAGCAGATCGGCATAGATGGTTTGTTGCGGATCTTTCTGAATGCGCCTCAGCAAAGCTGTTTTAAGCATATCATAATCAGCACTACCCTCGTATACGTTTGAAAAAGCATTTTCGGCCTGGTTTATGAAATTGGGGTTTTGAGGTAAAAAGTTCAGGTATTCGTCGGTGAGTGATATTTTGTCGCGCTTAAAACGGTAAAGGTTAATAAGCTCATAAGTAAACATGTTATCATTTTTAAGCAGTTTCCGTCCCTGCTGAAAAATTTTGATCGCATAATCAATATTAGCGCTTTGGTAAAATTGTGATGCTAAGGCTGATATCTCGCCCTGATCGGCAGGGAGACTTTTGATCAGGTCATCATAAATAGCGTCAGCCTTGCCCATATTGCCCTGCTGCGTATAAATATTGCCCAGCATTATAGCATATTGGTGGTCATCAGGATGGCGGCGGATCAGCTTTTTAGTGATGCTTTCGGCTTCGTCAAATTTCTTAAGATTGAGCAGTGTATTTACGTATACACTGTAATAATTTTCGTTGTTTTGCTTGTATAGTTTTTGGTAAATTTCGAGTGCTTTTTGCGGTTCGCCATTTGCGTTGTATTGCTTGGCCAGCAGCAGCTCATTGTCCTGCGCAAGCAGCCGTGTGCTAAAGCAAAAAGCAAGAATAATAACAATATATAAAGCCCTCATCTGTTCAAAAATAATCAATTAATAGGATTGATTAAGCTGGTTTACCGTATTATTTATATAACGGCATATAAGGGTAAAATTGTAGTGACATCTTGATAACATCGAACTTATTTATCTAATTTGACTCAATTAATAAAATAGGGTAATTGTAGCTATGCTTGGCCGGGTCAGATTTTTTCTTATTGTGAGTTGCATCATCGCCTTCTTTTCCTGCAACAGGAACAAGATAAGGCAAATTCCTATTATTGACTTTTTTAAAACACCCGAAAGAAGTTTCTACCGCATTTCACCCGATGGTAAATATGTATCATACCTAAAGCCATTTAAGGACAAACAGAATATTTTTATACAATCATTAGCCGATGGTAAGGAGCGGATGGTTACCCAATTTGAGGATTACTCTATCCGCGGTGATTATTTCTGGACCTATAATAACCAGCTTGTTTTTTCGCAGGACCTGATAGCTACCGATTCGGTAAAGATGTACGCTTTTGATGTAGCTACCGACAAAAGTCGCACTATATTATCGCTTGGCAACGTGAGGATAGGCCTGGTTAACCGCAACCGGCAGCAGCCCGATATCATCACCATTAAAACCAATGAACGTGATCCAGGCAATTTTGACGTTTACCGGCTTAACGTAAAAACAGGCGAAATGAAGACTTACCTGCTCAACCCGGGTAATATTACCGAATGGTTTGCCGATGCCGATGGCAGGATCAGGTTGGAAAGGGCATCAGACGGGGTTAATGAAACCATTTTATTTCGCCCGGATGAGGATAAACCTTTTAAGCCCATTATCGAAAATAATTTTAAGAATGCAGTAAAACCCATAGCTTTTACCGGAGTTAAAAATTACTTCTATGCACTCTCAAACGTAAACCGCGACAAGATGGCCCTGGTTGAGATCAATGCCGAGGATGGCAAAGAAGAGCGGACAATTTTTAGCTGCAGCAAAGCGGACATTACCAGTTTTGAATACTCAAAAAATAAGCGCCGGATAGAGTTTACCGGATGGGATGAATCTATGCCGCGCAAGCATTTTCTTGCGGCTGATGTTGAGCAAATGTACAAAACCATTCAGCAACAGCTTAAGGATAATGAGATCAGGGTGGTTGATCGCGATAGTTCGGAGAACAAATTTATATTGAATACCTATACCGACCGTAACCCCGGCTCGTATTATCTTTTTGAAAAAAACAGTGGTAAGCTAACCAAGTTAAGCGACATAAACTCGAGCCTGGTGCCCGCAGAACTGTGTGCTATGAAGCCTATATCATACCATGCACGTGATGGCTTGCTGATAAATGGTTATTTAACCCTGCCCCGGGGTAACAAAAGTGAAAACTACCCGGTAGTAGTGATGCCGCATGACGGCCCGTGGGGACGGGATACTTGGGGATATGATGACCAGGTGCAGTTTTTAGCCAATCGTGGTTATGCAGTTTTCCAGGTTAACTACCGCGGTTCAACAGGATATGGAAAAGCATTCCGTAGTGCGGGCTATAAACAGGTAGGCGGCAAAATCCAGGATGATATTACCGATGGGGTACACTGGCTCATCGATACTAAAGTTGCAAATCCTAAAAAGATTGCCATTTTTGGCGGTCGTTTTGGTGGTTTTTCGGCACTTTACGGCGTTTCATTTCATCCGGAGTTATATAACTGCGCCGTAGTTCAATACGGGCTTATTAACTTTTTTACCTATATCAAAGACGCCCCGCCATTTGTTAAGCCATATTTAAAAATGACTTACGAAATGGTTGGTAACCCTGAAACAGACGCCGACCAGTTAAGGGCAATCTCACCGGTTTTTCATACCGATAAAATTAAGGTGCCTTTAATCATATTCCAGGGTGCTAAAGACCAGCGGGCAAATATCAGTGAGCTTAACCAGTTTGTGCGCGAGCTGCGCAAGCGGAACGTTGATGTGAAATACTTTTTAAAACCCAATGAACGTGCATATTTCAGGAGCGAACATAACCGTATGGAAATGTATGCCGAAATAGAGAAGTTTTTGGATAAGAATATGCGGGTTAAACCATAAAGCCGATATGGCAGTACAGAAAAACGCTTACCGGCAAAATTTTACGCTGATCACCATATTCCTGGTGTTCATATCCATAACTTTTGTGGTGGCCCTGTTTATATCTTATAATCTCACTGCCAAGTATGTTGAAAATGAGTTTGCCTCAAAAAAGGTAGAGGTATTGGAACAAACCATTAAACCTTATTATGAGTTTTTTCAGAATAAGATCCCTGAGATAACCTCATACCAGGGTTTTCTTGACTCGGCATCGGCAGGTAAATATGCAGCCTCTGTTTTTCATGATTATAATTTTGTGCGCCGGGTTGTCTTTTATGATGCCCTCATTGGCGGCACAACTACTATGACCGTACGCAAAAATAATTTGAATATAGCTGCTAAGGCGGTTTATCAGTATTGGCACGTTAACGATAAGGTTTACGGGGCCGAGCAGCGGCGAACGGTCAATGAAGATGATTTCAGGGAGATGGCCATTAAGCTGAGTAATTATATCGCTTTTTCAGATACGTCACGTGTATCAAGCCAGGATGAACTTTTTAAGGCTTTTTGGGATGTGAAACCCGACAAGATAAGTTATACCAACGTGCTGCGGCGCGAAGATGTACGTATTTATCGTGACATGCAAATGCTGGGTAACAGCAAAGGGGCTTCATACAAGCAAAACATGATGACCTTTTACCTCGACCCATACCTGATGAAGGTAAAAAATACGCACCCCGAGCTGTACGAAAATGTATCCATCCAGCCTGTAGTGTATGATCCTATTGACAGTGAGGGCGATAAACTGATAACGGAAGTACCATTGCCGGTTGCTTTTTCTGATTATAAGCTGTTTTTCAGTTCGGCGCAGGGGTATTTAACTGCCGAGATTAACCGCCGCTTTATGCCCATTGGAGCTATAGTACTGTTAATGACCCTGTTTTTAATGCTGATAGGATGGCTTATTTACCGCAACCTGAACGTGAATATGAAGCTGTTTAAGCTTCAGTATGATTTTATTAACAACTTTACTCATGAGTTTAAGACTCCTGTAAGTGTAATTAAGATAGCCGGATCAAACTTGCGCAGCGATGGTGAGCTTACCGAAAGGCAGCGCCGCCATTATGGTAAAATACTGGATGAAGAAGCTGATAAGCTGAACGAGCTGATGAATAAACTGCTTTCGTTTACCCAAATTGAAAATAAATCCATTACCCTTAAACAGGAAGAAATTGATATAGAGAACTTTATTAGCCGGTATATTGATACCTTTAAAATAAAGTATGCTGATTTTAATATTAAATTTAAAATCAATAAGGTTGAAACTTTTTATACCGATCCGGTATTATTAGGGAGTGTTTTTCAAAATCTTATTGAAAATGCATACAAGTATTCGCACCCTCAGCAAAAGGAGTTGTTCATCAATATTTCACAGGAAAAACGCAATATTGTGTTTTCATTTGCTGATAAGGGGATAGGGATACCAAAAAATGAACTGAATAACGTTTTTAAGAAGTTTTACAGGATAGAGAACCAATACAATCAAAACGGGAGCGTTGGCCTGGGTTTGGCATTTTGTAAAGAACTGGTTAATTTTATGAACGGCGATATAACTGTTTACAGTAAGGTTAACGAAGGCTCGGAATTTTTAGTTACGCTTCCATACGAACATTAAGATATGAACAAAGAAATTAAAATAGCGCTGGTTGAAGATGATGAGAACCTGCGTTTCCTGGTTGCAGAGCGTTTGCAGTCGGAAGGTTACAAAGTACTGGAAGCCGGCAACGGTAATGAAGCTGAAGCCATGATACTGGCCGAACAGCCTGACATTGTATTGCTTGACTGGATGCTGCCCGGTAAGCCCGGCTCGGAAGTTTGCGCAAATATCCGCGAAAAAGGTTTTGATAGCCTCATCATCATGATGACCGCCAAAGCCCAGGATGTTGATAAAATAGAGGCTTATAACTTTGGGGTATCTGATTATATCACCAAGCCTTATAATATGGACGTGCTGGTGGCCATGATTGAAAATAAGATCAAGTTTTCCCTGAATAGCGAAAAGCCAGAATCATACCGTTTTGCCAACATGGAGCACCTGCCCAACACGCACCTCCTCATTCGCGACGGAAGGAAGATCGAGCTGACCATTCTCGAAAACAGGATCCTCCTTTACTTCCTTAAAAACAAGAACAAGGTAATAAACCGCGAGGAACTGATGATGGAAGTTTGGGGCTACAACGCTGACGTAAATACCCGCACATTGGATATGCACATCGTTCGCCTGCGTAAAAAGATAGAAACCAATGCCGATTCGCCGCAGTATTTACAAACCGTAAGAGGCATTGGGTATAAGTTTGTTTATAACCAGTAATCGACAATAATCTAAAATACCCGTCATTACGAGTACCCATCACCGTCCCATCAGGGTCTCTCGGAGAGGACCCTGATATATACGTCATGCCGGTTCGCTGTTCTTATTATCCTGGTAGATGTGTCTTGTCCTGAAATGAGTTTACACAAAAATAAACTACATGGAAAAGATCATTATTGATGGAAAAGGACATTATTCACTTGAATTTAAGCATTCAGTTATCAAAGAGTATTTGGCTGGCAGTGTTAGTCAAAAGGCGTTGTTGAGGAAATATGATATCAAGATACATAGTGGCATAACGCGTTGGATGCAGAAGTTAGGTTATGCAGAAGTTTCGGAAAAAGACAGATATTTGTCATCAGTAAAACCACTATCCTTGCCCGCAAAGAAGCCCCATAAAGATCCGCCTACAGGTGCCTTGTCGCAAGAACAACAACGCATCAAAGAACTCGAACGTCAGCTTGAAGATGAGCAGCTTCGCAGTGAAATGTACAAGCGTATGATCGAGATTGCTGAACGTGATCTTAATATTCCTATCCGAAAAAAGTCGGATACCAAGTGATCCATGAGATGAAAGACATGTATACAAGGATCAGCCTTGTACGATTATGTCGGTTACTTGGTATTACCCGTCAGGCCTATTATCAGCACTTTTGGCAACAAGAAGCATCTGGAATAGAGGATACACTTATATTGCAGGAGGTTGTCAGCATTCGCCAAGACCACCGGGCAATGGGTGGCAGGAAGCTTTATGAAAAGCTGCACCCTTTTTTGCTTGATCATGGCATTAAAATGGGACGGGATGCACTGTTCGACCTGTTGTCAGCTAATGGACTGTTAGTAAAGAAACGCCGCAGGCGGCATGTGACGACCTGGTCGGGTCACCGGTTCAACAGATGGCCGAATATCATACGCAGCCTGGAGGTCGTCAGGCCTAACCAACTGTGGGTAAGCGATATCACCTACTGGAAAGTAAAAGAAGAACATTTGTACATCAGTTTGATAACGGACGCTTATTCGCACAAAGTAGTTGGCTATCATTTGGCTGATACCTTAGAAACGATCGAAACGATACAGGCCTTGAAAATGGCTTTAAAAGACCTGCCTGAACAATTGCCGGAGGCACTTATACATCACTCGGACCGGGGAGTGCAATATTGCACAGAAAGCTATGTAAAGCTATTACAGGACAGATACATCAAGATCAGTATGACCGAGAACGGTGACCCATTAGAGAATGCCGTTGCTGAACGAATGAACGGCATTCTTAAAGAAGAATATCTTAAGCATCACCGGCCTGAGAATAAGCAACAAGCAAAACAATTACTGGATAGAGCTATCGAGTTGTATAACAAACACCGGCCACACTTCAGTATCGGTCTGCTAACGCCCCAACATGTGCATGATAAAAGCTTGCTACCTCAAAAATTGTGGAAGAACTATTATCGCAAAAACACTAACATTGTAAACGTATCACAGGACATCACTACACTTGTAAATACATAACAGGACTATCTCATAAAATGTAAACTTTTTTTAGGACGAGACAATGTTTAGAAGGCGGTGTCCCTCAGGGTCCTCTGCGAGAGACCCTGAGGGACAGGACGCACATAATATCGGCTACTTACAATCATGTCATTATAAGAAACGAAGCAATCCTCATGGAGCAGAGCGGTAATGCAAATCCTCTCTGTAAAGTAGGGGATTGCTTTGCTTCTCGCAATGACGCTTGAAAGGAAGGGTCAAGCTTTCTCATACACCCTCGCCACAATAAAATCTCCAAAGAAGGTTTTATCTTCAATTACACTGTATCCTGCGGCATCAAAATGCTTTTCAATGGCGGGCAACCTGCTGGCTTCTATCCCGCAAAGCAACCTGAAAAAAACAAACATGCTTTTGAGCAACACATTTTGCCACCAATGGCCGGTAAGCTGAAAATCGGCATTGAGCCAGAGGCGGCCGGGTTTAAGCAGGTGATGCAAATGATCGAAAACATTATCCACGGTTTCATCCACAAAATTATCGAACAAAAAAGGGGTGATTACGACATCGAAGTCAGGTGGCAGCTTTACGTTTTCAACAGCGTCGTTTATAAACGCAACTTCATTTTGGCCGGTTTGCCTTTTTTGCGAGAGGCTAATCATATTGGTCGAAATTTCAACATAAGTGACGTTTAAACCTGCCGGGTGTATTTTGGCAAGCTCTTCCAGGATCCAACCGGTGCCGCCGCCAACTATGAGTATTTTACTTTCCGGCCGAATAAAGCCTAATAAATAAACTTGCGCGGTTATCAACGCTTTGCCATAAACTATTCTTGAAAGCCGGTCATAAAACCATGCCGAGTTATTATAATTGGCAGCCATGGTTTAGTGAAGAAAATATTTAACAGCGTTAAATACTACTACAATTACATACTGTAAAATCAGTACGCCATCCATGTAAAAAAAATAATAGTACTCGTTTTTTTCCCAGGCTGATCTGAAGATGAGCCAGCCCGTAAGGAACATGGTAAGTGTGAGTGCAAAGAAATCAAGGCTAAAGCCATTTTGCCTGAACAGGAACATGAGCACAATGTAGCCGGTGAGCAATACCTGGCAAAACAGATAAGCATTTTTTTCGCCCCAAACTACCGGGATGGTCTTTAGGCCCACTTTACGATCGTCGAAAAGGTCCCGGATATCAAAGGGAATGGTCAGCGCTCCTATAAACAAAAAACGTTTGGCTATGAGTATGGTAGTATCGCGCATGGTGATGTCGGTGAGATGGTTATGTATCGACTCTAATACCGGGAATAATACACAACTCATTGTCCAGACCAGGGTTATTAAAAAGGGCTTTAAACCTGGAATGTTTCGTAAGCCAAACTTGTGATCGCCTACACTAAACAAGGGCAAACCATAGCCAAATGATAAAACGCTGAGAAATATAAGCAGGATCTTTGATTCGGTAGTAATGATAAAGAAAAGTGGGATCAGTGACAGCAGCGAAACAATCGTAAAGGTTACCATCAACCTGTAATGTGCAAAAAACCAGCGTACCCTTCTATAAGGCGATCTTTGCGGCTTGGCCGGCCTGGTGATCAGGATACAAAAATTGTAAATACCCAGTGTTGAAGTGAATAACAAACCCAAAACAGGAAACACTGGCTTTGATCCTATTAAATGAAAGGTAAGTAAAGCTTGTGCTACAGCACAAAGCGACATGAAAATATTACTGAAGAGCAGGAAATCTAAAACTGGTTGTAATAATTTCTTCATCGGTAATGACTGCCGGCCCGTGTCTGATCGTTTAGGAAATGGGTTGCGAAGGATCGATGCCGGCTTTTAGTGTAAATATCGTAATCTCCGGCAATATTCCAACTCTACCGGTTAAACCAACAAAACCAAAGCCTACATTTACATATAATTGTTGTTTGTTTTCCTGGTAATGGCCAGCCCATTCGTTATAAACGTATTTTATAGGGCTATATTGAAAATGTTCGGTACGCACACCAAACTGCATGCCATGAGTATGCCCGGCAAACATCGCATCAATTTGTGGGTACTTAGGTAATACCTCGGCCCGCCAATGCGATGGATCGTGCGAGAGCAGGAGTTTTACCGGCAGGTCATCGGTGTTTTTTACAGCGAGGTCCATGCGGCCGTATTTTGGGAAGCGGCTGTATTCGCTCCAGTTTTCGATACCTAAGATTCCTATTTCCTCTCCATCAATTTTGAGGCGGCGGTTTTCGTTCATGAGCAGGTTCCAACCCATATTTTTGTGGGTGGCTATCAGGTCATCATGGTTTTTCTTTTTATCTGCCAGGGAATTCCAATCGCCGTAGTCGCCATAATCATGATTGCCAAGGGTTGAGAAAACACCAAGGGGAGCTTTTACTTTAGTGAAAATACCCTGGTAGCTGGTCATTTCTGAGGCCTCGTCGTTAACCAGGTCGCCGGTAAAAAATATCAGGTCGGTTTTTTCTTTCAGCAGCATTTCAACACCGCCGAGCACGGCTTTTTTATTATAAAAGCTGCCTGAATGAATATCCGAGATCTGCCCGATCCTTAAGCCATCAAAGGCCTTTGGCAGATTAGGCAGATAGATAGTTTGATACAGTACATGATAATCATACGACCCTCTGGGCATGGCCATTTTAATAGCAGCCAATGGAACAGCTGCGGCAAGTAAACCTGCTTTTAGAAGAAACTCGGAACGGGGAATGGCATCTGTGTTGGCAGCAGGTTCTTTATTAGCGGCAGCGGCAGGAGCAGTTTTCTTCCGTTTTAGAATAATTTTTCGCCTGATATCATCGGCAAAAATGAATAGTATAAAAGTGAATTTACAGATGAGCAGGATAAATGTTATCAGCAAACAGGCAGCACGTACTCCCGTGCCTGCTATGGTAATATAACCGGCAGTTAAAAGCGCGGCTACACATAAAGCCGAAAAGCCCCAATAAAAAATGGCGAATGCTTTTGATCGAAGCAGTCGCCATTTTTTGAATGCGCCGCGGATGCCGTATAAAACGTACCGGTCGGCCAGCAGCTCAATTATAATCCAGAATAATATACTCAGCGCTTTAAAGATCATATAGCGCAATATATTTAGTATCGGTCGTCGTCAATATCAAGGTCATCGTCATCGGGCTGCAAGTTAAATAAACTGTTAAACATATCCGAAAACGCGAAACCATTATCCAGGAAACCTTTGTTCAATTGTGAAAACTCCGACAGGCCGTGAAGTACAAATTCCATCAGCAGCAATTGCTGGCTTTCGCCCAAACGCGGGTGGATCTTTTTTACCAGGTCTTTCAGCCCAACAACCTCTTCCAGGGCTTTTTTGTATTCCTGCATAGGCATATCATCAACCAAAGCTACATTGTTGCCATCGCCAAACCAGTTAATGATAGCTGCATATGGGTTAGGGGCTTTGGCTTTCTTAGCCTTTTCGGGGTCAGGGAAAAATGATAGCAGTAAGCTTTTGATGGCTTTACCTATCAGTATGTTGGCCACTTTACCCGGCCCTTCCAGCTCACCCTCATAAACCAACTCAATTTTACCGGTAATGGCAGGGATTACACCCAAAAAGTCGGTAATGCGCACAAACGTGGTTTTTTCGTGGTTGATGATCATCCTGCGCTCCGCATTACTGATCAGGTTTTCATAGGCCGAAATAGTTAAACGTGCCGAGACGCCCGATTTTTTGTCGATGTATTCGGAGTTACGCGCTTCAAAAGCAATCTGTTCAACCAGGTTTTTCACCAAACCATCTGCCTCAATAGCGATACGCTGATCATCTGTAAGGGATGCTTCCTGTTGGGTGATCTTGCGTGAAATCTCAACCGAACGCGGGTAATGCGTTAAAATCTGGCTCTCAATGCGGTCTTTAAGCGGTGTTACTATCGAACCACGGTTGGTATAATCTTCAGGGTTAGCGGTAAACACAAACTGGATATCCAATGGTAAGCGCAGTTTAAAACCGCGGATCTGGATATCTTTTTCCTGAAGGATATTGAACAGCGATACCTGGATGCGCGCCTGTAGATCGGGCAGCTCATTGATCACGAAAATGCCGCGGTGTGCACGAGGGATCAAACCGAAGTGGATCACACGCTCGTCCGAATAGGTTAATTTTAAAGTAGCAGCCTTGATAGGGTCAACGTCACCAATTAAATCGGCTACGGTAACATCAGGTGTAGCCAGCTTTTCGGTATAACGCTCAGAGCGGTGGATCCAGCCGATAGGGGTATCGTCACCTTTTTGGGTGATGATGCTATGACCGTACCACGAGATAGGGTTATAAGGATCGTCAAACAATTCAGATCCCTCAATATAAGGAATATACTCATCAAGCAGGTTAACCAGCAAACGGGCAATACGGGTTTTTGCCTGGCCGCGTAAGCCTAACAGTAAAATATTGTGACGGGACAGGATAGCAGTTTGCAGATCAGGGATAACAGTATCTTCAAATCCGATGATGCCCTCAAAGCCGCCTTCGCGCTTTTTAAGCTGTTCAATAAGGTTGGCACGTAATTCGTCTTTAACCGAACGGCTCTTGTAGCCTGTTTGCTTTAACTGGCCGAGGGTTTTTATATCTAATAATTTGCTCATTTTTTAAATTTGGAAATTTGATGATTTGAAAATTTGAAAATGGAAGAATTAAAACATCTTCAAATTTTCAAATTGGCCAATCGTCAAATAATAGTATTTATCTGACTGTCTTCCTTCTATTCCTGATATAATCCTCAAAAATGTACTCACCAAGACCGTTAAGGGAACTGTAAAATGCTTTGCCACCATTTGTTTCTGTGAATTTACGCACAAACTGTTGCAAGTATGGGTCTTTAGCTATCATGAATGTGGTGATAGGTATTTTTAACCGTTTACATTGGGCAGCCATGTTAAGGGTTTTGTTAACCACTTTCCTGTCCAAACCAATGCTGTTTTTATAATACCTGGTGCCTTCCTTTAAGCAGGTAGGCTTACCATCGGTGATCATAAAAATTTGCTTGTTGTGCGTTTTACGGCGACGGAGCAGATCGGTAGCCAGTTCCAAACCCGCATAGGTATTGGTATGGTAAGGGCCAACCTGTAAGTAAGGTAAATCCTGCAGGGTTATAGGCCATGCATCGTTGCCAAAAACAACAATATCCAGCGTATCCTTAGGGTATTTGGTGCGGATAAGCTCGGCAAGGGCCATGGCTACTTTTTTGGCTGGGGTGATCCTGTCTTCGCCGTAAAGAATCATGGAGTGCGAAATATCGATCATGAGCACGGTTGAAGTAAGGGTTTTGTAGTCCATTTCCTCTACTTCAAGATCGCGTTCGGTCATCATAAAATCGCCAATACCGTGATTAACCTGGGCGTTGTGGATAGATTGTGTCATGTCTATCTGATCCAGGCTGTCGCCAAATTCAAACTCGCGGCGCTCGGCATTTTTTTCATCGCCCTGGCCTGATTGGGGTGAGCGGTGATTGCCTTTGCCCGATTTTTTTAGCTTGCCGAAGATCTCTTCCAGCGCCGACTGCCTGATGCTTTGCTCTGTTTTTGCCGTGATCTTGAACTCGCCGTTTTGATTGTCTTCATCAAGATAGCCTTTTTGCTTCAGCTCGTCGATGAAATCGCCCATGCCATAATCATCGTTGGTAAGGTTATACTGTTTATCGAGTTCGTTAAGCCAGGCTAAAGCTTCGCCTGCATCGCCCGATGTATAATTGAGCAATTCGAGGAATAATTTCAGTAATTCATCAAATCCGCCTTTAGGGATTTGATTGGGCTTAAATTTGGAAAATCCAAAACCGCGCATATTTTGTCCTTTCTGTACATAAAGGAACGGAATATTTTTAGGAAAAGTTTCGCTGCGGAAGTGATAAAATAAATTGTTAGTTAAGTATGACAATTAGATTTTTGATTTCGGATGTTCAATTTCGGATTTAAAAAAGTCATTTTCCACTTTGAAAATAAATTCGAAATTGAACATCCGAGATCCGAATTTCTAAATATACGCCAAACTATTCAGCAGTTCAGGAGGATATACCGGGTTGGCACCACGCTGGCTGGCTACGTATGAGCCAACAGAACAGGCCCTGTCAACCACTTGCTGCATAGGTTTGCCCGAAAGTAAGCCGGCTACAAAAGTTGCCAGGAATGCATCGCCTGCACCTACGGTATCGGCTACTTTTACGGGGCAGCCGGGACTGTCATAAAATTCATGATCGTGCCATACCAGCGCGCCATGTTCGCCGCGGGTTACACAAATGGTTTGACTATGATATTTGGAACGGAACTCGCCGATTTGATCGCGTAGGGAAGCACTGCTGCCACCTATGAGCAGGTTGGCTTCTTCTTCGTTCATTTTCACTACATCGGCCCGGGCAACCAATGTTTCAATAGTTGATAATGTATAATGCGGCGGGCGAAGGTTAACATCAAATACTTTTAACGCCGGGGTTTCATCAAGCAGGTTTAACAATGTTTCGCGGGTAGTAGCGGTACGGCAGGCTAAACTGCCAAATACAATGGCCCTGGCTGCCTGAGCCGCTTTCGTAAGCGCGGCCGATGGTTCAATATTGTCCCATGAAACAGGTTGGGGAATGATATAAGTGGCGGTGTTATTTTCATCAAGCTGCACGGTAACTTCACAGGTTGGAAATTCATCATCCTGCTGTATCAGGTCCGAATACAGGTCATTGCTTTTTAAAAAGCCTATTAGTGCATCGCCCGAATTATCCATACCCACCGAACTCGCAAACGCTGTTTTTACACCTTGCTGCACCAGATGCCGGGCTACGTTCATGGGGGCACCGCCGGCCTTTTTTCCGTCGCCAAAAGCATCCCATAAAACTTCGCCGAAGCTCAATACCTGATTTCCCATAGTTAATTTGTTTTTTTATCGCCGGTGAAACCCAAATATAATGTAATAAGTTGGATTTTGTTTTTTTGTTGAAAGCAGGATTTTATTGATTTTTCGGATTAATGGATTTACTTTGCCAATGTAACATCAGGTAATCCATTAATCGGCCAAATCGTGGTTCAGAAAATTGTATATCTTTATTATATGAAAAGAATGTTGCTGAGTTTTATGTTTATGCTTGCCGCCGCGTGTTGCTTTGCGCAGAGCAGGCAAGCCATTCTGAAAGTAATGCACACACAGGAAGAGACCTGGAACCGGGGCGATATAGAAGGGTTTATGCAAACCTACTGGAAATCAGACTCGCTGGTTTTTGTAGGTAAAACCGCGCCTGTTTACGGCTGGCAAACAACCCTTGATCATTACAAGCAAACTTATCCGGATAAGGCCGCCATGGGGCAGCTTAGTTTCAATATTATACAGCTAAAGGTATTGGATGCAACCAATGCCTTTGTTTTGGGTGGATGGAAACTAACCCGAGAAAAAGATACGCCTGGTGGCTATTTTACGTTGTGGTTCAGGAAAATCAAAGGCGAATGGAAAATAGTTTGTGATCATACGTCGTGAGTGAGATTAGTAGTTGGAGATAAGGAATTATATGAAGATTTGGAAGCTTAAGGGACGAGCGGTTCCCTTCTCGAAAAGGGAATCGCACAAACCATTGCTTTAATTTAATACTACTGCATGAAGAGAGGTTTGGTAATAGGGAAGTTTTTGCCGCTGCACATAGGGCATATGGCTTTAATTGATTATGCCCTTGCACATTGTGATGAATTGGAAGTTGTTATTGGAGCCAGTGATGATGAGCCGATTCCGGGCGAGGTGAGGCTGGAATGGCTTAAGCAAACATATGCAGGCAACAATAAGGTTAAGCCGATATTATTAAGTTATGACGAGGCCATGCTAACAGGCCACGCCGAATCGATAGAAAACATGTCGCGCCTTTGGGCCAGCTATCTTAAAAAGAGCCTGCCACCCATTGATGTAATATTTGCATCCGAATCATATGGCGCATATATGGGCCGGTTTTTAGATTGCGAAAGCGTTATTTACGAAGAGCCCTGTAAAATTGTACCCGTACCGGCGGCAAAGATCAGGGAGGAGCCGGCTTCATACTGGCATCTTTTGCCTGATGCGGTTCAGGATTACTATAAAAACCAGGCTGAATAATTCTGGCGGCAGTATTTACAGCTATTATTCCCGGTCAATCCTTAACAAGCCAGTCCCGCTTAAAATCAGATGGGTTTTTGCCAACTATTTTATTAAAGAGCTTATTAAAATATGATAAGCTTTCAAATCCTACAGCGTAACAGGTTTCAGTAACGTTTTTATCCTGCATGAGCAGGTTTTTGGCTACATCAACACGGTATTGGTTCACGAAATCGGTGAAGGTCATTTTAGTTTGTTTTTTAAAATAGCGGCAAAAGGCTGCTGTGGTAAAGTTCACTTTAGCCGCCACTACATTTACATCGGGTTTAAGATTGTAATTGCTGCCGATATATTCATAAACGGCCCCCATCCTGATCTTATCTTTTAAAAAGAACTGCAGGTTCGGTTCGTCATTGTTTAAAATCGTAAATTCTTTTGAACCGGCCAGGATATTAAAGATTTCCATTAATCCCAATAATTGCTGAAAAGAATCCATACCAGGTAAAAGTTTCAGTTTTCGCATTGCCGTAGTCCTGGTATCGCCATAAAAAGCAATACCGTTGGCGGCCTTTTTGAAAAGCTGCTCAATGGCCGAAAATTCGGGAGTGATGCCTATTGCAGTTCCCATGAAATCTTCTTTTAGCTGCACCACTATCTGGTGATATTCGCTCCGCAGCCGGTAATCAAAGTTGAGGTGGGGCAGGTTACTGCCTATAAGTACCAGGTCATGTTGGGTATATCCTGAGATATGTGAACCTACGTGCCTGATCCCTGCATCGGCCTCCACATAAACCAATTCATATTCGGGGTGATAATGCCAAAGAAAAGTGTTGCGAAGCCGGGGCGAAAAGAGTTTGAACGATTTACCAGGTTCAAAATTAATCTTCTCTAACTGGATCTTATCCATGCTATATTGAGCATTAAGTTTAGTAAAGGTAAATAAAATGATCAATGTAGAGCAAATTTTGGTCATTGTACAGGATAATCCATCTTCCATGCCAACCTAAATTTGAGTTATAAATCAAAAAGAAAATGATGAAGACCGAAAATGCAACCATGACCATGGCAACCACGCCGGCGAATGCACATAAAGAGATCCCCGGTAATCCGTCGACCGCTAAATCAAGCCAGATCCGCCTGAATGAACGCCTTAACAATGAACCGCTAAAAGTGCTTAGCGAGGCCGATTGGCAATTTTGGATAGAGAATGGTTACGTGATCATCAAAAATGCAGTGCCTAAGGTGCAAGCTGAAAAATTAGCTAATTATCTATGGCAATATGAAGATAAGGATGCCAATGATACAAGTACCTGGTATAAAAGGCCCAATGCGCAAATGCAAATGAGTGAGCTGAACAACACCGGCATGGTTGAAATTTATAACCAGCAGTTTATGTGGGATAACCGGCAATATCCTAAAGTACATGCTGCTTTTGCCGATATCTGGGGTACCGAAAAGCTATGGGTAACTATTGACAGGGCCAATCTGAATTTTCCGCTACGGCCCGGCTTTGAGTATAAAGGTTTTATTCACTGGGATTACGACCCGGAAACCAAACCTCAAAATGTGCAGGGCGTTTTGGCTCTTGCCGATCAGACTGATGAAAACATGGGTGGCTTTCAATGTATCCCGGAACTATATCGTACATACGATACCTGGAAATTAACCCAACCCGGAGGTAGGGATCATTATAAGCCTGATACCACCGGTTTTGAAATCGTAAAAGTAAAACTGGAAGCAGGTGACCTGCTGATATTTAACAGTTTGCAGCCGCATGGTATAAGACCTAATACCAGTACAGATAAAGTGCGTATTGCGCAGTATATATCCATGATGCCCGCCCAGGAAGATAATGAAGAGCTGAGGCAATGGCGCATTAACAGCTGGCAAAGCCGTGAGGCCATGCAGGGCTACGCTTTTCCGGGCGATCCGCTGGAACGGGAAAAGAAAAATCCGGTTGCTGATCTTAGCGACCTGGGTAAAAAGCTTTTGGGATTGGAGAGGTGGTAGTTATTCCGGTTCAATTATTCCCCCGTGCGGATGTCCTCATGTGCATTTGCAAAGCAGGCCGGCCGTGAGGACACGGCCTTCGGGGAAGAAATAAAAAAAGCGATGGATTTTATCCATCGTTTTCAATCTTGACTTAAGGCTTCCGACTCAAAAAGGTTTCCCCGCAGCCAACTCCCGGTTAGCCCATTTAACGGCAAGGCCTTCGCGGTATTTAGCATATTTGCCTTTAAATACCATTTTTAGTGCGCTGTCAACCCCGCCTTTGATGGCCAGATTGTACAGGCTTGCCGCTTTACGGCTTATGCTGGCATCCCATGCGCGAAGGCTTAAAGAGTATGAACCATCAACATATTTCATCCAATGCCAATAGCCGGTGGGCATAAACAGTGTATCGCCATGCTCCAGGAAAACTTCAATGCCTTCTACACCGTCAAGCGCCGGGAACTTTTTAACATCAGGGTTTAATACATCATAATCCTCCAAAGCATACGTTGCATTAGGGATACAGTACAGGCGGCGTTTCCACTTGTTTTCAAACAGGATCACATGCTTACGACCTCCAAAATGAGTGTGGAAAATATGCGGAAGATCGATATCGTAATGTAAAAAGGTAACCGAGTTTGAACCGCCGAAAAACATGGCCGGCATGCTTTCCAAAAAGCCGCCCATCAAGTCCTTGGGTAATACGATATCATCCAAAAGCTGTGGCGCTTGTTTAAATATGTTAAAGAAAAAGATCCTTAACTCGGTTGGTTTACTGCGGATGAGGTCTATATATTCATCAAAGGGCATTTCAGTTGCCGACGAATTGATGGGTTTTGAAGGATCGGCCTTTGAGTTATCATACAGTGGCACTACTTTATTGCCAACAACCTGCTTTAAATATTCGGGTGTCCATTTTTCGCGGGCGGGCCAGCTTTTGGTGAGCCCCTTGATAACCAGCGGGCGACGAGGGTCTAAATAATTCTTCTTAAAGTCTTCGGGAGAAATATTTTCAACCGTATCGATCGGGTTAAGAATGAAGCACATAAATGTTTTATTACTTTAGGGGGGATTACGCTAATTTTAAAATAAAGTTACAATATTGTTTCTTACTTGTTTAAAAGCATTCAAAATAACGAAATAAACCCCAAAGTAGTATAATTATATCTTCAATATTATGGTCTGCCTGCAACAAGGGCATTATTGGCACGTTTGATAGCCAGGTTCTCTTTCCAATCCATATAATCCTTTTTAAAGCGGGCTTTCATCATGTTATCAAACTTGCGCTGTACTGTTAAGTTATACAGGCTTTTAGCTTTTATAGACCATGACTTATCCCAGGCACGCAAGGAAATGGAAAACGAACCCGTGAGGTATTTCATCCAGTGCCAGTAACCGGTTGGCATAAACAGGGTATCGCCATGCTCTAAAATTGCTTCCTGTCCCTGAATGCCGTCAAGTGCCGGGAATTTAGTGAAATCCGGCTTTTCAATGTCATAATCTTCCAATGCATAGGTGGCAAATGGAATGCAATACAGGCGTTCTGTCCATTTCTGATCGAACAGCATTACATGTTTGCGGCCATTAAAATGTGTATGGAAAATGTGTGCAAGGTCGATGTCGTAATGTAAAAATGTTACGGAACCGGCGCCTCCAAAAAACATATTAGGGTATTTATCCAGAAAACCGCCCATTAAATCAGAGGGGGAACGGTAATCTTCCAGCAGTTTTGGGGCATGCTTAATTGGGTCGAACAGGAAAATTCTTAAATCGGTGGGCTGTTTTTGAATAAGATCAATATAATCGCCGAACTTCATTTCGCTGGCCGAGGCGTTGATAGCTTTGGAAGGATCGGCCTTTGAACTATTATAAAGCGGAACGGTTTTATCTCCAACTACCTCTTTCAGGTATTCAAAAGTCCATTTTTGCAGGGCGGGCCAGCGTTCAGTCGCTTTGCGGATAATAAGCGGTTTGCGCGGATTTAAGTAATTGTTAACAAAATCCTCCTTGCTTATATTGTCTACACTGTCAATAGGTGTAAGCGTTATACTCATTTCTACAAATTAATTAACGAGCAAAATTAATTCTTTGTAAATAATATGTAAACGATTTGTACCGATTTTGAAATTATGCTGACAGTTGTATTTTAATGACGTATGAAGCTGCAGTGGCAGCAGGAAGTGCGCTTGCAGTTTTCGCGGTGTGTAATCAAAAAAGAATATTTTGACTACCTCCCTCTGACCAGTGTACTGCTTGTACAACTGCCACTGCATATTGCAGCTGTCTTAATTAGGTTTCAAAACCGCATTAACCACCTGGATAAGGCCGTTGCTTTGGGCAACATCGGCTATGGTGATGAATGACTTGCCGCCTTTTTCGTCAACAAGATAAAGTTTTGCACCCTGCGACATCACAGTAAGCGTGCCACCGCTCAGTGTGTTAAGCTCCAGTTTGCCTTTACCTTCTTTTACTTTGGTTAGCAGATCGGCCGAGCTCAATTTACCGGGTACTACATGATAAGTAAGCAGTTTAATAAGATTAGCCTTGCTTGCGGGTTTCATCAGGTTGTCAACGGTGCCTGCGGGAAGCTGCGCGAAAGCCTCATTAGTAGGTGCAAAAACAGTATACGGACCGGCTGCTGATAGAGTAGGCGCCAACCCGGCAGATTTAATAGCGTTTACCAGCGTAGTATGGTCTTTTGAGCCGGATGCATTTTGTACGATATTTTTAGCGGGCGACATAACAGTACCGCCCACAGTTTTTTGGGCGAAAGCTTTTGGGGCTATGGTAATAGCTATAAACGATAAAGCGATAATAAGTACTTTTTTCATAATTGCAGGTATATAAAACAATACGATTTGATAAATATAAACAGTTTTTAAAACCATTTTGCTTTGTAACAAAGTACTGACTGTAAAAAACCTCAAAGGTTTAGAAAAATAATCCGGAGGCTATATGATCAGCATACAGTTTTCCTGTTGCACTAAGATAAATAACATTATCTTTTTGTATAATCCATTCCCTGTCGAAATATTCAGAGGCAGCTTTGAGTAATTCGTCTGATGCACCTTTGGCTATCTGGTTGAGCCTGGCTAAATCAAGTCCCCAAATGGTGCGTAATGAGGTCATGATATATTCGTTCAGGCGGTTAGCTTCGGTTAGCTCCTCGGTTTCGGCCAATAGTTTTCCGGTTTCAAGCGCCTGCATATATTTCGCGTTGTTAGCGATGTTCCACTGCCGGGTATCGCCGTTATAAGAATGGGCCGAAGGGCCGATGCCTAAATATTTTACCCCTTTCCAGTAGTTAGAATTATGGCGGGAGTATTGACCGGGCTTGCAAAAGTTGGAGATTTCATAATGTTCAAACCCGTGTGCCTGCATGGCATCCATGAGCACCGTAAATTGCTCGGCGCTTTGTTGCTCGTTCATGGGGGGCTGTTTTTTTTTGCTGATAAAAGCCGCCAGCGCGGTTTGAGGTTCAACCGTCATAGAGTAGGTGGATACATGCGGAACGTTAAGCTCAAACACATTATCCAGGTTTTGCTTCCATTTGATATCACTAAGCATGGGATAGCCGTAGATCAGGTCGACGGTAATGTTTTCAAACCCGGCGTCCTGGGCCCGCTTTACAGATGATTCGGCTTCCTGGCCGCGGTGTACACGGTTCATCCAAACCAGGTCCTCATCAAAAAACGACTGGATCCCTATGCTGAAGCGGTTAACCGGCGTTTGTCTAAGGGCTTTTAGTTTGTCGGGTTTCAGGTCATCGGGGTTAGCCTCCAGCGTTATTTCGGCCGCGGATGATACGGTATGGAGTTCGGTAACCGCATTGATGATCCTGCTTATTTCATCGCCATCAAAAACAGAAGGGGTGCCGCCGCCAAAGTAAATGGTTTCGATGGTTTCACCGTTGAGGTAACCTTTTTGCAGTTTGATTTCACTGATCAAAGCACGCAGCATTTCATCTTTGTACTTTAACGATGTGCTGAAATGGAAGTCGCAATAATGGCAAGCTTGCTTGCAAAAGGGGATATGGATGTAAATGCCGGCCATGCGGCAAAGGTAATGCAATTATATTTTTTTGAATAAGGCGGGTTTAGTACAATCGGGATTTCGATTAATCGTGGATGAATAAAATGCCGGGCAGAGGCTTAAAATAAATTCAAAAAATATGAATTCATAAAATTCTGGTTCAGATAATTACCCTACTTTTGCAAAAATAATAAGCCCTGTTTTAAGCTTTGAGGATACATTTGGTTGTTTGGTGCTGCCTGCTTTTTTTGTTGAATTGTGCTGCCGCCTTTGCGCAACAGGATTCAACGGTGGCTGATACGCCTTTAAAATCACCTGTACGCGCTTTCCGCCCCGGTAATTCGGTGCTTGATTCGGTGGCAAACGCCATGCAAAACAGGGATAAATTTATCGCCGACTCTGTTGCTATGCGTTACCTCAGGGTGCCCGATGCAGCCATGCGTGCTGAATATGCCGATAGCGTTTTTGCCCGCGAATTGTACCATGGCTACGGCTTTCTTGACCTTCATTCCCGGTCAAAGAGTAGGGTAATGGAGGGGCATAACCGCCCCTCGCGTGATCCCTGGGTTATAGTGATCATTGTTGCCATGCTGTTATATACAGCCATCCTTAACCTTGCCCTGAGTAAGGATGTAAGTAACGTATTTACCTCTTTTTACAGCAAACGCGTACTTTCAATAGCCGGCAAAGAAGAGAGCCCGGTTAGTTCGTGGGCCTTCCTGGGCTTGTTTTTGTTATTTTGCGCTACGTTCGGTTTGTTTTTATATCAACTGGCTGCGTACAAAGGTGTTTATTATAAAATAGCAGGAAGCGGCCTGTTTACTTTTCTTACCATCGTTATTATTGTATTATTTTCGCTTAAGTTTTTAATACTCAAGTTTTTAGGATTTGTGTTTGATATTAATAAGCTGGTGAGCGAATACCTTAATATCCTGCATCTTACCTATTTTAACATTGCGTTTGTTTTTTTACCGGTGGTTATTTGTTTTAGTCTCCTTGGCGCGCAATACATTCCGGTATTACTTACAGCTACACTTATTATAATCATCATAATTTTTATATGGCAATACATCAGGAGCAGCGTAAATATAATTTCTACCATTCGATTTCATAAGTTTTATTTATTTACGTATCTTTGTGCCCTCGAAATTTGCCCTGTTTTGATTTTAATAAAGGCATTGAATATTAAAATTTAGGTTATTAAAAGCACTGAATTGGAAGATAGAAAGAAAAAGGTTAAAAGCATACTGGTTACTTTGCCTAAGCCCGAAAATGATAAAAATCCTTACGCCGAGCTGGCTAAAAAGCTTAACCTGAAAATTGATTTCAGATCATTTATTCATGTTGAGGGTGTGCCTGCAAAGGATTTCAGAAAAGAGAAGATCAACTTAGCCGATTTTAGCGCTGTGATCTTTACCAGTCGTAATTCGGCCGATCATTTTTTCCGCATATGCGAGGAGATGCGCTTTGAGGTGCCTGTTGAAATGAAATACTTTTGCCTTTCAGAAACCATAGCGCTTTATCTTCAAAAGTATATTCAGTACCGTAAACGTAAGATCTTTTTTGGCAAGCAAACGGCTGCCGATCTGGCAGAGGTGTTGAAAAAGCATTCGTCCGAAAAGTTCCTTTACCCATGCTCGGATGTTGCTGCTGAGGAAACCCAGCGCTTTTTGTTAGAGAACGGTTATAACTTTACCCCTGCAGTGCTTTTCCGCACGGTTTGTAGCGATCTTTCTGATCTCGCCGATGTGTTTTATGATGTTATCGCATTTTTTAGCCCATCGAGCATTCAGTCCCTGTATAAAAACTTTCCCGATTTTAAACAAAATAATACCCGGATAGCCGCTTTTGGGGCAACTACTCACAAGGCAGTGCTTGAGGCCGGCTTGATTTTGGATATACCTGCTCCAACCCCTGGTGCGCCATCAATGACAATGGCTATTGAGCAGTATGTTAAGCTTGTAAATAAGTAAATTAGAAATTTATTTAACCTGGCTGCAACTTTTTGCAGTATTTAACCGTATAACCGCTAACTAATTGTCATATTAACAATTGGTTAGCGGTTTGTTAATTATATAGCGTTTTGTGCGGTATTGAGAAGATAAGTGCACAGTTTATCGATTCATGAAGCCAAATTATCGTTTTTTATAGCTTACATTGCATAAAATGTAATATATTCGGACGTTGCATTGTGTTATAGTTATATAACTGATTTTGAATTGTAAAATGAAGCAGATCTACTTTTTAATAGTTGTTTTAGCAGGTGGTGTATTAAGTGGTTGTGGCCGCGGAGGTGGTGACCGGGGAGAAGTTGTAGGGGTTCCTGCAAGATCATTCAGGGCCGAAGTGCCTTACGGAATGGTTTATATTCCGGGTGGCAGTTTCCTCATGGGGCAAACTGATCAGGATGTAACCTTTGCCCAGATAGCCCAAACTAAACAGGTTACTGTTTCTCCGTTTTTTATGGATCAAACCGAAACCAGCAACAGTCAGTATAAAATGTTTGTGAACTGGGTCCGCGATTCAATAGCCATTACCAATTATATCAACGATAATAAGTATTTCATTCAGCCCAAAGGTGGCGCCGGTAATAATAATGGCGGTAAAAAATTCATCAACTGGGATTTTGTAAAGAAAAACCCTATCTGGAGCAGCAAAGGCAACCAGGCAAACAATACTCAAAAATTGCAGGGTATGTACTACCAGGGCGATGACCGTGTGTTTGACCGCAATGAGGTTGACGTGCGCTTACTTAAATATAACTACGCTTTGTTTACCCTGCGCGATGCTGCGGATCATCATAACGATAAAACAAAACATCGTTCCGATTTCATTGTTCGAGATACCGTAGCGGTATATCCGGATACGCTTGTTTGGTTAAGCGATTTTTCATATGCTGCTAATGAGCCTATGGTTGAAAGTTATTTTTCACATCCTGCATTCCGTAACTACCCTGTTGTAGGGGTAACCTGGCGGCAGGCGAGAGCTTACAGCGTATGGCGTACCCGCTATAATGACGCTTATAAAGATAAACGCCATTTACCTCACCGTGCACCTTACAGCTTGCCTACAGAAGCTGAGTTTGAATACGCGGCACGCGGCGGCAGAATTGGAACTGATTATCCGTGGGGAGGGCCATATATTAAAAATGCAAAAGGCTGCTTATTGGCAAACTTTAAGCCCGGGCGTGGTAACTATACTGATGATGGCGGCGCTTATACTGTGCCGGTCCGTTCATATTTCCCTAACGATTATGGCTTGTATAATATGGCAGGTAACGTAGCCGAATGGACATTATCTGCTTTTGACGAATCAGCGTCGACATTTGTGCATGACCTTGCACCAACATTTAACTACGAAGCCAAATCTACCGACCCCGAAATATTGAAACGTAAAGTTGTACGCGGCGGCTCATGGAAAGATATTGGATATTTTCTTCAAAACTCAACCCGAACCTACGAATATCAGGATACCGCTAAATCATATATCGGTTTCCGCTGCGTTACCAAGTATTTGGGACGCGACATTACAGATAAACGCTAATTAAAAATTAGTTAACTCAAGCAAATCAAATTAAAAAATAAAAGTTTACTTCTGAATTATTATGGCTGGAAAGAAAAAACCTTACGGAATAGGCAACATCGTATCATGGGGTGCTACTGTGGTGATTATAGGGTTGATGTTTAAGATTTTGCATTGGCCCGGTGCTACTTACTGGATAGCAGGGGGACTTATAACCGAGGCTATACTGTTTTTTATATTAGGGTTTCAGAGAGAAGATAAAGAAATTAACTGGGCACGTGTATATCCTGAATTAAATGAGGATTTTCAGGGCGAACTTCCAAAAGCAACTGTAAGAGGCGGTGGTAATGCAGGCCCTTCAACAACTGCTGCCTTGGATAAAATGATGGAAGATGCAAAAATTGGCCCCGAACTGGTACGGAGCCTTGGCGACGGTTTACGTACATTTGGTGATAAGGTAGCCGCTATATCACGCGTAACCGATGCGGGGGAAGCTACTGTAGCTTTTACAAGCAAAGTTAAAGATGCAACTGCAAGCTATGAAAAACTAAGTGTTTCTTTTGAAAAGGCATCGGCTAACTTAACAGAAATGGCTAATTCAAATGTTGATTCAAAAGCTTACCATGACCAGGTTACCCAATTAGCTAAAAACCTGTCGGCACTTAACGCGGTTTACGAATTGGAATTACAGGATTCAAGCGCGCACTTAAAATCAATGAATAAATTTTACCAAAACCTTTCGCTTACCATGAACAACTTTAATGAATCAATGGATGATTCAAAACAGTTTAAGGAAGAGGTAGGGCGTTTGGCTAAAAACCTGGCATCATTAAACGCCATTTATGGTAACATGCTTACAGCTATGAACCAGCCGCGTGTTTAATATAATTAATTAATTGATTACCAGAAAAGATTTATAATAGATGGCCGGAGGTAAGGAAACCCCAAGACAGCGAATGATAGGTATACTATACCTGGTACTATTGGGCCTCATTGCCCTTAACGTACCGGATAGCCTGTTGGACGCGTTTAAGAATATTACAAACAGTTTAGATGCATCAACCAGAAATGTTAATACTGGCTTGCAAAACACATATAGCGCTTTTGAGGCTACAAAATTGAAGGAGCAAGCTGAAAGGGCGAAACCAATTTATGATAAGGCTAAACAGGCAAGTGCTATAGCTGCAGAACTAAATACCTACATTGAACAGCTGAAAGCAAAGCTGATTCAGGAAGGCGGCGGGATTAACCCCGAAATTGATGACGTTGATGCCCGTGATAACCTGGACATATCGCCCCGTATCATGATCAATCAGAGAAATGGCGAAAAGCTGAAAGCTAAAATTGATGAAACCCGCCAAAGGTTATTGGTAGCCTTAGGTAAAGACAGCGTAGGCGTACAGTTTTCACTGAATACCGTAGCTCCTAAACCGCATGGTGATGTTAGAAAATCATGGCAGGAAGCTAACTTTGGCGATGGTATACCTTTAGGCGCGGCCCTCACTACTTTAGCCAAAATTGAAGCTGATAACAAAAACGCCGAAAACGAAGTAGTTAAGAAATTATTAGGTAAAATTGATCAGGCACAGGTTACGCTTGATAAATTCAGTGCAGTAGTGGTGGCTCCAAGCAGCTATGTGATAGCCGGACAACCATACACTGCCCAGATTTTTTTAACTGCTTACGATTCAAAATCAAACCCTGATATTACTGTTAATGGCAGCAGGGTATCTGTTACCGATGGTAAGGGTAATTATACCATTACAGCAAGCGGCGAAGGAAAGCATACTATAGATGGTTTTATCACGGTTAAAAATAACACAACCGGTAAAAATGATTCTTATCCTTTTAAGCAGGAGTACACGGTTGCAAGGCCTTCGGCAGTTATTTCTCCTGATAAAATGAACGTACTTTATATCGGCGTACCAAATCCTATTTCAGTATCTGCGCCTGGTGTAGCAGCCAGCGACTTAAACGTGCATTTTAGCGGCGCCGGTTCTCTTAGCGGTTCGGGCGGGCATTATACGGCTACGGTAAGCAGCATAGGCAGAGCTACGATTTCTGTTAGCGGTGCCAAAGGAGCGGTATTAGGCTCAACGGAGTTCCGTATCAAAAGGATCCCTGACCCTAAGCCGCAGTTTGCAGGTAAAAGCGGTGGTAACACCAGTTCGGCCAATATCAGGGCACAAGACCGGCTTTTTGCCCAGTTGGATAACTTTGACTTTGATGCTAAATTTAATGTAACGCACTTTACTATGCTGGTTGTAAAGCCGCGCCAGGACGCCATTATTTTATCAGGCTCGGGCGGTGAATTAACCGGTGCTATGCATAGTGCTTTAAATACGGTTACACCAGGAACTACTGTTATATTTAAGGATATCGTTGCGGTAGGTCCTGACCATTCACCACGGTCGCTTGACCCGATTGTATTATCCGCAAATTAAACGCGTATGAAAAAGAGAATTTTAGTTGTTATCCTGTGTTTGGCTTGTGTAAGCGCTTATGCGCAAAAAAAACGCGCCAAAAGACCGCCGGCAAAAAAAACAACCACCGCCAGGCAAACAACTCAGAAACCTGTACAGGTTCAGCCAGATAATGTTACCAGCCAGCAGCCCCTTGATACTGCAAGTAAAATTGCTGCAAAACCTTTTGACAGGCCGCTTGATGGATATTACAAAAAGAGCAATATCTTAAACGCCAAGGTTACCCCGTATCCTAACCTGCGTGAAAACGATGTGGCATTTGCCAAACGCGTTTGGCGCGAAATTGATGTACGTGAAAAGATGAACCAGTACCTGGCTTCGCCAAAGGGCCGTTTAATTGATGTATTGCTTGATGCCATTGCCAGGGGCGAGCTTACTGCATATGACCCAACCCCGGGTAAAAAGGATGATCCCAATGGCGATGGTTTTACTACTCCGTTAACAGGTGCACAGGCCCGCGGCCGTTTAGCATCTGACAGCAGCGTGGTTGAAAAGCGCGATAAGGATAACAACGTTATATCATCTACCCTTGTTGCGGGTGATTTTAACCCGGATAGCGTACTTAAATTCCGTATTAAAGAAGATTGGATCTTTGACAAACAACGTTCGGTATTTGAGCCCCGGATTATAGGGATTGCCCCGTTGGTTAAACCTAAAGGTACGGGCACACTTGACATTGATTTTCAGCCTGCTTTTTGGATTTATTTTCCCGAAGCACGCCCGATACTTGCAACCAAAGAGGTAGTTAGCCGTAACAGCGATGCAACCGGCTTAAGCTTTGACGACGTGTTTATAAAACGCATCTTTACCAGTTACATCGTAAAAGAAAGTAACGACAAAGATGAGCGTATAAAAGATTACGCCCAGGGTATTGATAAGCTTTACGAATCAGAAAGGGTTAAAAAGTCCCTGCTTGACTGGGAGCTTAACCTTTGGCAGTATTAAAAAAATTAAAATATGATTTACAAAACAGGCGATGAATTTTCATCGCCTGTTTTGTTTTAAAAGCAGTTTGCCCCCAAAAGCGCAAAGATTTTTTCTTAGCGCCTTTGTTTTTTGCGGGCTTGTTTAGCAATGGACATTTGATAGGACGACTATTATTGTTTGTCCTTCCTGCATATGCGATTTTCACCTCAGGCCTGACCAACCGCTTAATGCTTTCTACCAACTCCCCCCAAATTCCGACGAACACCTGAAACAAGGATAAATAAGGCGTTTTTAGGGTTCGCCGAGTGCTTTTAAGGCTTTGTCTATATATATCAGCAGCTGGTATAACACTTTTTAGCGATCAAAATATATGTTGTTCATTTGATCATTGAAAATAACAACACAACATAATTAAAAACATTAAAACCTTACGATCATGAAAACCTCAATAAAACTATCAGCCTTATTTGTATTATTAACCGCAGGTGTATTTGCTACTACAGCAGCTAAAGCTACCGAAGGTACTATCGATGTTACCCCTAAAGCCAAAGAAGTTGTAACCTTTAAAGCACTTGACCATGACCGCGGCATCAAAATAGACTTTGCAAAATCAGAAAGCGGAAAATCATTTGTAAGGGTTTACAATAAAGATAATGAGCTTTTATTAAAGGACTTTGTGCCAAGCAAAACTGACGTAAGCAAAGGCTACGTATTAACCGGTTTGGAAGACGGTGACTACACCATGGAGATCACTACAAATAACCAGGTAGTTAAAAAATCAATCCACGTTTACCAGGATGGGGATCAAAAATCATTTTTTATAGCCCAATAATAAAATTACTCTCTCATCATATAAATAAGGCCTGGTTCAATGAACCGGGCCTTTGTAATTAAAGCTGTTCAACTTCTGCTCCTGTATTAAAATACGCCAATATGGCTTTGGCCTGTTTAAGGTTTACCACTTCAAGCAGCATTTCCTCGTTAGCTTCGCGGATCTTTTTTACCGATTTAAAGTATTTAAGCAGCTTTTCGGCCGTGGTTTTGCCTATGCCCTCAATTAGCTCAAGCTCGGTTACCAATGTGCCTTTATCGCGTTTTTTACGGTGAAAAGTAATGCCAAAACGGTGTGCCTCATCGCGCAGGTGCTGGATCACTTTAAGCGTTTCCGACTTTTTGTCGAGATACATTGGGTACTGGTCGTTAGGGTAGTAAAGTTCCTCCAGGCGTTTGGCAATACCTATAACGGTTACCTTTTTATCTATACCCAATAACTTAAGGCTGTGCATAGCCGATGATAACTGGCCTTTGCCTCCGTCAATCACAATCAGTTGCGGCAGTTCAGTTCCTTCATCCAGTATGCGGCGGTAACGGCGGTGTACGGCTTCTTCCATCGTGGCAAAGTCGTTAGGGCCTTCAACGGTTTTAACGTTAAAATGGCGGTAGTCCTTTTTGGAGGGTTTACCATCTTTGAATACCACAATGGCCGATACCGGGTATTTACCCTGGAAGTTGGAGTTATCGAAACATTCTATATGGCGCGGCAGCTGGTTCATGCGCAGATCTTTCATCATCTGCGTAAGCAACCGTTCGGTGCGGATCTCGGGGTTCAGTTTCTCGTACTGGTCAATCTTTTCCTTTTTAAAGAACTGCACATTCTTTTGCGAAAGGTCAAGCAATTTGCGTTTTTCGCCCAGTTTAGGCACCGTGAATTTGATGTTTGGGTGGTCTTCCAGATCAATATCAAATGGTACGATGATTTCCTTGCTATCGCTGTTATAACGGCTCCTGAACTCAGATATAGCCAGCGTGAGCAATTCCTCATCGCTTTCATCAAGCCGTTTTTTCAGCTCGATGGTTTGCGTTTGAATGATAGTACCGTTCATAACCTTCAAAAAGTTTACAAAGGCCAGTTTCTCTTCAGATGCAATGCTGAATACATCTACATCCGTAATAGAAGAGTTAACAACGGTTGATTTACTCTGATAATTTTCCAGCAGTTCAAACTTCCGTTTTAGCCGGTGAGCAAGTTCAAAATTCATTTCCATAGCAGCAGCTTCCATCTCGCTTTTTAATCTGCGGAGCACTGCGCCGATTTTCCCGTTCAGGATATCCTTGATCTCTTCAATGCTGTTATCGTAATCATCTTCCGTCTGGAAATTTTGGCAGGGGCCTTTACAATTGCCCAGTTGGTATTCCAGGCAAACCTTAAACTTGCCCTTGTCAATGTTTTCGCGGGTAAGCTGCAGGTTACAGGTACGCAGGGGATAGGTTTCCCTGATCAATCCTAAAATGTTATGCATCATGCTCACCGATGCGTATGGGCCAAGATATTTGGATCCGTCTTTGATGATGCGGCGGGTCCAGAAAATACGCGGGTAATTTTCGTTTTTAATGATAATCCATGGGTAGGTTTTATCATCCTTCAGCATTACGTTGTAGCGCGGCTGATGCTTTTTGATCATGCTGTTTTCCAGCAGCCAGGCATCAACCTCAGTATCAACGATAGTGAAAGTTATAGCGCGGATCTTGGATACCAACACCCGTGTTTTAGCATTGATATGGATATCCTGGTTAAAATATGAACCAACGCGATTACGCAGGTCTTTGGCCTTGCCAATATATATCAGTTCCTGCTCACTATCCCAGTACTGGTAAACCCCGGGTTTGTGAGGGATGTTTTTTAAAGCTGCTCTATAATCGAATTTCTCGCTCACTGAATTATTGGTTTTAAAACGTCAGAAATTTCCTCACTGAAAAGGAAACATTTCTCTAAAACGTCATTGCGAGGAACGAAGCAATCCCAAACTTTACAGAGAGGCTCTGCTAATCGGGGATTGCTTCGTTCCTCGCAATGACGATGGGCATTAACCCTTGAATAAAAATAATTAAAATCCTAATTTCTTATCCACCTCGGTAGTTCCCTGTTGTTGCTGATTGTAGGCTCCGCAATCCAGTATGATGCTTACACCATTTGCAGGGGCATCAAAATCAACATTCTTTTTAATACCTAAAGCTGCATTGGCATATACCTTTTTCATATACATGGCAAATATCGGCAGGGCACTGTTGGCACCTTCGCCCAAACGCGTGCTCTGGAAGGCAATGTCACGATCTTCGCAACCTGTCCATAAGCCGGTAACCAGTTGTGGGGTTATACCTATAAACCAACCGTCTGAATTGTTTTGTGTTGTACCTGTTTTACCGCCGATGGGGTTGCGCAAACCATATTTGTAGCTTAGTCTTGAGCCGGTACCATCTTCAATAACACCTTTAAGCATATAGGTCATTACATAGGCCGTTTGCGGGTTCATGGCTTGTACTACGCGCGGAGTATGGGTATACAGCACGTTCCCGTTTTTATCTTCAATGCGTAAAATATAAGTAGGCTCCGTCCACAGGCCATGATTGGCAAAGGCAGAGTAAGCGGCCGTCATCTCAAAAACAGAGGCATCAAACGTGCCCAGGCAAATTGACGGATAAGGCGGAACAGCGCTTGTGATACCCATTTTCTTGATCAGGTCAACAACTGGCTCAGGCTTAACCTCGCCCATAACGTGAGCGGTAACCCAGTTTTGTGAGTGCGCCAGGGCCTGCCTTAAAGTAATAAAGCCCGGCAAAGTTTCGGATGGCGATGAGCGCGGGCACCATGGCGCGCCATAACCACGAATGGTATCTGGCACGTTGTTAATTTTCATACATGGCGAGTACCCGTTATCAATAGCTACAGCATAGGTAAACGGTTTGGCTGTAGAACCCACCTGGCGTGTGCCGTTCTTTACCTGGTCGTACTTAAAATGCTCGAAGTTGGTACCGCCAACCCAGGCTTTAACATAGCCGGTTGTAGGATCCATACTCATAAGGGCGTTGCGGAGCAGCATTTTGCTGTAAATGATCGAATCGATAGGCCGCATCAGGGTATCGATACTGCCATGCCAGGTAAACAGGTTGATGGTAGTCTTAGTCTTGAAGTTTTCTTCAATTTCCTCGTCAGATTTTTCCTGTTGTTTCAGTTGTTTGTACCTGTCAGATTTTTGCATGCCCTGGTCAAGCAAAAATTTAAAGTTGTGGATGCTTTTGTATAGGTTGCGGCCGTGCCAGTGATTATTGAACTGAGCCTGCAGGTCTTTCATATAATCACGCTGCGCATCCTCGGCATATTGCTGCATGGTGGCATCAATGGTGGTATATATTTTTAAGCCGTCGCGGTCAAGATCGTAAGGTGAGCCATCAGGACGGTTAATGTTTTGTTCTTTAAAGATCTTTTGAAGCTCTTTCTTCAATACCGAACGGAAGTAAGGAGCAAGGCCGTCAAAATGATTGTTCTGGTGAAAATCAAGACCAAGGGGCTTGCGTTTATATTCTTCAACCTGGCCTTCGCTCAGGTAATTTTGTTCGGCCATACGGTTTAGCACCAGGTTGCGCCTTCTAAGTGCATTATCCGGGTGGCGGATAGGCGAATAAATGCCGGGGCCGTTAACCATACCTATTAACAGGGCGGCCTGATCGGGTGTTAGTTTATCGGGCGTAGTGTTAAAATAAGTACGTGCGGCCGATTTGATACCATAAGTGTTGTAAGCGCCAAAGTCAACCGTGTTAAGGTACATGGTCAGGATCTCTTCTTTGGTATAATGACGTTCAAGTTTAACGGCCGTCACCCATTCCTGTAGTTTTTGAATGATCCGCTTAAAGGGATTGGCAGATCGCTCTGAAAAAAGGTTAAGCGCCAGCTGTTGTGTTATGGTACTGCCGCCCTGCTTTTGCCCGATGAGCAAATGCGCGAAAATGGTAAAGCTTCGGCCAAAGTCAATACCCGAATGGTCATAAAAACGTTTATCCTCGGTAGCAACCAAAGCGTTAATCACGTTTGGCGATAGCTCGCGGTAAGTAACATTCGAACGGTTTTGAATATAATAAGTACCCAATACCTGCTTGTCAGACGAGATTATCTCTGTAGCCTGGTTGCTCTTGGGGTTTTCCAGATCGCGGAACGAAGGCAGCTGGCCAAACACATCAAAAATAGTGAGTGTTATCATCATAACCACAAAAGCGAAAAGGGCAAGCACAATACGCCATATGTACCAGTTGTATCTTCTTATATCGGCAGGCTGGAGTTGATTTTTCGAGTTAAACCTTGTGTTAGTGGTTCTCATTTTTTAATAAAATTTCTGATAGTAGTCAAAATAACTATCCAATATACTTTGGGTTGCTAATTTATCCAGATTTTCTTTGGTAATGATAAAAAAGCTGTATTTATCCTTTGGAACCTTCATAATATCAGGTAGCAGGGGTACAATGGTACGTGCATAATCCTTAGCATCGGCAAGGCTGTAAAAACGGCCAACGTATATCAGCTGGTTATTTTCGCCAACGCTTTTAACGTGGTGGATCACTTCGCTGCGGGTGTATCGCGTACGGTTAAACTGCCCTACTCCAAAACGTGTGGAAGCCAGATTAGTTGTACCGCTGGATACATTTATCACAAAGTAATAGTTGCTGCTGTCGCGCTTGCTGAATATATAGTTTACAGCGGGCGTATTGCTGATGGCTGCAGTATGAACTGCGGCCACCGTATCTGTTTGCTTTGGCGCAGGCTGTGTGGCTATATCCCGCGAAGTATCCGGCATTTGATGCTGCGGTAAAGGGATCTGGCCTGCAGCAAGTTGTTTGGGCTGTTGGGTTATTGCCTGCTGAATTTGTGGTGCCGATGTTTTAGCTCCTGCTATTACACGCGTGTCCCGTTCGGGCAGGCGCTCCTGGGGAGTTACGTTTTGCGCCGATGGCGTATATGGCGGACGGTATTCTGTTTGTTTTTGATATGCCACCGGTGGGGTAAAAGGAATCTCGTTAGGATCATCATTAAATAATACCACCGGGCGGGCGGCTATTTCGGCCTTGTTCGAATCGATATAAGCAAGATGCTGGTTAACCAGTGGGGCAATAAGCTTATCCTGCGGATATTTTGCGGCGATTAACTGCAGATCTGCCTGAAAGGGAGGGAGCTTCTCCATATGCCCGGCAGCGATGGCCTTCAGATAATACAGTTGAGCAGCATACCGGTTGTCAGGATATTTATTCAGGAGACCATTAGCTTTCTCAATCACCTTGGTGTATTGCTTTTGAGCATACTGATCGTATACTTCGTTATAAAAGCCGTTAAATTCAGCATCTACATCGGCCAGTTTGCGGGCGTAGTCCGGATCGAGAATAACTTTAGCAAAGATACTTTCGGGGTATTCTTTAAGCAGCCTGTTTTTGTAATCATTTGATTTTGCCACGTCTATATCTGCATAAAGCCTGTACAGGTTATAATAAACTGAAGGCTTATCACTGCTTTGAGGAAAGCGTGTAAGCAGGGTTTCATAACTGGTAATAGCTTCCTTTTTATCTTCCAATACATCGCGATAAAAATTAGCCATTTCAAAATAGGCGTTATAGATCCTGAAGTTTGATTGCTGCAACAGGGCAGGAGTGAGGGGCAGGTTTTTAACAAGGTCCTGCCGGAAGGCACCAGCCGATACATTAGCAGTATTATAGGCAGCGCTGCCAACAGGCGCGTCCGGATCATTAACTTGTGAGTCCATACCCACTGCAGCAGTTGGTACGCCTGTGTTTGAACGCCTGCTGCGGCGCCAGTTATCCTCCAGCTTACGATTGCCCCATAAACGCTTAAAGTCATTATATCCCTGGCTTACGGCGCTGTTATTGTAAAAGTAAAAAGTACTGCCGCTGTTTTTATTTGGGGAAGATGAATTATTATTCCTGTCGAAGGTAGTTGGCATAGCGCCGTTATTGACATTGGCTGCAGCCCCGGTGCCGGCTTCTAAAGCGGCCTGTTGCTGCTGGCGTGTTTTACGGGCTACCATTTCATCTATACGGGCATCACGGGTTTTCTCATCCAAAGCGGCAAGCATTTGCAGGGTATCCTCGCGCGAGATGGTTTCAAGCAGACGGGTAAGGATCTGCAGGTTATCGGCCTTTTTGCGGATGATCCGGTACCCCGGGTAATTTATTGACAAGTTATTAAGGGTACTATCATAATAAAGCCTGGCACTTGCATAGTCGGCCTTATTTTTAAAGTTAATATCGGCAATGCGCAGGTAGGAGAGACCTTTTTGGTTTTGATTTTTGGTGCTTACCCGCACCGATTTCTTGTGGCTTTTCAGGGCGTTGTCGATCTCTCCCGCTTTAAACTGCTGCTCACCAATCTGGTAATAGATTTGGTCGTAAAAATCAGTATTGTCTTCATTTTTAAGCAGGGCGCGTAACAGATCGATCTTACTGGCCTTAACCCCGTTTTGATTGTCGCGGATGCGGATCCGGTTAAGGTTGGCATTAAAGGCCATTTCAAAACTGGCGTTGCTTTTAACTATCCGGGTATAGCTTTCATAGGCGTCGGCTGGCTTAAGGTTAAGCTCTTGTAATTGGCCCAGGATAAATATCCAGCGGAGTTTAAGATTGCTGATATAGCTGTATTTAATGGCCAGTTTAGCCATCTCTTCAGCTTCGGCATAGTTTTGGGTTAGGATATCATATTGCAGTTTGGTAGCATAAACATCGGCAGTAACATTTTTTTTAGGATTGATATCCTGCACTGCCGAGTCGATTACCAGTTTGGCTAAAGACAACTGGTTAAGGTACATAAGCCCGCGGGCCTTCCATACCAAAGCTTCCTGTTTTAGATTGGCTTGCTTGCCGAATGACCTGGTTACATAATTACAATACTCAACAGCATCAAAATAATTTGCTTGCAGGTAGCGCGATTTGCCCAGTACCAGGTAAGCATCACCTAAATAATGGCTTTGTTCCTTAATGCTGATAATCTTGTTGGCTTTTACGATGGCGTCCTCTAGGTCCTTATCGGGCGTGCCGGTTTGTACAGTAGTATCGGGGTAAACATTTAGCAATTCACTATAGGCATCAGGAAAGGATGCCGCGTAGCTTTCCTGCTTAAGCCTTAAAATTTCATTGGCATTAAACAGTATATTATAGTGAGCAGTGAGGTTTTGCATGGTGCGGTTAAAACCGCTTTGTTTTTCAAGCGAACAACCGGCCGCTACCAGTACAAGTGCAGACAGTAAAAAAATGCTGATGTTTGATTTATAGGATGATGATAATCGCCTCAATGCAATACTGTAGTTAAAAAGCCTTGCTAAAATAGCAAAGATTATGCAATAGGTTTAATAAATTTGCGCATGCCCGAAAATGAACAAAATAACGAAGATGAGGTAGGTAAGCCTTTAAGCGCTTATGCTAAATACAGCAGCATCGGTTTTCAGATGGTGGTTATCATAGGCATTTTTACCTTTGCAGGCTATAAGATTGATGAAGCCGGCAAGCATGATGTAAAATGGGCTACTGCCATCCTTGCCCTTGTCGGGGTATTTATTGCTTTGTTCATCGTTATCAGATCAGTTAAAAATTGAAACTATTTACCGCAATTTTATCGTTCCTGCTGTTTGCTGTTATCATAGCTGTACCGCCATTGCTGTTAAGTAAATCAAGCCATGCCGCCTGGCTCGATCCTCATTTCTGGATGATATTTGCTTTTATAACCGGGCTCACGTTTCTAACTATCATTTCGATATTGATCGTAACCAAAATTAACAAGGAGATATATGCTCAAACCTTCCTCGGGGCAACCATGATCAAGCTTTTGACCTGCATGTTTTTTTGCCTGTTTTTTTTAGTTAAAATCAAAGTAAATGGGGTGATATTTATTGCTAATTTTTTTTACGTATATTTCTTTAATCTCGCCTTTGAAATTTACGGTTTGTTACGTACCTTGCGCAACCAAAAATTAAAGTAAAAATCTCTCTGCTAATGGATTTTAGCCATATTTTGAACTCAAAAAAAATCACCTTAGGTATCATTTTAAGCGTTTTTTCGCTGTTTGTAACGTTAAATGCTAACGCTGTACAAGAAAAAAATGAGTCATCAACAACTGTTGAAAGTAAAGAAAAGGAAAAGTTTGACCCTAATGAAGCCATCCTTGAGCACATTGCCGATTCGCACTATTTTCATATAGGTGGTAAGGTTGCTATTGGTTTGCCCGTTATACTTTATACAAACGGCGGACTGGAAGTGTTTTCGGCTTCAGAATTTGAGCATGGTGAAAAAGCCCACCAGGGTAAATACCACAATTATGCTTTAATTAAGGATAAGATTAAAGTTGTTGGCGCCGATGGTACAACTATTGATGAAACCGCAAAGATCTTTGATCTGTCAATTACCCGCAACGTGTTCTCCATGTGGATGTCGGTAATATTGCTGATCATCATATTTGTTAGCGTGGCAGGCTCATACAAAAAACGTGTGGGTAAAGCGCCTAAGGGTTTGCAATCATTATTGGAGCCACTTATCCTGTTTATCCGTGATGAGGTAGCGCTTCCAAACATTGGTTACAAGTACGCTAAATTTATGCCGCTGCTATTGACTATGTTTTTCTTTATCCTGATCAATAACCTGATTGGTATGATCCCGATTTTTCCCGGAGGTTCAAACCTTACAGGTAATATCGCGGTAACGATGGTGCTTGCGGTTATTACCCTTATCGTGGTTAACTTTAATGGTAACAAATATTACTGGAAGCACATTTTTGCTCCGGATGTTCCATTTTGGTTATATCCGATCATGTGGATTGTTGAGCTTGCCGGTATCATTTCAAAGCCTTTTGCGTTAATGGTGCGTTTGTTTGCAAACATCATGGCGGGCCACGTTATCGTATTGGCATTAATCTCTTTGATTTTCATATTCCAGACACTTTGGGTATCACCGGTATCAATAGCCTTTGCTTTGTTTATCGATGTGCTTGAGTTGCTGGTAGCTTTCCTGCAGGCTTTCATCTTTACAATGCTTACTGCGTTGTTTATAGGCAGTGCTGTTGAGGAGCATCATCATTAATAATTTGTAATTAATAATAACACTATATTCATTTAAATTTAAAAACAATGGTTGGAAGTATTGCTGCATTAGGTGCAGGTTTAGCAGTTATCGGTGCAGGTATTGGTATCGGTCAAATCGGTGGTAAAGCGATGGAAGGTATCTCTCGTCAGCCGGAAGCTGCTTCAAAAATTCAGACTGCCATGATCATCGCTGCCGCACTTGTTGAAGGTGTTGCTCTTTTCGGTGTGATCGTTGCACTTTTGGGTAACAAATAATTTTACCCGAAAAAAAATAAAAACCGGGTGGTGTAACGGTTGGTTACACACCGGTTTTTACTTAAATGAATAATGTTAATTAGAACTATAGTCACAACAATAATATAAAAGATGGATTTAGTAATGCCTGATTGGGGTTTGGTTGTATGGACATCCGTAACCTTTTTATTCTTACTTATTTTACTGAGGGCATTTGCCTGGAAACCGATCATGGCTGCCATTGGCGATCGTGAGCGTTCAATTGAAGATGCTTTATTAAAAGCAGAAGCTGCCAAAGAGGAAATGAGCCGTTTAACCAATGAAAACGAATCATTGATTAAACAAGCCCGTGCCGAGCGTGACCTGATCCTGTCTGAAGCCCGAAAAGCCAAAGAGCAAATAGTATCTGATGCTAAAGAGCTTGCACACAAAGAAGGCGCACGTATGATTGAGCTTGCCCGTGTTGAAATTAACAACCAGAAAGCTATCGCTTTGGCCGATGTTAAAAACCAGGTAGCTACCTTATCATTAGAAATTGCCGAGAAGATCCTTCGCAGGCAATTTGAAGATCAACAGCAGCAAGACGAGTTGGTAAGCCAGTTATTAAAAGAAGTGAAGTTGTAAGGATTTCGGATTTGGGATGCTCGATTTCGGATTTATTTTCCGGTTCAGACACCCCGCGTCAATCTCCTTATTCAAATTAAAAATTCCGAAATCGAAAATTCGAAATCCGAAATAAAAGAACATGTCAGAAATCACGGTAGCAACCAGGTATGCCAAATCGATCATTGATCTTGCACAGGAACAAGGAATTGTTTCAGAGATCAAAGCCGATATGGACCTTTTCTTAAAAACCCTGAAGGGAAGCCCCGAACTGGTAGCAGTATTGGCTAATCCAATTGTATCTCACTCTAAAAAGATCAAGATCCTTGATGAGATATTTTTAAATAAGGTTAACAAAGCTACTATCGCTTTCTTTAAGCTAATGGTTAACAAAGGCCGCGGCGAAGTATTATACTTTACCGCCGGTGAGTACATTAACCTGTACAATGTTAAAAATCATATTACTAAAGCTAAGATAACATCGGCTACTGCGCTTTCTGAAGCTAATAAAGCAACATTGGTTGCCGAATTACAACAGTCAGTTGGCGGTACAGTTGTACTGGAAACCAAAGTTGACCCGGCATTGATCGGCGGCTTTGTGTTAACTATAGGCGACAGGCAGGTTGATACCAGCATTGCTGCAAGCCTGAAAAAAATGAAAAAGGAATTTGCTGTTCAGGCATAATTAATAAGTATTAAAAGTAAAACTCTAAATAAATTTTAAACAATGGTAGAGGTAAGACCAGACGAAGTATCAGCAATTTTGCGTCAGCAGTTGGCCGGCTTCAAGTCAGAATCTGAATTAGAAGAAGTGGGTACTGTACTCCAGGTGGGTGACGGTATCGCACGCGTTTATGGATTAACTAAAGTACAGTCGGGTGAGTTGGTTGAGTTTGGCACAGGATTGCAAGGCATCGTACTTAACCTTGAAGAAGATAACGTGGGTGTGGTATTGTTAGGTAAATCTGACGATATTAAAGAAGGTGATACCGTTAAACGTACCAACAGGATTGCATCAATCAACGTAGGCGAAGGTATGCTTGGCCGTGTTGTTGATACCTTAGGTGCCCCTATTGATGGTAAAGGCCCAATCACTGGTCAAACCTATGAGATGCCGCTTGAGCGTAAAGCTCCGGGCGTAATCTACCGTCAGCCGGTAACCGAGCCATTGCAAACCGGTATCAAAGCTATCGACGCGATGATCCCTATCGGCCGTGGCCAGCGTGAGTTGGTTATCGGTGACCGTCAAACCGGTAAAACTGCGGTTTGTATCGATACCATCATCAATCAAAAAGAATTTTACGATGCAGGTAAACCTGTTATCTGTATATATGTAGCCTGCGGACAAAAAGCATCAACTGTTGCTAACATCGTTCGTACGCTTGAAGAGAATGGCGCTATGCCTTACTCTATCGTAGTTGCCGCTAACGCTTCAGACTCTGCTACCATGCAGTTCTTTGCTCCGTTTGCAGGCGCTGCTATCGGCGAGTACTTCCGTGATACAGGTCGCCCTGCTTTGATCATCTATGATGACTTGTCAAAACAGGCGGTTGCTTACCGTGAGGTATCGTTGTTATTACGTCGTCCACCGGGCCGTGAGGCTTATCCGGGTGACGTATTTTACCTGCACAGCCGTTTATTAGAGCGTGCCGCTAAGATCAATTCAAATGATTCTATCGCACAGCAAATGAATGACCTTCCTGAGTCTATCAGGGGCATCGTTAAAGGCGGCGGTTCATTAACAGCGCTTCCGATCATTGAAACACAAGCAGGTGACGTATCTGCATACATCCCAACTAACGTAATTTCGATTACTGACGGTCAGATCTTCCTGGAGTCGAACTTGTTCAACGCGGGTGTTCGTCCGGCTATCAACGTAGGTATTTCGGTATCACGTGTAGGTGGTAACGCACAGATCAAATCAATGAAGAAAGTTGCCGGAACCTTGAAACTTGACCAGGCACAGTTCCGTGAACTTGAGGCTTTCTCAAAATTCGGTTCAGACCTTGACGCTTCAACCAAAAACGTGTTAGACAAAGGTATCCGTAACGTAGAGATCCTTAAACAAGGTCAATATTCGCCGGTAACCGTTGAAAAACAAGTTGCTATCATTTACTTAGGTACTAAAAACCTGATGCGTAATGTACCTGTAAACAAGGTAAGGGAATTTGAAACAGAATTTACCGACCAGTTAGAAGCACGTCACCCGGAAGTTTTAGCTGCCCTTAAAGCAGGTAAATTTGACGACCAGCTTACCGGCGTACTGGAAACAGTGGCTAAAGAACTGGCAGGAAGGTATTAATTTTAGATATGAGATGTTAGATGTGAGATTTGAGAATTCCTCGAATCTTACATTTGGCAGATTAAATTAGATATAGAGAGGAGTAGGAGTATTTGAGATTTATCTCAAATCTCATATCTCAAATCTCACATCTCAATAAAGAATGGCTAATTTAAAAGAAGTAAGAAACAGGATCAAATCTGTATCATCAACCCAGCAGATAACCAAGGCTATGAAAATGGTTTCGGCTGCTAAGTTGAAACGTGCTACCAACGCTATTATTCAGCTGCGCCCTTACGCAAGTAAGTTAAAGGACCTGCTGGCTAATTTATCTGCAAGTTTGGAGGATAATACTTCTCCTTACCTTCAGGAGCGTGAGCCTGTGCGTGTATTGGTGGTTGTGGTATCATCAAACCGTGGTTTGGCCGGTGCTTTTAACGCTAACGTTATTAAAACTGCCAATAACCTGATTGCCGAAAAATATCCTAAACAGCTTGCTGCGGGTAACGTTTCGATTGTTGCTATCGGTAAAAAAAGCCAGGAATTTTATCAAAGGCGCAAGTACAATGTAATTGGTAATAATAACGACCTGTACCTTGACCTTAACTTTGAAAATACTTCAAAAATTACTGAGGCTATTATGCAAGGTTTTGTTAACGGCGATTACGACCGTGTAGAACTGGTGTATAACCATTTCCGTAACGCGGCTGTGCAGTACCTTGTTACTGAACAATTGTTGCCTGTACCAAAAGCTGAGAAAAAAGAAGAGGTTAAGGCAGCTAACGTTGATTACATTCTGGAGCCATCACAACAGGAAATTGTTGAGCAACTGATCCCTAAAAATATCAAGATCCAACTATACCGCGCTGTGTTGGATTCAAATGCATCTGAACATGGTGCCCGTATGACAGCGATGGATAAAGCAACCGAAAATGCCGGTGAACTTTTGAAATCATTGAAACTATCATACAACCAGGCCCGTCAGGCAGCTATCACTACCGAGCTTACCGAGATCGTGAGTGGTGCAGCAGCCCTTTCAGGCGGCAATTAAGTTTAAAATACTTTTATATAGAAAAGGCTTTCCGGGAGGAGGGCCTTTTTTGTTGGGGGGATTTATTAATGTCTGTGGTCGCTTAACGATTATAATTAGGCTAATAAGGATACTTACCTTCGCGTTTAAGTTGTTCTTTGTATTCTTCTAAAAGTTGTTGATCTCTGCCAGCATTTTTGTATGCATCAGGGTCATTTAGATATTTTTCTATATTAAAGTTAGGTGATGAAAAAGTCATTACTTCGTAATGCCTATCAATTAAAAGACTATGTAAATTGATCACTGCATTTACAAATAATTCTCGTGACGTAAAATCTCGTAATGTCTTTCCTTGAGGTAATTTCGCATTAAAGCTTTTACAGATATCAGATACTTTAGGCTCCATAAATGAAAATTTAAAATGAAAATTATGGGCAAATTTGTTTCGAATATTCTTAATCATATTCAATTCATGCTTTTCATCTTTTGTGATATATCCAAGAACGTAACATATATTTATTCGTGCGCTAAAAGTATTCAAACCTCCATTTGCCCCTTCGAGCATATTATCAGTTACTTCGTCCTTTCTTAGTAATTCTGATAAAATCTCTTTAAGCTTAACTTCAAAAAAGGTGGCGGCAAAAATAGAAGCTCCTCTATCTGATTCTTCATTTAGTTCGGTAATGAAATTATCATATCGCTTTTGATTCTCAACGTGCAATTCTCTTGTGAGCTTCTCAAGTTCATCTTTATTCATCGTGGCGGTTGTTTGAAATTACTCTAGATTATGCTCTTCGCCCTTTAAAAACGTCCCGTCTGCTTTGGCAAGTATTAAGTCATAAATCATGTTTCCAAAGAACGCAGGATAGAAAAGGCCGTAGATTAATTTATCAATTTTAATAGCGAAATTTGGGTGCTTTTTTATGATCATTGATAATGTTGGGTCTGCTCTAAGTTACGACTATTATCAATATGCCCAATGGCTTCAGCTTACTATATCATTCTGCCTTTACCAAGCTCACTCAGTTTAATTCTGGTTAACCCTTCGTTTTCGCCCATTAATCAAACTAACTACAGCATACGGTAAAATCACAAAAACTGGTCGAAGTTTAGCTCATTTACTGGTTGAAGTTTAGCGATAGCGTAACTTCGACCTAAACTGTAGTAAGCATTTTGCTTGCGAAATATTGTTGCATTAGGTTTTAGATGATTAGTTTAAATTCTATTGTCGCCTATAAAGTTAAGCTGAAAGCTTAACGCAGTTTAGGAGCCCTTTCAGGCGGTAACTAAGTTTAAAATACTTTTATATAGAAAAGGCTTTCCGGGAGGAGAGCCTTTTTTGTTGTCTGAACCTTGATTATTAGACACTGGTCGAAGTTTAGCGATAGCGTAACTTCGTCCTAAAATGAAGCAAGCATTCTGCTTGCGAAACCAATTACCTAAATCTATATTCGTATCAATTGGCCACAAATACATTTTCTATGAACATGATCAACTTTACTTTGTAAGCTTTGCCACGGTAAACTGGATAGACGTTTTTGTGCGACGAATTTACTGCGACATCGTAGTTGATAGCCTTAAATATTGCATAGAAAATAAAGGACTGGAATTATATGCCTGGTGTATCATGTCGAGCCATGTTCATTTGATTATTAGCACAGAAAGAGGTAATTTATCTGATATCTTACGCGATTTGAAAAGGCACACATCCAAAACAATTTTGAAAGCCATTGCAGAAAACATTCAGGAGAGTAGGCGCGATTGGTTATTATGGATGTTTGAGCGCGCCGGGAAACGTAATGCCAACAATGAGCAATATCAATTTTGGCAGCAAAATAATCATCCCGTGGAATTGTCAACGCACCAAATGCTCATACAACGGTTGGATTATCTGCACAATAATCCGGTTGAATCGGGTGCAGTTGAATATCCGCCTGAATATTTGTATAGCAGTGCTAAGGATTACTATTTGGATCGGGGTGGCTTATTGCCGGTTATTTGGTTAAGCTGAAAGCTTAACCGGTTTTAGGACGAAGTTACGCTGCGCTAAACTTCGACCAGTGTGGATGTTAGGCCTGGCTAATGCTTGGGTATTCATTGCCTTGTTGATGGCTTTATGGATGCTGTACCGCTATTACAAGCGTAAACACCCGGTTTGGTTCGCCGGCGGCATAAAATCATAAAAACTTTGTCGCTTTTTCGGTAAACATTTCTATTTTTGCGCAAACATTAAAAATCGGTACCATGGAATCAATGGAAAATGCTAACGCAGAAGGTCACTACAAATTATTAACTGTAGCTATTATTATCGGTATAGTAGGTGTTTACCTGCGTTTTGCCGGCGATGCCAATTCAGGCTTCATGTACACTTCTATCTCGAATGTTATCATGATCATTGGTATCCTGATTGCTTTGAAATGCGTTTTCTCAATCATGAAGTAATCCCGCAACAGGGAAATTGATATAAAAAAGCGCCTTCATTTTGAAGACGCTTTTTTTGTGCCTTTATTTGGGGTGATATCCCGAGTCATTCAGGAGCTTTTGGGCATCCTTATCGGCCATCAGTTGAGGCAGCGTAACGTCAGGGTGCTTATCCATATATTTTCTTACTATTTGCCAGCCTGTCCAAACGGCAAGCTTTGGTGCCGATTCATTCTTTTCGCCAAGGCCGGGAGTAAAAGGAGCTTCGGTAAGGTATTTCTGAATTTTCTGGTAGTCGGTTTCGTACAGCAGGTTTTGTTCTAAAAAGTATCCCCAGATCTTACCTTCAAATTCATTGCACCATTTTAATTGTTCTGTAGTATAGCGGATCTTGGTGCTATCAGCCATATCGGGCAGCACCCTGTCCATAAAATACATGATCTTGCCGTTATAGATCATTTTATTAAGAAGTGCCTTGTCATTGTCATCTTCCGGGAACATATCCTCGCGTGCCATACCTTCAACTACCCGTGGTGTAATATTATCGGGGGTAAACCACCTGGAAATGTAATGCGGAAAGGTGTTGGTAAGTGAAGGGTAAAAACGCGAATCCGCACCCAGGAAAAGATCTATCCCTACGCCAAAATATCCATCACCAATAGCAGTTTGTGCCTGGAAGCCCGAAATATAGGCATATACCTTTGGCAGGGATTTTTGAGGGTAATAATATTTAATGTATTTAAATGCTTCCGTAAGGCTGGCATTCTGCTGGTCCATATTAGGAAAAGCAGCATCGGCATCGTGTTTCAGGTCATTATAGGCTTTGCCGGCAAATACCTGGTGTAAAGCTTTAAAATAGGTGGTATCCTTAGTCCCGCCAACCTGTAAAATGCGTTCAATAAAATCGGGATAAAAATTGCCATACTGTTTTTGCAGGTACGCAGCCTGTAAAGCCATTGGTTTGCTGCGCATGGCATCAAAGTCATGGTCGAACCGCTCAATTTTAACATCAACATTGATATTGCTTACATCAATTTTTTTGTTGCGGGTACAGCCGCTTAATATCAGGGCGATGGAAAAAATTAAGTAAATTTGCTTTGCTATATACCGGGTAGGGTTCATCTTTATCCTTTAGGCAAAAGTAATTTTATTTGCATAATGTTGCTACTATTGTTAAGTCAATAGTCGGTAGCCCTAAGTCGAAAGCCGCATTTTTTGACTTTGGACTAAAGACTTGCGGCTTAAGACTAAATATACACATACTATGAAAATCGCGTTAGCACAACTTAACTATCACGTAGGTAATTTTGAATCGAACACTAATAAAATCATCGATCATATCATCAAGGCAAAAAATCATGGCGCCGACCTGGTGGTATTTGCCGAGCTATGCGTTTGCGGTTATCCCTCACGTGATTTTTTGGAGTTTGATGAATTTATAGGCTTGTGCGATGAAGCAGCTAAAAAGATAGCCGAAGTATGTGTGGGTATAGCCTGTATCATAGGCCTGCCAACTCCTAACCATAAAACCGAAGGGAAGGACCTGAGCAACTCGGCTTATTTTATTGAAAATGGCGAGGTGAAAGCCGTAGTAAACAAGGCCCTGCTGCCTAATTACGATGTGTTTGATGAGTATCGCTATTTTGAGCCGTCGACCGAGTTTAACTGTATCGAGTTTAAAGGCAAGCGTATAGCCCTTACTATTTGTGAAGATTTGTGGAATACCATCGAGAACCCGCTGTATATTACCCGCCCAATGGATACCCTCATTCATCAGGGCCCGCATATTATGATCAATATAGCTGCGTCTCCATTTGCTTATAACCACGATGAGGAGCGTATCGAGATCCTGAGTGATAATGCCAGTCGTTATAAACTGCCTTTGCTATATGTTAACCATGTAGGAGCTCAAACCGAATTGATATTTGACGGAGGTTCGCTGATATTTGATAATACCGGCAAGCTGATTGACGAAATGCCTTATTTTGAGGAGAGCATGGCTTACTACACTCTGAATGATGATAATACATTAACTTTTGATCACCCCACAACAATAAAAACCGAGCGCCCAGGCGATATCGAACAGATTTACCAGGGGATTATCCTGGGCATTCGTGATTATTTTTATAAATCGGGCTTTAAGCAGGCAATTTTAGGCTTGTCAGGTGGCATTGATTCAGCCGTAGTATGTGCTTTGGCTGCTGAAGCCCTCGGTCCGCAAAATGTGATGGCTGTGTTGCTGCCTTCACGCTTTTCAACAGATCATTCATTGAAAGATGCGCAGGATTTGGTCGATAACCTTGGTTGCAAGCACGAAATAGTGCCCATTAAAAGCATTACCGAAGCGTTTGAAACAGCGTTAAATCCGCAGTTTGATGGCTTGCCTTTTAATATCGCGGAGGAAAACATCCAATCGCGCAGCAGGGCTGTTTTATTAATGGCAATGTGCAATAAGTTCGGATATATTTTGCTGAACACCAGCAACAAAAGCGAAGCTGCCGTAGGTTACGGTACTTTGTATGGCGATATGTGCGGCGGTCTCTCTGTTATTGGCGATGTTTACAAAACCCAGGTTTTTGAGCTTGCGCGATACATTAACCGCGATAAGGAGATCATACCGATCAATTCCATCGTTAAACCGCCATCGGCCGAGTTAAGACCCGATCAAAAAGATACCGACTCATTACCCGAATACGATGTGCTTGACAAGATCCTGGCCGAGTATATCGAAAATCGTTGCTCATCGGCCGAAATTATCAGGATGGGGTATGACGAGGCAACCGTTCGCCGGGTTATCAAGCTTACTAATTCGGCCGAGCATAAGCGTTACCAAACACCACCTATTTTAAGGGTATCGCCAAAAGCATTTGGCATGGGCCGCAGGATGCCTATTGTAGGTAAATACCTGTCGTGACAGCTAAAATTTCACTCTTTAATTGTCAAGTTTACGAATATTGTAAAGCATTGGTTGTTTTGTTTTAGTTGAGGTTGATTTTTCTTAAAATTGCCTATCTTTCAAACCAATGATCAAACTTTACACAATTATTTCTTTTGGCTTTTTGCTGTTGTTTGCAGCAGGCGGTGCTATGGCCCAACAGCCTTTGATAAGCGAAAAGAACAGGCTTCAGCTTAACGACATTTCGCAGCAATCACTCACCAGCTATAAAGCATCGCATAACAGGGCACTCTCTTTGGCTGCAACACATGGATGGACATTATCCCGCCGTACTAAAAATGGGAACCTCGTTACCCTGCAAGGGGTTAATAAATTAGGTTTCCCTGTATATCTTATTACGCATAACAATACTACCGCGGCAGCCACTACAGGTACTAATACTCTGCAGCCCGGTGGTTCATTAGGTTTGAACTTATCAGGATCATCAGATTTTTTAACCAACAAACTGGCTATATGGGATGGCGGCGCGGTTTACAAAGCGCACCAGGAATTTGCGGGTAAAACCATCACCCTAAAAACTACCGAACCGGTAAATGACCATTCATCGCATGTGGCCGGTACCATGATAGCCAAAGGTATTTACGCACCGGCCAAGGGCATGTCATTTGGGGCAACAACGCTTCAGTCATATGATTTTAATAATGACGAAGCCACCATGAGTGCCGCTGCTGCCAATCTTTTACTTTCCAATCACTCATACGGGGTAGTAACAGGTTGGGATTACAACGATTCGGCCGGCCGCTGGGAGTGGAATGGTTTACCGGGCGACACAGTAGATTATAACTTTGGTTTCTATGATTCAAAAACAGCCAACTGGGATAAAATAGCTTATACCGCCCCATATTACCTCATTGTTGAATCGGCAGGTAACGAGCGTACAAGTAATGGCCCGGCGGTAGGCGAAACCTACTACGGTTACAAAAGCAAAACCGATCAAACTTTTGTGAACAAAGGCGCGCGCCCTGCAGGGATCAGTAATAATGATAGCTATGATATTATAAGCACCAGCGGCAACGCCAAAAACATACTTACCGTAGGTGCCGTTTACCCGCTATTGTACGGGCCTAAAAACCGGAGCGATGTAGCCATCGCGCCTTTCAGCAGTTGGGGGCCAACAGATGATGGCCGTATCAAACCCGATATTGTGGGGGATGGTGTTAACGTACTTTCGGTAGGGGTTGATAATACTACCTCATACGCTACTTTATCAGGCACTTCAATGGCTGCCCCTAATGTTACAGGTTCGCTTTATTTGCTGCAGGAGTATTATGCCAAACAAAACGGAGGTACATTCATGCGGTCGGCTACATTGAAAGGCCTGGTTTGCCATACAGCTTTTGATGCCGGTAATGTCGGCCCCGATTATATTTACGGCTGGGGATTACTTAACATGACCGAAGCTGCACAAGCCATAACCAATAATGGCGGTAAAAGCATAGTAAGTGAAAAAACACTTACACAAGGCCAAACACAAACCTATAACGTAATAGCATCCGGTAACCGCTTACTTGCCGCAACCATATCATGGACAGACCCGCAAGGCACGGCAACTACCGAGGGCGTGATCAACAGCCGCACTCCTAAATTGGTGAACGATCTCGATATCAGGGTAAGCGACGGTACAACAACTTTTACTCCCTGGGTACTTGACCCGAATAAGCCTGGATTTGCTGCAACTAAAGGGGATAACATCAGGGATAATATTGAACAGGTATATATCCCTAATTCGGTTCCCGGAAGGGCTTATACCATTACGGTATCACATAAAGGAACCTTGTCATCCGGGTCACAGGCGTATTCGCTTATTGTTACCGGGGTTGGGGGGACTACTTACTGCGCTTCGGCCCTGCTGTCAAATGCCGATTCAAGGGTTGATAATTTAAAACTGGCCAATATTGATAATACCCCGGCTGCAGGCTGCACAAGCTATTCGGACTACACCAATCTTACCGTACAGCTTGAGCAGGCTAAAACGTACCCCTTGGGCATCACCCTTGGCACTTGCGGCAATAATTTTAATAAAGCTGCAAAGGTATTCATTGACTGGAATGCCAACGGTGTTTTTGAAGATAATGAACTGGCTGCAACAACCGGGATCATTAACGGAACCGGCACTTATAATACCAACATCACCGTGCCGGGAACAGTAACTGCCGGTGCTTATAGCCTGATGCGGATTGTACTTACTGAAACCGGCGATGCAGCAACCATTAAAGCCTGCGGCAGCTATGCCAAAGGCGAAACCCAGGATTACCGGGTGCAATTTTTGCAAACCAGTATTGACGCAGGCGTAATTTCAATTGTTAGCCCCGGCAGCAGCGGTTCGTGCTCGGCAAGTACGCCTGTTACGGTGAGGCTTAAAAATTTTGGCAACGCGGCCATAAACAATATCCCGGTAACAGTTACCATTACCAATGCCAATAATGTTACAACTACTTATAACGAAATCTATAAGGCATCATTGCCGGCATTGGCCGAGGATAACTTTACCTTTAGCCAGGAGTTTAACGCGATTGCCGGGGCATCCTATACCATTACTGCAACCAGTAAACTTGCCGGCGACCCGGTTAGCAGCAATAACTCGGTTACAGCCAATATCGTTGTTAATTCGCCGGCAACCATTGGCGACCTGAGTGCTTATTATTGTTCCACTACCAATCAATACGAATTATTTGGCACTGGTGATGGTACTGTATTATGGTATCAGAATGCAACTGATGAATTGCCGATAGCGGCCGGCAGTGAAGCGTTAACAACCCAGGCGCCGGTTAATAGTACTTACTATGCAGGCGTTAATGATTTTAGCGGGACAATCGGCCCTGCTGCTAAAAGCGTATTTACAGCCGGCGGCTATAACCAGTTTACCCCTTATATAACCGTAAATACTAAGGTGCCGGTATTAATTAAGAGCGCACGCCTTTACATTGGTAATTCGGGCAAAATAACATTTAATGTATCCAACGCTAACGGTCAAATAGTATCGTCAACTACTATAAATGCTGTTGCTACCCGCACAACACCGCTTGCAGGCGCACAACCCGATGATCCTAACGATCAGGGACAGGTGTATGATTTAAACCTTTCATTACCGGCCGCCGGCGATTACCAGATCTCGGTTGATTTTGCCGACCAGGCCACTATATATCGTAACAACGGCGGGGTAACAGGTTATCCGTTTAAGATCGGTAATATATTTAGCATTACCGGCAACAGCGCTACTGCAACCAATGGCGATACTACGGCTTATAAAGGTTTCTATTATTACTTTTATGATATGAAGGTGCAAAGCCTTGGTTGTGCATCTGCCACGCGTAAAGCAGTAACGTTGAGCAAGCCGCTTATTACCCAAACCAATAACATCCTTAACTCAAACTTTACCGATGGCAACCAGTGGCTGTTAAATGGCACTGTAATAAGCGGAGCTACCGCTGCAACTTATAACCCGGTACAAAGCGGAAAATACCAGGTGCAGGTTACCCTGGCCAATGGTTGTGTGGCGCAATCGGATAATTACGTTTATGCACGCGAAGGTGGGGCTGGAAATAAAAACGAAATTGGATTAAGCGTGTTCCCTGTACCGGTAAGTGCCGATTTAAACGTAGTATTTGCAGCCAAAGAAGCCACTACGATGAAACTATCCCTGGTTAATGCCTTAGGCGAAGCCGTTTACCAGGGCGGGCAGCAAAATATTGATCAGGGTAATTACAGTACTATTTTGAATGTGAGCAGGCAAACGCCGGGAGTATATGTGCTTAGGGTGTTGCTTGGCCAGAAGGTCTATTCGCAAAAAGTTATCATCACCCGTTAGGCAGGTGATGATAGCTCTTTTTATTTTTTAGAAGGTATATTTTATGCCCAGTCCGGGTGCGATATCAAAAAATGGCCCTCTTGCCAGTTCAAGTCGCGGGTTAAGGTCAAGGCTGATAGCAATTGGCGCCGTAGGAATAACATATTCCAAACCGATAACAGCATCGGCACCTATAAGGATGTGTTTGCCGTTGTAGTATTCGTCGTCGCCGCCAAAACGTTTGTAGTAGCCATTGCCTACCGAACCAAGGTGACCGCCAAAGCCGTAATAGAAGCTTAGTTTATCAACATTAAAGGCTTGCTGGTTTAATTCATATAAACCGGTTAATACCACGCCATGGTCGCGGATGCCTAAGATGCCTTCAAGCGCGGTGCCTTTATCCATAAAATATTTAATAGAGGGGCCAACTTCGTATGCGCCAAATTTTAAACCTACTGCTGTTTTATAGTCTTGAGCCTGTGAGTTTTTGCTGATAAATAAAAAGGATACGGAAAGTAATAAAAGGTACGTTAGTTTTTTCATGCAGATGAATTTAATGATTGACAATAATGTAGCTGTAACAAAAAAGTGACCAGCTTGTTTAGCTCGATTTTAAGCTTTTTTATTTCATGCAAATAAACGCCAGAATTGCCTTTTTATGGTATCAGCGTATAAAAAACATTATCCTTTAGTTTGTATTGATTTGGTTTTCAGTAGAAAAGAATGGTTTCGGATTGTTAAATTAAGTAACCAAATAAGTTATTTTAGTGAAAATTAAATCGCTGTAATGACTATAAACTACCCTAAAATAAGTAATCCGAAATGCCAGGTACTGTTTTTATCCGTAATATTTTTTGTTTTATGGGGATGCGCACCAAAGCAGCTCGGGCTCAACAATAGTGGCCAATACCGCAACGGAATGGTGGTTTGTGCATATCCTGATGCCGCGCAGGTTGGGCTTGATATATTGAAAAAGGGAGGCAATGCGGTTGATGCTGCGGTAGCGGTGCAATTTGCTTTGGCAGTCACTTTACCCGAGGCCGGGAATATAGGCGGTGGCGGTTTTATGGTTTACCGCGCCTGTGATGGTAAAACAAGCACGCTCGATTTTAGGGAAAAAGGCCCGGGTGCCGCTAATGTTAACATGTATCTTGATTCGGCCGGAAATGTGATACCCAATATGAGTTTGTATACCCACAAAGCATCAGGGGTGCCGGGATCGGTAGACGGCATGGTTGAAGCTCATCGTAAATACGGCAAACTGAAATGGGCCGATTTGGTTGAGCCTGCCATTAAACTTGCCCGCAGCGGTTTTAAAATAACCAAACATTTGGCCAGCGACCTCAATCGTACTGCCGAACAATTTAAAAAACTAAACCCGGGTAAAAATTATTTGGTAAAGGATGGGGAATGGAAGGAAGGTGATTTATTGGTACAGGAAGATCTTGCCAAAACATTTGAACAGATCCGGGATAAAGGCCGGGATGGTTTTTATGAGGGCCCGGTTGCCGATTTGATCATTGCCGAAATGAAACAGGGTGACGGCCTCATCACCAAAGCCGATCTCAAAAGCTATCATGCCGTTTGGCGTGATGCGCTCGTTGGTAAATATAAGGACTACAAGATCATCACTATGCCGCCGCCCTCAAGCGGAGGGATTGCTTTATTGCAATTGCTGAAATCGGTTGAGCCTTATCCGCTGAAACGGTGGGGCTATAACCAGGACTCTACTATCAGATTAATTGTTGAAACCGAGCGTCGGGTATATGCCGATCGCTCCAAATATCTTGGCGACCCGGATTTTTATAAAGTGCCGGTTGATAGCCTGCTCCAGCCGGCCTATATCACATCGCGTATGAAAAGCTTTAGCTGGGATGCTGCTACGCCAAGTACCAGTATCCAACCAGGCTCATTTGTTGGTTATGAAAGCGACCAGACCACGCATTACTCCATTGTGGACAGGGACGGCAATGCGGTATCCGTTACCACTACCTTGAATGACAGTTTTGGCTCAAAGATCTTTGTAGGCGGGGCGGGCTTTTTGCTGAATAATGAGATGGATGATTTTAGCTCCAAGCCAGGTGTGCCAAACATGTACGGCCTTATCGGTGGCAAAGCTAACAGCATTCAGCCCGGCAAGCGGATGTTATCGTCCATGACACCCACCATTGTTGAAAAGGACAGCAAACTGTTTATGGTGGTAGGAACCCCCGGCGGCTCAACTATTATTACCTCTGTTTTCCAAACCATACTCAACGTAATTGAATTTAACCAGAACATGCAGCAGGCTGTTGCTTCAAAACGTTTCCATAGCCAGTGGCTGCCCGACGAAGTAACTATTGAAAAGGACGGTGTTGACAGCACTACAGCCGGTAAGCTACAAAGCAAAGGATATAAGATTGTGCCCACACAATCTATTGGTCGTGTTGATGCTATTCTCAAAACCCAATGGGGCTATTACGAAGGCGGAGCTGACCCGAGAGGGGATGATACTAAATTAGGTTTTTAAGACTTAAGTTCTGAGTTTAAAGTCCTAAGTTTTAATTGGTGTCTTTTGCTTTGATTACTGTTCCAAACTTAGAATTTAAGACTTTGGGCTTAGAACTTAAATTTGCGTAATCAATAAGCATTTCTTACGTTTGGTATGCATGCATAACAATGTAAAACACCAGGAAACCATTGACTATTTTATAAAGATAGTGTGGCAAACCATGGCTAACCGTTACAACCAGCTGGTTACTGAGTTTGGCTTTACACAATCAATAGGTTACCTGCTTATTAATATCGACGAAAAGGAAGGCACCACCGTATCGCAGGCTGCTGCCTTGCTGGGGCTTAAATCAACCAGCTTGTCGCGTATGCTTAGTCAGCTGGAAACCACCGGGCTTATATATCGCGAAAGCAACGAAGGAGATAAGCGATCTGTTAAAATTTACCTCACCGCGCTGGGTAAAGAAAAGCGCCACCAGGCCCGCGTAATAGTACGGCAGTTCAATAATTACCTGGATGCCAACATCAGCGAAGCGGATAAACAACATCTCATTGAAACCCTTAAAAAGCTGAACAAGCTTACGGTTAACTATAAACCCTGATTGGTCATTTTGCTTCGCGTCATTGCGCTGCGCTGTCATTTACTCCGTGTCATTGCACTGTGCAGTCATTAAGTCATTTACTTCGCGTCATTGGGGGATTTGCCTGATGTTATGGAATGAACAACAATGACTTAATGACGTGAAATAAATGACTGCGCAGCAAAATGACATCTGTACACTTTTACTTAAAATTGAACGTTTTAGCTTCGAAATATCCCTTGTTGGGTGTTTTGGACGGGGCTTGCTTTTTATTAATTGTTAAAAAGTGTTAAGCTGCCGTTTTTCTATTTTAAAAGAATAAATTTGCCTTTTGAATTGATGAACAGGATTCTGATAGTTTTATTGCTTTTAGGCGTTATTGCAGGCGGTTGTGTCAAATCATCTGTTAGCCCGTTAGTACAATATAACAAACAAAAAGAAATTGACAGTACTATCATAGCTGATTACCTGGCTGCTAATAGCACATTGAAAGCTAAAAAGATAGACACAACGGGTGTTTATTATATAGTAAACGACGGAGAAGAAGGTACCGGCAATGTACTTTATACCAGTTCGACACAGGTTACAGTTGGGTTTACCGGTAAAATCCTAACATCAGGTTTTGTGTTTGCCCAAACGGATCAGTTTCACCCTACCTATATATTGGGGGGGGTAATAAAAGGCTGGCAGTTAGGTATCCCGCAAATCAAACCGGGAGGTAAGGTTCGGTTGCTGATCCCATCGCGTTATGCCTATGGACCATATGCGCAGGATTCGATACATTTGCCGGCAAATTCGGTACTTGATTTTCAAATTCAGCTGTATGGCGTAACCAATTAACAAAGCCTGATCAAACGGACAATATAAGCCAGTAAAGCAAAATGCTTTAGGCGGTTAAAAAGACAAATTATAATAAATGAAACAAACTATTTTTACGCTCTTAGTACTTATCTCTATAGGCCTTATATCATGCCGGAAAGACAGGAACGATCCGGACATCAAGCAATATGACGAAACCCAGATCAAGAATTACATAGCAGCAAACAGCATCACAGGTATGCTGCGTGATACAACCGACGGTGATACAACCGGTATTTACTACAAGATCCTTTCGCAAGGCCGCGGTACACCGATGGATTACTCTGATCAGATCTCATTTGTATTTACAATACGAACACTCGATGGCAAGTTTATCTCCGTTGACTCGCTTAATGCAAACCATTATTACGGTTATTTGGGCCATGTTAGCAGTTCGCTGCCCAAAGGCTTACAGATAGCTATCCACAACCTGATAAAATATAAGGGTACAGCAGCAAGGGTGATCATACCTTCACATTTGGCTTATGGCGTTAACGGTTACGGATCAGGCAGCTCAAGTAATGCCAATACCCACATCGGCGGTAACCAGAGTTTGGATTACTATATCAACGTGGTTTCAAACCAGGAGGTTTATGATGATGCTATCATTAAAAATTATATCAAAACTAAAGGACTTACCGGGTTTGTGCCTACCGCCGACGGCGTATATGTAAAAGTAGTTACCCCCGGTACAGGTGTTGGTGACGCGATTACTGACGGCTCCAATTTTACCTGTACATATTCGGGCAAATATTTAAATGATGTTGTATTTGGCAGCACCACTACAGATGGCAATACTATCTCTTCGTTCACAGTTGATGCCGGACTTAGAGTTGGGGTTAAAGAAGCATTGACCGGGCAAACTGCAGGAGCGGCTGTATCAATGATTATACCCTCAAGGTTTGGTTATGGGACTGCGGGTAGCTCACCGATAGGCTCCAATGTTGTGCTTTATTTTGATTTTACAATAGCTACAGTTACTAATTAATATTACTTAGCCAGCGCTTTTTAAACGCCCGCTAAACACCGGTCACGAGCTTTGCTGTGATCAACGATAGGTTTTGGATATTTGCTGAATTTATCAATGTTCTGGATATTATTATTTAATAATAAATAATATTTTTTTATCTTTGCTTGAAAAAAGCATGAAAAATATGAAAAAGATTTATTTATTTCTATTATTTGCCTTGATATCAGGATTATCTAACACTGTAAAGGCTCAGACAAAGGTAACTATTTACCAGTATTATAATGCAACACATCACAAGCACTTTTATACTAACAACCTAAACGAGCTTGGCCCTAATGGTAGTGGAGGGTTTGTTTATCAAGGTTCTATCGGACAGTTGTATGCGGAATTCCGGAATAGCCCTACCGATCAGACTGTTTATAGATTTGTTAATCCAAATACAGGAGCGCATTATTACACCATTCATGTTAATACATTTCCTTCAGGATTTTCATTAGAAGGCGTTCTTGGATATATATATGGTACTCCATTTGCGGCTCCTCAACGTTCAGTAAAAGAGTCTTATAGTTCAACTTATCAAGATTATTATTACTCACCTAATGACGGTGCACCTACAGGTTATATATTGAACGGTGAAGCTTTTAAAATATATTAAAAATATTACTTAGCCAGCGCATTTTTAAACGCTGCTAAACACCTGTCGCGCGCTTTGCCGTGATCAACAATGGGTTTTGGATATTTGCTGAAATCGGCATATTCCGGAACCCATTTTTTTATGTATTGAAGCCCGGGGTCGAACTTTTTGGTTTGGGCTTCCGGATTAAAGATCCTGAAGTATGGTGCAGCATCTGTACCTGACCCGGCCGCCCATTGCCAGCCTCCTACATTACTGGCCATTTCGTAATCCAGCAGTTTACGGGCAAAATAACGTTCACCCCATCGCCAGTCAATCAGCAGGTCTTTACTTAAAAAGCTTGCCACTATCATGCGCACACGGTTGTGCATAAAACCTGTTGCATTTAACTCACGCATCCCCGCATCAACAATTGGGAAACCGGTTTGGCCTTTGCACCAGGCCTCAAATTGTTTTTCATCATTTACCCAATGGATGCGATCATACTCCGGCCTGAAAGCATGATTTATAGTATGCGGAAAATGATGTAATATCATCATATAAAACTCCCGCCAGATGAGCTCATTAAGCCAGGTTTTATCATGATAACTGTAAGCTGTACCCGCCAGCTCACGGATGCTTACCGTACCAAAGCGCAAGTGCATACCAATATGTGAGGTGCCTTTAACGGCCGGAAAATCGCGCTGTTCCTTGTAGCCGTTAATTATGCTTTCGTAATCTTTATCCGGCAGAAGGGTATTGCTTTTTTCAAAGCCAAAAGATTTTAACGAGGGTATAGGTAACGCGCGGGTTTTATACAGGTTTTTTAAATACCTTTTTGTGGGGTAGGGTTTTAAATAAAACGGTTTTAGCGCACCGTGCCATTTACGCTGGTACGGCGTGTAAACAGTATAGGGTTTGCCGTCATCTTTCACCACTTCATCCTTTTCAAATATGACCTGGTCTTTATAGGTTTTGAAGGAGATGTCATGCTTCTCAAGTTTTACGCGTACCTCATTATCGCGTTTAATAGCATAGGGTTCATAGTCATGGTTGGTATAAACTTCGGCAATATTATATTCTTTGATGAGCTTATCCCAGGCATCTACGGCTTTGTGGTGTAATACCAGGAGGCTGCTACTGTGCTTATGAAGTTGGGTACTTAAGCTTTCTATGGTTTGATGAATGAACGTAACCCGGGCATCGTCTTTGTCTTCAAGTTGATCCAATATTTCTTTATCGAAAATAAAAACAGGTAAAACCGGATTGCCGCTTTTGAGGGCATGATAAAGCCCTGCATTATCATCAAGCCGCAAATCGCGGCGGAACCAGAATAACGTTACCGGTGTTTTATGATCCATATATCGCACTTAAAGCGGCCTCCAGGTTAGTAAATTTAAATTTGAACCCGGCGTTCTCAATTTTTTGTGCCGATACTTTGGTGCTGCCCAATACAATGCTGCTCATTTCACCCAATAAAAGTTTGAGCACAAAGCCCGGTACATTTGGCGCCCACAATGGTTTATGTAATTGTTTGGCCACAGCCTGGGTTAATTGCTTATTGGTAACAGGGTTTGGCGCAACCATATTATAAACACCGTCAAGGTCTTTATTCCCGATCGCTAAAAGGTACATATCCACCACGTCCTGCCAGTGGATCCAGGGCACCCATTGTTTACCGCTGCCAATGGGTGAACCAACAAATAATTTAATGGGTTGCGTGAGTGTCGGCAAGGCCCCGCCATCTTTATCCAGCACAACCCCGGTACGGAATTTCAAAACCCGCATACCCAGCTTTTCGCCCTCATCAACAGCAGCTTCCCATAATACACAGCATTGAGATATAAAGTCGTCGGTAGGTGCATTGGTTTCATACATCAGCTCATCGCCCCGGTCGCTATAATACCCAACTCCCGATGCGGAAATTACCGATGTAACCTGGTGCTGTTTACGTTTCAGCAAATCATACACCATTCCAATTGATTTTACGCGGCTATCTATCAGGTCATTTTTGCGGGCATCTGTCCACCGTTTTTCGGCAATGCCTGAGCCGGCCAGGTGCACGATGGTATCAACCCCCTCTATGCAATGCTCATCAATAATACCGTTGTTAATATCCCATATAAAGGTTTTTACCTTATCATTATTACCCGCCCTGCGGCTTAAATGACTTATGGTATAACCCTTAGCCAGTAAAGCTTTGGTAAGGTGCCCGCCTAATAATCCCGATCCGCCGGTTAATAATATACTTCGTGTCATTTTACTTTGTGTCATTATGCTACGCGTCATTTGCTTTGCGTCATTTACTTCGTGTCATTATGCTGCTGTCATGCTCAAAAATGACTTAATGATTAATGACATGAGGTAAATGATGGGCAGCACAATGATTCAATGACCTTTTTCTGTATAATTAACAATTTCCTTTGCCATGCCGTTAAATATAAACAGGTGAAAGGGCCACATGGCATACCAGTAAATGCGTCCCCACAAACCGCTGGGCCTAAAGGTAGCTACCTGGCTTAAACTTTGTTTACCGTGTCGTTCAATTATTTTAAATTCAAGCCAGGCTTCGCCGGGTAGTTTCATTTCGGCGTATAACAGCAGGCGTTTATTCTCCCGGTCGGCTAATAAAACCCGCCAAAAATCAATCACATCACCCGGACTTATATGAATATTGCTGGTGCGTCCCCTGCGTGAGCCAACACCACCGAAGATCTTATCCAGGAACCCGCGGATGTTCCAGATCCAGTCCCAGTAATACCAGCCACGGTTACCGCCTATGGAGAGTACGTTGGTGAACACTTCAGCAGCCGGGCGTTCAAAGGGCATTTTTACCTTATATTCCTGGGTGCCGTTCTGAGGTACTTTGATCTGGTCCATAAAGCCCGGATTAAGATAGCCCTGGTTAAAAGCATCTTTCCAGCTTGACACAATGGAGTTTTGCTCGATCTTGACAAAGGCAAGCTCAAGGCATTCTTTATAAGTCAGGCACTTTCGCGGTACTACATTATCAATGCTATGATCGTGCATTATAGTTTCGTTCTTCATGCTGTTCACCAGGCTTTGGGCAAGGGTATAGCTTGTTGAGGTAACAAAGTACAGCCAGTATGATGATATTTTGGGTGACAGGAAAGGTATGGTAATCATATACCTTTTCAGCTTACGTACCTTGGCATAGGTAAGCATCATTTGTTTAAAAGAAAGAATATCGGGCCCGCCTATATCAAAAGTTTTATTGAACGATTTTTCGATCAGCATTACCCCTTCCAGGTAGCCCAGCACATCGCGGATGCCAATTGGCTGGCATTTGGTGTTCACCCAGCGCGGTACTGTCATAACCGGAAGTTTTTCGGTAAGATCGCGAATGATCTCGAACGAGGCGCTGCCCGAACCAATGATAATTGCTGCCCGCAAAACAGTTAATGCTGCTTTGCCTTCTTTCAGCACATCCTCCACATGCCGTCGCGATTCCAGATGGCGCGAGAGGTTGCCGTCGTTGGTTATCCCGCTTAAAAATATGGTTTGTTTGCAGCTGGTTTTATCAAGAGCCCGTACAAAGTTATGCGCGGAAAGGGCTTCGAGCGCGGCAAAATCCTGCGTTTGCGCCATGGAATGCACCAGGTAATAGGCTGCATCAAGATCTTCGGGAAATGCTTCTATATTTGATTCTTTAAGCAGATCGCCCGTAATGAGGGTGACCTGTCCGCTAAAATCGCTGTGCTCATGGAAACGCCGTTTATCACGTACCAGGCAAACTACGTCATGGCCTTTCTCCAGCAAAACCGGGATAAGCCTCGTACCAATATAGCCGTTTGCACCAGCAAGTAAAACCTTCATGCTTAGTGAAACAACAAAAAAGGCAGGCGGTTTTAAACAACCGGGCCTGCCTTATAATATGTTTGTAAAATGTTAACGCTATATATTTACGCTGTCAACTACCACCACTTTACTGCATAGCGGTTTGGCATATTCTTCGGCAAAGATGATGTGGGTAGGGTCAACCTGGTAAGCCTCCTGGGCTTTGGGCGAATCAAATAAGATCAATAGTGATAAATCATATGAACGGTCGATCACATCGCGGTTGGTATCGGCTGGCACGCCGATATGTATATCGCGGATGTACGGAATAGGGAGGAGGATGTTAAGCCCTTCAATCAGTTTATCTTTATCGGCTTTGTTTTTTAACCAAAAATGTACGTGGTGGACGAATGTGTTTTGTAGTATTGGCATGGAGGTCAGTATTGTTATATTATAAAATCTTTAAACACCTTTATTAGCTAATTCATAAGCTTCTAAAGGAGCTAGATCATTGTAAATTAATCCAATTATCCCTGGAAGGGAATTGTCCATAACTATTATATTAAACTTTATTAGGTTGTCAACCATTTCCAAATCAGGTTGAATCTTATTATATACCAAACTGGTTTTATATCTAATCTCCCCTGTTTCAAAATCCAACTCGAAATTACCTAAATATTGATCAAAATTTAATCGTGTCAATAATTCAGCCATTTGAATCTTTTTGTTGTCCGGGCAATCACTTCCAACTATCGACAGGAAGATAAATCCACCGTGTGTCTCATCGTTAAAATAACCGGCATGGCACTCAAAACTTCCATTTTCACCATTAATAGTAATATTTAATTTAGTTTCGTCATCTACATACGAGTACTTCCAGTTCTGTTGCTCGAAATATGATTTAAGTAATTCAAGCATGTTTTTTAAGATTAAATTTAGATTTCTTTATACTTGTTACTGCGGCCACATCATATTTGCTTTTATGAGAATCATTAACCGATAAAAATATAAGTCTGAAAGAATCGCTATTCAACGTTTTTTCAATTAAAGTTCTACTTTTTTTTCTGTTATCCACTCGAGTTCGGGTTCGATGGCTATTTATTAAAAAAACGGATGCGTTAGATAAATAAATATTTTCTTGCTTCTTGTTCAGAAGGAATAGCACTATCTTATCAAAACTTGGGCAATCCGCTTTATCAAAATAATCATTTTTATTAGGATAGTATTTATCCGGTACAGTTTCCAAATGGTTGATCTTATAGTTGTTTATATTGTTATTAGCTATATCGGTAAAGTAATATGTACCTCTAACTGCATTTTGAAACAATTGGAGATAGGTTATGCGTTTCTGTATAAACTCTAAAATGTCCTTTGATCTTATTTGGAAAATGATCCATCTATTATATTGTTCTATTCTGTCGACCCAGTCGAATAAATATAAATAGCCGTTTCTTACATCTTCAAATAATGATAGTACTGGACCATCTAAATTTACAAGATCCCCAATTCTTATCAAGGAATTATTTAAGTTGCTATGACTATAATATTGTGTTAATTGTGCCATCTTCTGCAAAAATATTTATTCTGCTTTCAATTTTATTTGCGAGGTCAATTCCTGTATACTCGTGAAAAGTAAAATGACCATTCGTTGAATTAGGTTCATCTCCTAACCCATCATTCTCAATTTTGATAATAGCAATTTGAGTGCCTTTATCATTTTTAAAAATTTCTTTTAAAGAATCTCTTTTTTGTTTGTTATACAATAATCTATATCTATTTAAAGCGTTTTCAGGTGTATCGAAAAAAGAAAGACCATATCCCATGCAAAGCTTGTCAGAGTCGTCTAATAACCTTTGGGGTGGTTCCGTGATTAAATTTACTGGTTTAAAATCATTTTCGTTTCCATCTAAACTAACCCATCGGCTATAATTTCCCGAAATTTCTTTAAATGCGCTGGACGGGCAATCCGAATAATTATCTAAAAACTGTTTGTATTTAAGTATTTTATTTAACATTTACCTTTGGCATTCCTTTTATTTTGCTTAAATATAAGAAAATCTATTATAATCGATAAGATCCTTGGACTGCCAACTGTTTAATATTCCAGCATCACATGCGGCTTAAAAGTATCCGTTTTAACCTCGGCCTTCAGCTCGTGCAAGATATTATATAAACCAAAGTTTGTACGGTTTACATAAATAAAGTGCTTTACGCCGCGGGCCTGTTTAAACTCCGGCATTTTAGAAATACGCTCACCAAAGCCATACAACTGATCAAAAAACGCTGTCTGGCTAAAATCAAAGATATCGGTAATATACGGCAGGGCGAACAGGCTGATCATCTCTTTATACTGGGTATAATAAAATTCGATCTGCGACGGGGTATCACCCTTGTGGATCATATCCAGCTGACGGAATGCCTTAATGGTTTCTTCCTTATTATCCAGTAAATTAGTTGAAGTAAGGGAGAAGAATGGATAATAAAAATCTTCGGGCATTTCCTTAATACAGCCAAAATCAATAACGCCCAGTTTGCCTTCTGGCGTAATCATGAAATTGCCGGGATGCGGGTCGGCATGTACAGCGCGGAGCTCATGTTGCTGAAAGTTGTAGAAATCCCATAAGGCCTGGCCTATTTGATTGCGCAATTCCTGCGATGGATTGGTGGCTAAAAACTCTTTCAGGTGTTTGCCTTCCAGCCAGTCCATCGTAATGATACGCTTGCTGCTTAGCTCCGGGTAATATTTAGGGAAAATAACATTATTAAGATTGGCACAGGCATTGGAAAACTCAACAGAGCGGCGAACTTCCAGCTCATAGTCGGTTTCTTCCAGCAGACGCTCTTCAACCTCTTTCATGTATACATCCAGCTCTTTTTCGCTCATGCCCAGCATCCTGAAGGCAAAAGGCTTTACCAGTTTCAGGTCAGACGAGATTGAATCGCCTACACCAGGGTACTGGATCTTAACAGCAAGCTTTTTGCCGTTTAATTCCGCCTGGTGAACCTGACCTATTGATGCCGCATTGGTTGAACGGATATTGAACTTGTCAAAAATCTGATCCGGGTTTTTACCGAAATACTTTCTGAATGTTTGCACAATAAGCGGCCCTGAAAGCGGCGGCGCATTGTATTGCGATTGGGTGAATTTATCAACATAAGCCTGCGGCAGCAGGTTTTTATCCATGCTGAGCATTTGCGCTACCTTGAGAGCGCTGCCTTTAAGTTCACTTAATGATTGATAAATATCAGCAGCATTATCCTCGTTCAACTCCGATTTATCCAGATCAGGGTTGAATAGCTTTTTGGAGTAATGCTTAATATAGTTGCCGCCAATTTTAATGCCTGTTTTTACAAATTTGGCCGACCGCTGTACTTTAGTAGTAGGTATGCTATTTTGTTCAGGAGCCCCCTCTAAATCTCCCCCGGAAGGGGAGATTTTATCTTTATCTGTCATAATCTTAAAATCCCATCTTATCTTTTATCCCGCCGTTCTGTACCAAAAACTTCCCGTACTCAAAAAGGTTGTCGATAGGCGAACGCTGGAAAAGATCAAAGGTTACATTAATGCCTTTTTCAATAGCCTCATCAGTTTTTTCAAAGCCTGCCGAATTATCGTTGATCCAGAAGTTAAGCACAAATACGAACTGGATCCATAAAGCATCTTTATATTTTTTGGAGAAGTATTTACGGTCGCTTAGTTCTGTGCTTTCAATTCCTTCCTTCAAAATCTCATCTGCAAAGCCCTCAAAAATGTCCTTCAGCGGGCTGAATACCCTGGGTGTTGTAAAACCTTTAGGTTGCTTTTTGATGCTGTAAACCGCAAAGCTGCGGCTGCTTTTCAGCAGCTCAAAAAAGCCGTAAAAAAATGATAAAGCTTTTTCGCGCGCTGTGTAGCCTTCCCAAACTTCCTGGGCGCGGATCTCGGCCAGTGTTTTGGTTGCAAAACCAGCCCAGATGCCCTGTTCAACCGCCTCAAATGAGCCATAGAACTGGTAAAATTCGGCCTCGCTCATTTCATTTTGTTTAGCGAAGATATAAACCGATTTAGGCTGCTCGCCTTCGGTCAACACATAATCAATATACGCGTTCTGGATGCTTTCGATAGTTGCCATGTTGATTGGGATTTAATATGCTTCACCTAAATCCTCTCCAGGGGAGAGGTCTTTTGAATTGATAATTAATGCTAAACAGCCTCATCTAAATTTTTTACTCCCTCTCCAAAGGAGAGGGCCGGGGGAAGTTTACAAAAACTGCTCCATCACCTGTTGCAGCTGCCTGGCCTGCACCACACCGCTTTGGCGCCATTTGCTTTGCCCTTTTTGAAAAATCATAAGCGTAGGTACGCTTTGTATGCGGTAAGCACTGGCTGCTGCAGGGTTTTTGTCGATATCTATTTTGATGATCTTTACCCTATCACCTAACGCTGTTTTAACATCGTGCAGTATAGGCGGCATCATTTTGCAAGGCCCGCACCACTCGGCCGAAAAATCGACCAGCACCGGTGTTTCTGATGCTATTATTTCCTGGAAATTTGCCATAAGTATTTTTGCTAAAGTTCATGGTTCATGGATGATAGTTCATAGTTTTCAGGTTGTTGCTACCGAAGTCTGTTAATTACTATTAATCATTACTATGAACTATGATCCATGAACTAAACGCTACTCAAATTTAACCATTAACTCGTTTAAAGGTTTAGTGTATTAATGATGAACCCTCATCTATGAGTTATATTTACTTTATGCAAACAAAACTGAGCACTTACCTATTCCTGGTGTTCCTTGTACTGCCTTTTGCGGGTTTAGCCCAGGATGCTGTTATACCGCTTTGGCCAAACGGAACGCCGGGCTTTGAAAACCGCCGCAACGAGCCCGAACAAGCTAAGGATTATTGGGTTAAAAATATTCACAACCCATCACTTACTGTTTTCCTGCCGCCGAAGGGTAAAGCCAGTGGCGCCGCGGTGGTGATATGCCCCGGCGGCGGCCATCGCTTGCTGGTATACACCGCCGAGGGTGTTGATCCTGCCAAATACCTTAACACTTTGGGCGTTACGGTTTTTGTGCTGAAATATCGTTTGGGCAGGGATACGCTGTCGCCATACAAAATTGATGTACATGCCAGGCAGGATGGCTATAGGGCCATGCGGCTGGTACGCAGTAAAGCAGCCGAATATGGATTGGATACAAACCGCATAGGGATGATGGGTTTTTCGGCAGGCGGCGAGGTGGTTGATATGGTTGCTTATGGCGAGGGTAAAGGGAACCCGGGAGCTCCCGATCCGGTCGACAGGTTAAATGCCCGCCCCTCGTTTTTGATCCAGATTTATCCGGGCCCGCTTTATATTCCCGATAAATTATCCCATGATGCCCCGCCGGTGTTTTTGTTAGCCGCGAATGATGATGTCTGCTGTTCGCCATCGGTAGTAAAACTATTGCAGTGTTACCGCGAAGCAAAAATACCGGTTGAGGTGCATATTTACACCCAGGGCGATCACGGCTTTAATATGGGTTACCGTTCAAAGCTGCAAAGCATTAGCACCTGGCCCCAGCGTATGGCCGACTGGCTGAGCGATAATAATTACCTGCACCCTGCACCCGCTAAAAGGATGAAACTTCATTAGGTACACGCAGAAAATAGAATTATAAAAAAGAGAGGCATATGCATGACTTAACAGCATAGCCTCTTCTTTTAACAATAGCCCTTATTGTACCCCTACGTTCGGGACTAATGTATCTTGTAACAGCTTTCGGTAAAAGCTGTGCGTTTTGATGCGGCGTAAACTACGCGGTTATGCAGCTGATAGCCACTGATGATGCTTTTCATCATCCGCTCCAGGATTACGCCTGTCTGGTTATCAATTACGTATACGCCGTTGGTATTGCTATTGGTATAACCGCCGGTAATTGCGCTTTCAAAAACAACTGTGATTGTTTTGTCAGTAAGTTTATCTACCCAAAAAGTGTTTTTAGTTTTTTGTCCGTTCACAGTTGTTGAATCGACCCAGGTATAGCCGGGTTTAAGCGATTGGGTTACTACAAAATCGGCCAGCAACCCAAGGGTTGTGCCTTTTGCAATTTGCTCCTGCTGCAAACCGGTAAAGGCTGTCAGTGTATCATTTGTAAATTGAAGCGCCGGATCGGTAACATCAGTTACGATTCCATTTTTATTGATGCTTACCGAAGCCACTTTACCGGCAATGTTGTTTAAGGCCTTTGCTATTACCGAGCTGTCATTAGCTGGCCTGTCTGAACTATACTCCAATTTTTTGCCCATGGCATCAACCGTATCGGCAATATGTTTAGTGGTAACTGCAAGGTTAAAGCCCTGGCCTGTAGCGTCAATAACATCATACACTTTGGTAGTTGATGAAAAGCTGTTGATGTTAAATTGTTGATCGCCGCGCTGCAGTACGGTGTTTGAACTTAAAAAGGCAGTGCGCTGAAACTGATCGCCTTTTTTAAAGGTAAATGTGCGGTGGGCCGTTTGCGCGTTGCTTAAAGCAGATATGCCCGTAAGCAGTACGGCTAAAATGGTCTTAAGCTTTGATATTTGTGGTTTCATGTAATTTTAGTTTAAATGAGGACAAGTTTTTTAATCCACGGCAGTTAAATTTAACTGCCATGGATTGATCCTGATTAATGCAACGGTTTTAAACCCGGTATCGGCGGCACCGGCGGTATTGGAGGTACCGGCGGAATAGGCGGCACTGGTGGTATCGGTGGTACCGGCGGAATAGGCGGCACCGGTGCTATCGGTGGTACTGGTGGAATAGGCGGCACCGGTGGTATTGGAGGTACCGGCGGAATAGGCGGCACCGGCGGTATCGGTGGTACTGGTGGAATAGGCGGCACCGGCGTTATCGGCGGCACCGGCGGTATTGGTGGTACCGGTGGAATTGGCGGCACTGGTGGTATCGGTGGTACCGGAGGAATAGGTGGCACTGGTGGTATCGGCGGTACTGGCGGAATTGGCGGCGGTACATTCCAATCCGATTGATTGTTTCTGCCTTGTGCAGAGGCCCGTTGGTTGCTTATGACCAAAGTTGCGGACGCGACTAATGCTGCTATGATTATCTTCTTCATAGATTTATGTGTTTTAATGAAATAATTAATGCTTTTGCTGAGAACGAGTTATCGTCGGTTTAGGGAGAGCGGGTAACCGATAGAGAATACCATATTGGCCTTGTTATTTGTATACCGTGTAAGGTTTGCAACCCCTACCGCTAAACTTAAAGGCGCAGGGAATGGCCTGATCCCTGCCGAAATACCAAGGTTCATGCCGGTCCATTCGGCATTTACATTTACATGCTGGATAAGCTCATAGGATATGCTGCCAAACACAGCGGTGCCATGTTTCCCTCTGCCCGCAGCAATATCTTTCGGGCTTTTTTCATAAAACCTGCCGTTGCCAATACCGATTGTGTAACTAAGCCTTGAACAGCCTGGTGTTAATGATTTAATAGTTTGCACAGCATGGCTTACAGCCATATAAAAGGTTGAGCCTGATGCATCTGACTGTCTTTTATTTGCAAATACCTGCAATGCGCCGGCCGAGATACTTGTACCCGTAAATAATTTGCGGCTCACAATAAAATTTCCTGAAAAGTCAGTGAACTTGTGTACATCGGTCATATTTAAACTGGCAGCAAAGTTTACCGCTTTTGCAGGGTTACCAACGCATACGCCTGCCGATGTAATCAGATCGGCTTTGTTATCACTATATACTTCGGGATAAGCGGCGCCAAGACCGCCGAAAAGATAAGTGCCGTATCCACCAAAACCTGATGGTATTAAAATGCCGCCGGGGGCATCGCTGGGGTAAAGCTCACTTTGCGCTTGTGTTGTTTGCCGGGTAGTTTGAGGTACAGGCGCCAGGAAATCATCTATTTTTTGCGTAAGCTCTTTTTCGAACTGGTTTTGACTGAAAGCGGCTTGTGCACTTAAACATAGTGCAGTAACAACACAGCCAATAAGTATCCGCATATTGGTTTTGCAAATCATATTAGTAAACAGGTTAGGTAATGGTATTAATGATTGTAGTAAACAGATCAATACTATCCGGCAACGATCTAATGTAGGTAATTTACCTGCAAAAAAACAACGGACAGTTTTTTGTTTTTCAGATAAAATAACCTGTTGAACAACAGGTTTAGGATGACAGTCATAATAAAATTTAACGTACTGCTGTTTGCAGGCGTTACATCAGAGGTACATAATTGTGGCTTTTTCATTGTGGTTTGGATTGTTTTTATATCACAAGTTTACGGAGCCACAGGTGGGTTTACAATACAAAGCAGTTTGTATTTTGAGCTGATTGTGTTGGGAGAATTTTACTGAGATGTTTTTTTCGGGAGATGCAAAGCAATAACGCCCTCTTACATTTTGTGTAAGGAGGCGTTACGAAAATTTCTAAATGGTGATCCTGGTTATTTCTTTTCATCCAATACAACCCACCTGTTTACAGTGTTATTCAATCCTTCGATGGCGATTTTATAAAATTTAGAAGGCATATTTTTAACATCAGCCAATACATGCTCATTGGTAACAGGCACGGTAGCTAACAGTTTATAATCGTCGGCCTTACCTTCTTTAAAAGTATTATCGGCTGCTACCCAAATCTTAACGCTGCCTTTAGGATCAAGCGCTTTCCAGGTGATATCCAAAGAGCCCTGTATATAATTAGCTGCAGGCTCTGCTACTGATAGCGGACCGATAAGAGAAATTCCGTCCATCTCACGTTGTTGTACTTCGGGTACTTTTACATTTAAAAAACTATTGATAGAAGGCGTTATATCAACAATGCCCGGCGTATAGAATTTAGCATAGTTATTAAGCGGACGGTAGCTGGTAACCATCCAGGTTGAGCGCTGGCGGGTGCTTTGACCACCGTGGTTTTTACCGGTTGCTTCGTCGCGGCCATGATCTGTTGTGATAAAAATCAGCCAGTCTTCCTTAAAATGTTGCTTCCGGTATCGTATTGCCGCCCAGATCTTGCCTACCTGGGCATCCATTTTTTCAATGGCATCATAATATTGCGGGCTATCGCCATATTTATGTCCCATATCGTCGGTATATTCCAGGTATACCCATGAAAGGTCGGGAGCTTTATCTTTAATACAATCTGCTGCTGAGGCTGCTACCTGCTCATCTATCAGGTGCATATAATTCCCGGCCTTATCATGCGGAAATTTAACGGTATCCAGTTCATACCCGTCATAAGCATAATCGGGATTAATATTGCCCGCTTCGGGCAGTTTATCGCCGATCAGCTTGGTGCGGTTATCTGTCCAGCTGCTAAATACGGCTGTCTTTTTGTTGGGATAGGCGTTTTTAAACATCCTGAATATATTCCAGTAATTATAGTTTGGTGCCTTAATGTCGTTGCCCCAAACGTTGTGTTTGTTAACCCAGGTAGCTGTAAGCAAACTGTTGTAGCCATTGGCCGATATGGTTGGCGTTTGTGAATAACCACCTTTTTCGCCGCCAACATGTGCACGAAGATAAGTGCCCTGTTTGGCTATCAGTTTCAGGTTAGGGGTATTCAATTTTTCAATAACATCTGCTGGGATGCCATCGGCAATGATAAAAACTGCTTTGCGGGTTTGAGCGGCGGTGTTCAGCCCGGCCGATAACAATAAGGCAAAAGCTGCGGTTTTAAGTAAGTTTCGCATCGGTATAAGTAAGTATTTTAAAGGGCTAAACTACGGTGTTTTAAAAGCACAGGCGTTAAAAAATTGTTATACTTTTTATCGGCCTGTAAATTTTTAACGTGCTGTAGCGTAAGTGATTTACAAACCGTAATATAATAATAAACCTATCAGCTATGATGCGCAAATTGACCTTACTTTGCCTTGGAATTTTAGCAATAACCGCCTGTAAAAAGGGAGGTGTAAGCCCGGTTAACAAGGACCCGGGTAAGGACCTGGTGCTTTCCGCAACCGAACAACAACAGGTTGGGCCGGGTAATGCTTTTACCTTAAAGCTGTTCAACGCTAATGTAAATAGCCTTGCTGCTGATAAAAACCTCATCATTTCACCATTAAGTGTAAGTTTTGCAATTGGCATGACCAGTAACGGCGCCAGCGGGCAAACCCTTACAGATATCCGCAAAACAATGGAGTTTAGCAGTTTTACAGAAGACCAGGTTAACAGTTACTATCATAATCTCATCACAAATCTCCCCGATCTCGATCCGAATACTACATTTAAAATAGCCAATTCCATTTGGTACGCCGATAATTTTACAGTGCTGCCGGCATTCCTGAAAACCAATGCCGATTTTTATAATGCCGATGTGAAAGCCCTCAATTTTAGCAATGAATCGGCATCGTTAAATACCATTAACGGTTGGGTAAGCCAGCAAACTAACAGCAAGATCCCAAAGATCATCGATAAAATTTCGGATGGGGCCCGGATGTACCTCATCAATGCCATTTACTTTAAAAGTACATGGAAAACCCGCTTTGATGCGAAGCAAACCTTCAAGGCGCCATTTCACCTGTCAAATGGTGGCACTGTACAAGCTGATTTTATGACCAATAACCATGCTGAGCTTAAAAGCATGTATTATAATGGAACAAATGTAGTTGAACTGCCTTACAGCAACAGTAAATACAGCATGATATTGATGATGCCTGATGAGGACATAAAAACCTTTGTCCTTGGCCTTGATTCAACTAAATGGAATTTACTGTTGGGTAAGCTCACCGCCGATAAATCGGACATTACCATGCCAAAGTTTAAATTTAGTTATGATGTTACGCTGAATGATATTTTAAAATCATTAGGTATGAGTATAGCGTTTAGTGATATGGCCGATTTTACCCGGATTAACGCAGCAGGCGGCCTTAGTATTAGTGAAGTAAAACATAAAGCTTATATTGACGTAAATGAAGATGGCACCGAAGCTGCGGCAGTAACATCTGTTGGTGTGGGTACTACGGCGGCGGCTCCTACCCATGTTTTTAATAAACCTTTCATTTTTGCCATAAGAGAAATGAAAACAGGGCTGATACTATTTGCAGGGATAGTGAATGACCCGACCAAAAGCGAATAGTATTATAAAATATAATCTGATGGATTCAAGCTATATAAAATAAAAAGCGGGAGCATGTACTCCCGCTTTTTATTTGGCCTTTACTTTATTGCCTTTAGCCTCGTGAGTTAATTCAACCATGCCTAAAGCCTCCATCAGGGGCGGAACATACATGGCAAACCTGCCGCGCAGACCTTTCTTTAATCCATACCAACCGCCAACCGGATTTGTTTCCGAACGGCCCCAGGCCTCAACTGTGCCTTCCTTGGCGGGTTTTTGCTCGTCGGCACTACCAAGTTCCATCCAATCACCGTGGGCGGTTAACATAGCATGCAGATCTGCCAGGCAGCGATAATCATAGTGAAGTACCGTTTTGCCAACGGTACATACCAATATGGGCTTACCATCTTTGGTATCCAGATGCATGGTATAGTCTGAAGTTAATGGTGGCGTTTTCAATGCCATCGGGTTTTCTTTTGTTCCGATATTGTTTTCCATATCGCAATTGAAGTTTATATTGCAAATTAAGGTTTTGTATGTTAATAAATACTACGCACTTGAATTTGAGATGAGTCAATCGGCTTGTATGCTTTACTTTTTCAATTCTTCCTCTTCCGCCAACAAAACATCGGCAGTAGTAAATCCTTCCAGCTTTTTAGCAGGCGAACCATCGGCATAAAAAAAGAACAGGGTTGGGGTGGCCCTAATGGGATATTGCTCCTTTAACTTTTTACCGTCCCTGCTATCTATATCAATAGCCACATTAACTACATTTGGGTTATAAGCCTCACCTAATTCCTGTTTAATCAATACTTCCTGCTCCATTTGTTTACAGGTTGGGCACCATGATGCATGAGCAAATACAAACAGTGGTTTGTTTTCGGCTTTGGCCAATGCCTGCGCATCTGCAAGCGAAATAGTTTTAAAATTGATACCCTGTTGGGAGCTAAGTCTTGGTTTGTACCTGGGGGTACATGATGCGAGGCTAATTACCAAGGTAACCAAAAACACCAATAATATTTGAGCTGATTTTTTCATTTGATTTTTATTTAACTGCATTTGTGCTGCAATGAGTTTATAGGCCTGCACCAGGCCCGTCATTAATAGGGTTAATCCCAATACCCAGTTGATGAGGTTATGCTGCGTTTTAAGTATGTCCATCAGGTAATTACCTGTAAGGGCATAAATAGTAAATGACAACAACGTGCCGGTACTGATGGCTACGATAAAAATGTTGTAAGCGGCGGCGTCGTTGTTTAACACTTTGCGGCTTTTTAAAACGGCTGTCCAGCCCATCCAAAAGGGTAAATGAAGCGGGTTAAGCAGGCTTAGCAATAAGCCCGAATAAAAAGGGTGGATCCCTGCAAAAGGCAGCACATCCTGGAAATTACGCATGCGGAACGCTGCCTCGAGGGTTTTATAAGCCAGCATCAATATAACGATGCAAAATACTATACTTAATATTTTGAACAGCTTTTTTAAACGAACAAGATGCTCAATCGCTACCAGGGCTATCCGAACGATCACTACCTCAACTAAAATAGCAGCAAAGCCAAACCAGGCAGCCCCGGCAAAATCACCGTTGAGGGCAAAGTTAGCCACGTTGGTATTTAATATACCAATGGGCAGCGCCCCAACAAAGCTAATGCTGAATGCTACCCAAAATAGTTTTAACTGCTTCAACATGCTCATGATACCAGTTTTAAGTATTCGGTGTTATTTTTAAGCATGGTGACGCCCTGTTTATAAGTCATATAATTAATGCCTTTGTGTTGTTTATTAAGTTTGCTTACGCGATAAAGGAGCTTCCAATGCCTGATGATCTCGTACCAGGCGAAGAATATAGAATGTTTGGGATCGTAAATATGGGTTGGTTCGCTGCCGGCACCGTTCAGTTCTATGATGGATAGATTTTCGCCCCGGCTTAGCTCAGCCCATGTGTTATACATTACATCCAGCCGGCCAAAATAAAACCCCGGGACCTGGCGGCATATGTCATCTATCGCCTCCGTCAATTCATCGGTAATAAGGTGGCTAAGGTCAATGAATTTAGCACCCCGGGCATGGTTACCATAAGGCACCAGCGTTTTTGATTGGCCAATAGGCAAAACCTGTTTCAGTTTATCACCATAGGCGTTTATCAATACCGGCAATTGCAGCAGGTAGCGGGGTTCTTTAACAATAAGCTCCATCATGGTATGTTTGCCATTGCCGGTAAGGGTCAAAAACTCTTTGCCAACTATACCGGTTACATGGCCTCTGGCTTCGCCGGGCAAGCGGCAGTAAAATATTCCCACTTCGCTTTTGTAGTTAATATATTCCTGCACCAGGAAATCAACCCTGATCTGTTGGGTGTATTCCAGTAATTCGGCTTCGTTATGTACAAGTTTAACCTGTACGCCCCTGCCACCAATATCCGGTTTGGCAATTAAGGGGAAGCCGAAATTTTTATCTTCTATGACCGATTTGATCTGCCCGAAATCTGTTCCTGTTTTAAAGAGGATGGTTTTTGGATAATATTGTTGAGGGATGAGGTTATAGATATTGGCTTTGCTTTCCAACGTAAAACCACCATTTTCAATCAGCGGGTTGGCCGTGCTGAAAAAGAAAAACGAACGCGCCTTAAAACTCAACCAAAACCAATAAAACATGATAGGTGCGTAAAACATATTGAGCGACCAGTATTCCCAGTTGAAAAGCCTGATTAAAAATCTTCTTAAACCAAAAAAGCGCGGCAATGCAACAGGCTTATTGTTATTAGCTTCTATAGCAAGATCATGCACATATTCATTGCCATCCCTCAAATCATGATAAGTCATGGTGATGTTTTGCGGACTGACGTTGATGTTGGTAACGCTTACCGTTTTCATTTTACCCCCCCGGTTTATTACCAATGCATCGTTATCATCACCTTCGCCTGCATAATGGTGAAAGTGCATGATCTCTTCCACCGTATCCCGATTGGCCGATTTATGCCAGTTATTAAACCAATTAATACGTTTGGCAGCCGCTATTTCATCATACAAAGTAACCGACGACCAGATATGTGCTTCCTTGCCATCCAACAAGCTGATGTGTTTTCGCTCACCATCCCATCGGCACTCATGTAGCTTACCAAAGCTGTAAAGCACTATAGTGAAAGGTTCAACACCTTGAAGTAGATAGCTTTTATAAAAAAGGTATGGATCTTCGGCATTGATGATATCCATCAAAACCAGGCCACGGCTTGTTTTATAGAGCGGCATGGCCTTATGTTTTACAAAGGCACCGTTTAGCAGAACAACGGTATCGCCATTGTTTTTTGTGGCTATCCAGCTGCCATTACGGTCGGCATCTTTAGGATACAGCAGCGTGTAATTGCCATTTTGGTACTTACGGGGTGCTATGGCCTGGCCCCGGTTAACATTTTCATCGCGGTTGGAGGTAAGCTGGAACCCGGTTTTTGTGGGGATATAGGTTACTGTGCACATGCCTTACGGTACTTAAGTGTTGACGCGGCGACACCAAATTCATCAGGAATAACTACATCAGATATGGCGTTTACCCCAATACGGATCAGGGCCATATGATGAACGGTATGTTCCAGGTTGTAAACCAGTTCGCGGTAGTAATTTGAAAATACCTGTGCCGAATGTGCTTCGCTTTCGCCGTATTCGGCTTGCAGTATTAATTCTTTATCTGGCTTTTGAATGTTTGCCTCCACCTGGCGAATGGTTGTGATAGCGAAATCTCTATCAGCTTCAATGGCTTTATTGCGGATGCGTTTATCATAATCAACCATGCCGGTTTCGTAACCTTTATTCAGCTCAATAAAAAACTCAAGAATATGACGGGTGTGCTGGCCGATACTTGATTGCGACAGCAGCTTTACCGGTTGGGTGTATTGTAAAGGACTTAATTCGTCAATTACATATTGTAGTTGCTCCAACAGATTGGAGATAGGTTCTTTCAATTGCATAATGCTAATTATTAGCAGTGGTTTTTGATTTTATTAATGAAGAAAAGGGATAAGGTTTAAAACCTCTTTCCTGAAAATGTAAAGTAGTATGGCTGATGTTGTAAACACAATAGTTGCCAGTATAAAAAGCTGACCGCCATCCTCCTGTACTACGATGCCCAGTTTGGTAAGATGAAAAAATATAGCGCCGGCCATCAGACCAACAGCTATCAAGGCGCCTATGCCGGTAGTGCGGGGGATAATGATCAGTATGGCGGCTACCAGTTCCATGCTGCCAATGCCAATCCTGCCCCAGGGCTCCATACCCAGTTTGGTAAATATGTAAACCGACTCGGGCGCGGCGGTGAATTTGAAAAACAAGGTTTGCAGCATGATGATTGCTGCTGCAAGGCGCAGCGCCCAAACCAGTATATTAAATTGTGTGTAAGTCATGATATTGAGTGGTGTGTGTTCTGAAATTATGCTTGTATCGGGATCTCCTGTTTTTGCCTCAATTGAATGGCCGCCATAACAATATCCCTGGCCACCTCTGCTTTGCTTTTAAGCGGATAGGCCTGGAACAGGAAATCGCGGTTAATGATGGTGATCTTGTTGGTATCATGCCCAAATGTTGCGCCTTCGTCCTGTACAGAATTGAGCACCACCAAATCGAGATTTTTACTGTAGAGTTTTTTGAGGGCGTTTTGCTCCTCATCGTTAGTTTCAAGGGCGAAGCCGATTGATACCTGATCATTACGCTTGATCTTCCCAAACTCAAAGGCGATATCGACATTTTTAACCATTGGCAGGTTAAACTCATGGGCCGACTTTTTCATTTTTTGAGCGTGTACCTGTGCCGGTTTATAGTCGGCCACTGCTGCGGCGAAGATTGTAATTTGAGCTACATGGAAATATTGTTGACAGGCCGCATACATTTCATCAGCCGAGTTAACATGGATAACTCTGAGGCAGCTGTGAGATAAACTGATGTTTACCGGCCCGGAAACTAAAATCACCTCAAAGCCCTGATCTAAAAAAGCCCCGGCAATGGCATAACCCATTTTGCCCGACGAATGGTTGCTGATGAAACGTACCGGATCAATGGCTTCGCGGGTGGGGCCGGCGGTGATCAGTACTATAGGTTTGTTTGGAGTTTTCATTTGGTTACGGTGGTGATTTTTTTTTCCGTGGAAGCATGGGCTTTGTGAGATTCCCCTCTTGGGAGCAGGGCTGTTGCATTCTAATTTAATAGTTGTTTTAACCTGTTGATATCGTTGCAAACAAGCCTTTGCGCTTGTGCAAGGTTTGGGTAATCATTTATTCTAAATACATTAATAACTATGTTTCTGAACACAGAAGTATTTTCAGGCGCATTGGATGTTCTAATTCGTGAAGCGTCTTCGTTAAATGTCACGTCCTTTACCCAATGAAGACTGTTTTCTATACTCCAATGGCTTTTAATACCATGGCAGAATGTTTGCGCATTACCGATTAAGCTACTGATGAAAAAGGCGTATTCTTCCCGGATACGTCCTTTTTCTTTTACCCAGCGATGCACTTTAATAAGTTGGCTTACCCCAGCCCATGTGTTACTGATTTCCTCTGTTCCCGGGTACACCCAAACCGTTCTACGTTCTATTCGCCCTTTGTTTTTCAACAACTCAACAAACTTACTACAAACCATTGCCTCGTCCGATGTAATGGTTTCGATCTTTTTGTAAAGGTTCTTTTGATTCTTCTTCACACCTATTATATAATTGTTATCTGTATCAATAATAGCCTCTACCGTTTTTTTTGACAATGTAATGCGTCAAGTGTAAACGTTACCCCCTGTAATCCTAAACTGGAAATAAGCTGCTGAACTACAGAGATTTCACTTTGTTTTGAGTTGTCAACTAAACCATGGCCAACGACTTGATTACTCCTGCTACTATACAGGCTTACCAGGCTTACAAATCGTTGTTTGTCAAGGGAATAATCGCTCATCGTCCCTTTCATTGCCTTACCATCTATATGTAGCCATTCATTTTTAGACAAATCAATATGCTGACTGGCCCATTTATGGAAACTCTCATTTAAGCTGTTAAAGTCTAAATCTTGTATTACACGTCTTATAGTATAAAAGCTTGGAAGGCGGGCTTTATTAGGCTGAAAGAAGGCCAAAAGATCGACTTCATTCCGCTTTATAAAATCACCCATCGAACGATAGCCATGATAACCGCTCATTGTACTCATTAACACAAGCAACAGAATGAAAGTCTGGTCATGTCGCTGGCCTGCCTTTCGCCTTATATCCGGTAACTCTGATAAATACGCTAATATGCTCTTATCCATCCTAACTTTTTTGACCTCAAGTTAACTTATAATATTTAGAATGCAACAGCCCTGCTCTTGGGAGGGGCGGGGTGTTTGTTCACTTGCGTTTTTGTCGCTTGCATAACACACCCCTGCTACCGCTCTTTGGCTTCCGCGCCCCTCTCAAGAGGGGAGTTTTTTATCTTTTACTTTTGTCCCTTTACTTCAGGCCATTTCTCATCAGCCGTTTTAATGAGGTTTGCCTGGTCTTTGGTCCACAGTTCTTTCACCTTATCGTTGTAGTTGAAATAAAGCTTGTCGTTCAATACAGTCCAGGTATCAGTTTGGGTTGGGGCTTTGTGTCCTTGTGAGGTACCATAAGCGCAGTAACCGCCATACTGGGGGGCATACTTTTCAGGGTCGGCTTTAAAAGCTTCGAGGTTTTCATTACTGGAAAAAAACCAGGTAGCATCTTTCCATTTATATTGAAATTTATCTGAGCCTTTTACCGGTTTTGATTCTGTGAAAAAGGCAACCGGGTCATAGCCTTTAATAGCCTTACCACCGGGGGCAAATATTTCTGATTGCTGGGCATAGGCCTGAACTGCGGTAACAAATGCAAGTACCGCGATAATTAAGAAACGTTTCATTTTTATGGTTTTAGATTGGTTTATAATTGATTATTGAAGACTGATCAGCGGATTATTTTAACCCAGTTGGCATCGGCTTTGGCTTTCAGATTGGCCTCGTCCTTGTTCCATGATTTTTTGGTGTTATTAAAAAACTTATTGTAAAACACGTACAGTTTACCATCAACAAGTTTGAAAGTTCCGGGGTCTATCTCTACCTTTTGGCCGGTAGCGCCCATAGCATAAGCACACCAGCCGCCGTATTGCGGTTCATATTTGGCGGGGTTAGCTTTAAACAGATCCCTATCCTGCGTGGACGCGAAGTAATAAGTAACGCCATCGTTAGTAAGGGAGATCTCTTTTTTGCCCTCAACGGCTTTTTGCTGGGTGAAGTAGGCAACCGGGTCGTAGCCTTCAATAGCCAAGCCCGTTTTATCTAAATTGAAGTGTTTTTTGCGAACGTTTGTCTGGCTTTGTGCCGAAGCGATACTTACAACAAATACAATGACTAATAATAAATTGAATAATTTTTTCATGATTGTGTTAAACTTGATGTTTGATTTTTCCTCCTTTGTCGGGATAGATCATCAAACCTTACAGCGAATCAGAAAAAATATTAACCGGGGGGCGAATGGAATTTATAAGAGAGGCAGAACGAATATAACTTGTTGTTTGCCAGCTGTTTTTTCGGGTATTGGCTGATGTTAGCTCTGAAGTTTGTCTATTTTACTTTGTATAATGGCAGTATCGGCAGGTGTTTTTATCAGCGTTAGTGCTTTCTCAAAGTTGAGTTTTGCCTGTTCATTGTCAATGCCGGTGTATAGTTCGCCAAGCAGGGTGTAGTAAAACTGGTTGCCGGTGAGTTTTAATTTTTCGGCTTCAATAATGGCTTCTTCGGGGCTGTTGGCTTTGGCAAGCGCAAAGGTGCGGTTGAGTGCTGCTACAGGTGAGTATGCTACTTGCAGCAGGCGGTTATAAAGCTGCAGTATGTTTTCCCATTTTTGTTTGGAATCGGCTTTTTGGGTATGCCAGTAGGCTATACTGGCTTCAATGTGGTATTTTGATAATTGAGTGCCGGTTGTGGCAAGGTTTAAATAAAAGGCACCTTTGGCTATCAGGTCATAGTTCCAAAGGTTTGTATCCTGATCGTCATATAAAATTAACCCGCCGTTTTGATCTGTGCGGGCCTTAAACCTCGAGGAATGAAAATACATGAGCGAAAGCAATGCATTAACCGGCGGTTTGTTGGTGCCTTCGTTTTCAATAAGCATATGGCAAAGGCGCATGGCCTCAAAGCAAAGATCTTTACGCAAAATTTGGTTATCACTAACCGAATAATAGCCCTCGCTAAACAGCAGGTAAATAGTAGTAAGCACGTTTTCGAGCCGGTTATCAATTTCAGCCGGACCGAGCATTTCGATTTTTATTTTTTCGTTGCGGATCTTTTCCTTAGCCCTGAACAGGCGTTTGTTAATGGTTTCTTTATTGGTAAGGAAAGCTTCAGCCACTTCATCAATTCCGAAACCGCAAAGGATGCGTAATGAAAGCCCGATCTGTGCCTCGGGTGGGATGGCAGGATGGCAAATGGCAAACATCATCTGCAGCTGGCTGTCGGTGATATTTTGGGGCGAAAGGTCGATTTCCGGTTCATAGGTCTCCGCGGTTCGTATTTCCGGGGATACCTTGCTTTCAAAAATGGTATTGCGCTGTAAATGGTTTTTTGCCCTGTTTTTGGCTACGTTATAAAGCCAGGCGGTTGGGTTAGGCGGAATGCCTTTATAACTCCAGGCCTGAGCTGCAGTGAGGAAAGTGTCGCTGGCAATATCCTCGGCAGTTTCCATCTGATCAAACCCAAAGCGGCGGCATAGCACCGACACTATTTTACGATATTCGGTGCGAAATAGGTGGGGGATGATTTCGGGGTTTTGCATAGGTTTTCAAATTTTGAGCGTAGGCTCTCAAATAGGTCCATCGTTGTAAGCGAAGCGTGGCAACCGCATACTACAGGGTGGCCAGGCACGCATGCGATCACCACACTTTCGCTCAATGGCAATGATGTTATGAATGGCATTTATCCTTAATGCACGCCATCGTTCTTTGCAACTTTCCGTACCTCAACGGTATTACCATCACCCTGCAAAACAGGGCAGCCTTTGGCAAACTCCACAGCTTCTTCAACCGATTCGGCTTTTACAGTGAAGAAACCGCCTATCGTTTCTTTGATCTCGCCGAAGGGGCCGTTGGTAACTACGCCGCCGTGGCCTACTATTTTGGCATCGGCAAAGGGCAGACCGGTACCGCTAACAAATTTATTTTGGGCGGCAATGCCGCCAATCCAGTCCATAGTTTGTTTCATCCAAATTTGGATCTGTTCGGGAGAAGCTATTTTATTGCCATCCTCGTGCCTGAAAATTAAAACGAATTCGTCCATCTTTTTAAATTTTAAAGGTTAATAAATATATGAATTACACCTCTATATCAAATGAGAATGGGAGAATAGGACAGGGCGGGAATATTTATTTCGAATTTGAGATGTTCGATTTTGAAATTTTTCTGAACCGGGTAATTTCAAAAATCAGAAAGTTTATGTGATATGGATAATCGCTTTTTAAATTCTTCAAAACTAATGGTTCGCCCTTCGGCAATATCTATCTGACTTTTAGCAATCCTTTCCAAAATCCACAATGGTAAAATTTTATAAACCAAAAAAGACCATCGCTTACGCAAATGGTCTTTTTATTTTTTGATCCCACACCTTTCAGTGGGCCGGTCGTCTATCAAACTTTGATCTCAACCTCAACACCGCTTGGCAATTCAAGCTTCATCAGTGCATCTACAGTTTTTGAGTTAGAGCTGTAAATGTCTAATAAGCGCTTGTATGAGCAAAGTTGGAATTGCTCACGTGCTTTTTTGTTTACGTGTGGTGAACGTAATACGGTGAAGATTTTCTTTTCGGTTGGTAACGGAAGTGGTCCGCTAACTACAGCGCCAGTTGGCTTTACTGTTTTTACGATTTTCTCAGCAGATTTATCTACCAGGTTGTAATCGTAAGATTTTAATTTGATCCTGATTCTTTGGCTCATCTTGATTTTTGTTTTTGTGATTTCATCGATTAAGATGATTTCACCGATTTGATTTTAATCACCCTAAGAGCTATTTATTAGGATGACCGATTATTGTTGTATTTGAAAATTTGGTAATTTGAAGATCTGAAAATTAAAAAAAAGCATCTTCAAAATTTCAAATCACCGAATCTTCAAATTAAATTACGCGTTTTGAGCAGCTTTTTTGCCTTTTGCTTTAGCTACTACTTCGTCCTGTACGTTGCGTGGTGCTTCAGCATAGTGATCAAACTCCATGGTTGAAGTAGCACGGCCAGAAGTGATAGTACGTAACTGGGTTACATAACCAAACATTTCTGAAAGTGGTACAGTTGCTTTAATAACCTGTGCACCGGCACGTGAATCCATACCTAAAAGCTGGCCACGACGACGGTTCATGTCACCGATTACATCACCCATGTTTTCTTCAGGGGTAAGGATCTCGATTTTCATGATCGGCTCAAGTAATACCGGTTTACATTTTGGCAATGCCTCACGGTAAGCCATCTTAGCAGCTAACTCGAAAGATAGCGCGTCCGAATCGACTGCGTGGAATGAACCATCAATTAAACGTACTTTTAAGCTTGTTAACGGATAGCCGGCCAATACACCATTTACCATTGAAGCTTCGAAGCCTTTTTGTACAGATGGGATAAACTCACGAGGGATTGAACCACCGCTAATTTCATTCACAAACTGTAAGCCTTCTTTACCTTCATCGTTAGGTGAAAGAATAACCTGGATATCAGCAAATTTACCACGGCCACCGGTTTGTTTCTTATATGTTTCGCGATGTTGGATAGTACCTGTGATAGATTCTTTGTAAGCTACTTGTGGAGCACCCTGGTTAACCTCAACTTTAAACTCACGTTTTAAGCGGTCCATGATGATATCTAAGTGAAGCTCACCCATACCTGAAATTACAGTCTGGCCGGTTTCTTCGTCAGAGTTTACACGGAAGGTTGGATCCTCTTCGGCTAATTTACCTAAAGCCATACCTAATTTATCAACGTCGGCCTGAGTTTTAGGCTCAATCGCTAAGCCGATAACCGGTTCAGGGAAGTTCATTGACTCCAGGATGATCGGGTGTTTCTCGTCGCAAAGGGTATCACCTGTTTTGATATCTTTAAAGCCTACTACCGCAGCAATATCACCTGCACCTACGTTAGGGATAGGGTTTTGCTTGTTAGCATGCATCTGGAAGATACGAGAGATACGCTCTTTGTTATCTGAACGCATGTTGTGAACGTATGAACCGGCTTCAAGGTTACCTGAGTAAACACGGATAAAGCACAAACGACCTACGAACGGATCGGTTGCAATTTTAAATGCTAAAGCTGCAAATGGCTCTTTAACATCCGGTTTACGTAAAATCTCTTCGCCTGTATCAGGGTTAGTACCAACAATACCTTCAACATCCATAGGTGATGGCAATAATTCCATCACATAGTCAAGCATGGTTTGTACACCTTTGTTTTTGAATGATGAACCGCAAACCATAGGAACGATCTTAGCGTCCAAAACTGCTTTACGTAAAGCGTCAAGCACTTCACGCTCAGTGATAGTTTCAGGAGCATCAAAGAATTTTTCCATCAGGCTTTCGTCATACTCAGCTACTGATTCCAATAATTTCTCTCTCCACTCGGTAGCTTCTTCAAGCATATCATCAGGGATAGGCACTTCAGTAAAGGTCATACCTTTATCATGCTCATTCCAAACGATACCTCTCCAGTTGATCAGGTCAACAACACCTTTAAAGTGTTCTTCGGCACCGATAGGTAACTGAAGCGGAACAGCGTTGCTGCCCAACATGCTTTTAACCTGTTTAACAACGTTTAAGAAATCGGCACCAGAACGGTCCATCTTATTAACGAAACCGATACGGGCAACGTTATAGTTGTTAGCAAGTCTCCAGTTTGTTTCAGATTGAGGCTCAACACCGTCAACCGCGCTGAAAAGGAACACCAAACCGTCAAGTACACGTAATGAACGGTTTACCTCTACGGTAAAGTCCACGTGACCCGGGGTATCAATGATGTTCATATGATAGTTGTGGCCCCTGTATTTCCAGTTAACGGTAGTAGCAGCAGAGGTGATGGTAATACCACGTTCCTGCTCCTGCGCCATCCAGTCCATAGTTGCGGCACCTTCGTGTACTTCACCAATTTTGTGGCTTACACCAGCATAGTAAAGGATACGCTCGGTAGTGGTAGTTTTACCAGCATCAATGTGTGCGGCAATACCTATGTTTCTTGTATATCTTAGATCTCTTGACATGTTAATTATTGAGTTATTGAATTATTGAATTAGTGATTTCAATGAATTATGAGAGTTAATTGATAACTCACTTTTATTAGTATCACTGATTTTTACCAGATGAATTGGCGAAATAATGAATTACTGATTAGCATAATGTTACCTAATCAATAATTCACTAATTCAATAATTCGCTAATTAGAATCTAAAGTGTGAGAACGCTTTGTTGGCTTCAGCCATTTTGTGCGTATCTTCTTTCTTCTTAACAGCAGCACCTTCGCCTTTTGCAGCAGAAATGATTTCACCGGCTAATTTTTCCATCATGGTTTTTTCACCACGACGACGGGCATAGCTGATCAACCATTTCATACCTAAAGCTACCTTACGCTCAGGACGAACCTCGGTAGGTACCTGGAAGTTAGCACCACCTACACGGCGGCTTTTTACTTCAACAGCAGGCATTACGTTGTTTAAAGCTTTTTTCCAGGTTTCTAAACCGTTTTCGCTTGTTTTTTTCTCAACAATATCAACGGCGTTGTAAAATATAGCGTATGCGGTAGATTTTTTACCATCATACATCATGTTGTTTACAAACCTTGTTACCAAAGTATCATTGAACTTTGGATCAGGAAGGATAATTCTCTTTTTTGGTTTTGACTTTCTCATTGCTTTCTATCCTCCTTAATTATTTCTTTTTACCTTTTGTTGGCGCTGCTGCTACCTGACCTGGTTTAGGACGTTTGGTACCATATTTTGAACGACGCTGGTTACGGCCGGCTACACCTGATGTATCCAGTGCACCACGGATGATGTGGTAACGTACACCTGGTAAGTCTTTAACACGACCACCGCGGATCAAAACGATAGAGTGCTCCTGTAAGTTGTGACCTTCACCTGGGATGTAAGCGTTTACTTCTTTTCCGTTGGTTAAGCGCACACGGGCAACTTTACGCATTGCTGAGTTTGGTTTTTTAGGGGTAGTGGTGTACACACGGGTGCACACGCCTCTTCGCTGTGGACAGCTGTCCAACGCTGGTGACTTACTCTTGTCAACCAGAGCTACTCTACCTTTTCTAACTAATTGCTGAATAGTAGGCATTTCTTGCTTTTTTGTCTAATAATTTTATCCCGCATTTCGGGACTGCAAAAGTACGAACATTATTTTTGATTTTCAAGTAGTTGTGTGAAAGTTTTTTTGAGGGGAAGAAGTTGAGGGTGTGATGATTAAAAATTTGTTTTTAGTGAGGGGAACTGTCTGAACTTGAATTTATGGAATGGAGGAATTAGCAGAATATAAAGTAAATTCAATAAATTCTAATAATTTGTTTAATTCGAGTTCAGACAAAAACAAACTAACCTTTAATCTCCAACCTCCAATCACTAATGGGGGCAATGCCTTCGGCCCGGGCTGTACGTTCATACGCCTGCAGGCTTAGCGCTCATTGGCCGGTATCCACTTCCATCCCTATTGCAGGTATTTACGTAATAAAAAGGGCCGGTTACCGATGTGACCTGGTTTAGGAAACAGCGGGCCGGCCCGTAATACTTTATATAATTATTTAATCAGGGAACTTATTCTTTTACCTTGTTCCAGGTATCGCGGTTAAAAGCCAGTACTTTGACGGGGTTGCCGCTTGCATCTTTAGTGAATTTTAAGGGAAAGCCAAAGGCTTGATTTAAAAACAGCACATCTGATAGAGGCTTAAAATTGATCTCCTTGCCATCCCATGATTGCTTAAGCGTTAAACCATCGGGTATAGCGGTGATGGTCAGAAAAAGATCAGCCCTTTCGTCTGATTGGTATTTGCCTGCTAAAACTTTTATTTGCTCGGGTTGCAGCTGTATTTCTTTAGGAGGGGTATAGCTTTTGATCTTTGTCCATATTTGCCTGCCGCCTAAAGTGATCTGGGCTATTTCACCAGCCTCATTTTTTGAAAATACAACCGGGATCTTTTCATCTCCGTCATCATCTAAGAACTCAAACTCAAGATCTGATTTGCGGGTTAAAGTTAGTTTTTGATCTCCCCCCAGCTGTTGTGCAACTAATTTATCGCCATCAGTAACTACTTTGTAAACCCTGAACTCATTTTCTTTTTGCTGATAAATACCCTCAAAAGCTTTAAGCGGAATTTCAGCGGTGATGGCCATGACATGTTTGGCCGGAGCGGCGTTAATTGGTTTAAGAGCAATACTGTTTGTTAAGGTAAATACTGCAATAAATGCTATCTGCCATTTATTATAGTTGAAGATTTTTTTCAGGCCGGTCATTTTTAACAGGTTTATGATGTATGACTCAAACTTAGGAAAAAAGATTTATACAAACCAAATTTAATCAAAATAAAGTTCTGTTATTATTGTATAATGTAATATTTAATTTGTTTTTGTTGTGTATAACCAAATCTTTCGAAATAAAATATCGAAATGAATGCTGGGGATGATCAAGCAAAAAGAGCACCGTTAAAATCCGGCGCCCTCTTTCATCACTCACTAAAACTACTTATAGAAAACTTAAATTAATAGCCGCGGTCGCGATAATGACCGTGGTCGTCACCGTTATGGTAACCATTATTATAACCGTTGTTATATCCGTTACGGTACCTGTGGTGGTGGCCGTATCCTTCACGTACCACGCAACCTGAGGTTACGGATACTACTGCTGATATTAATAGTGCCAAAGCAACAAATTTCCTTTTCATGGTGTAAAAATCTTTAATGCATCATCTATATTGAAGATGTACACATATATGACTGATTTAAATAGAAAAGGATTAATTGGGGTTACTTATTACATTTTTTTTGAATAATTGAGAATAGGTTTCTCAATTATGGTATAAAATAAAGCAGCAAAACATACACAGGCTGATATGGTAAGGCCGAAAAGGACTACCGGATTTGATAAATGAGCTTTGGCAAATTTCAAAAAGAAAAATATAGTTATTGTATGAGTGAGGTATAATGAGTAGGAGATATTACCCAAAAACAGCAAGGGCCTGTAGGGCTTTTTATTAAATAAAAGGATAATTAGTGTAGTAGCAAACGGCAGTATACCGGTTATGATAGAAACTTGCCAAACAACAATGGCGCAAAAAGCTGTAAGATAGATTACTGTGGTTTGCAGCCTGATTTTACCGATCACACACATGAATCCAATATAGCCTGCTGCAAAATCATACCAATACGTAAATACCAAATTACGTACATTTAGTCTGGCGAACATACATATTATACTTATGCCGCAAACTATCAGGATGGAAACTGCAGGCTTGCAGCGCGTTAATAACGAAAAGAACAGGCCCAACAAAATGTAATATTGAAATTCAATTGCTAAAGTCCAAAAGATGGGCGAATACCAGCTGTAATCTTTAAACAACGCAGCAATATGAAATATATTTACCGCAAATTGTTTGATGTTAAAGCTTTGCCAGGGCACAATACCTAATATGAAAAGCAGGGCAATAGTTGCCCAATAAGGGGGCTCAATCCTGAATAACCTTTTTAAGATGAAGTGCGGAAACCCGGAAAGGGTGTAATTGAGCTTACTTAATGAATAAGGAAGAACAAAACCGGATATCACAAAAAATATCGAAACACCGAGTTGCCCGCTCATGAACAGCTGTTTAACAAGTGGACTATATGTTTCAGTATTCATTATGTAATAATGAGTACCGCATACACCTAATGCAGCTAATCCCCGTAATAAAACAATACTTTCTATCTTCCCCTGATATTTAAACACTCCCGAATATCTGATAAATATTTTTGTAATAAAAGGGGGAAATTATATTGAAAAACAAATGGGAAAGTTTGGCTTTGATGGCAATAATAAATTTAATATGCTATCCCGTTAACGGTTTTGGTTATTATATATTGATAGTTTCCCTATACTCCTGCTGAATGATAAGCAAACAATTAGCACACAAACACCCCTCATACAGTTCACTTACATGCTGCACTTCGTTAATAGTAAGCTGCACGGTACTGCACTGGCATTTGGTGAATGAATTGGCTTTACATTCAAAAGGAACCTGGCAGCGTTCGCAACGGATGATTTCGTGTTTGGTCATTTGTTTTTAAGTCCGGAAGCCGGCATGTCCGCAAGTCCGAAAGATGGAGCTGCAAAAGCCGATAGTCAAAAATATCAATTAAACACAAATTGAATGTCAACGAAATCCCACTAAAAACGAAAAAGCCCATAAACCGAAGTTTAAGGGCTCTAAAAATTATCTTACCGACTTACGGACTTCCGACTTAAGCAGAGCAAGTCACGCAGCCTTCTTCCATTGAACAGGTTGGGCCTGCCGGAATTTCGTCGGCAACGGCATCAACAACGGCCGGGATAACCGGATCCATGTTTTTACCCCCCTGGTTTTCAACCGTAAATTTAACCGCTTGCGATGCTGCTTGTGTACGCAGGTAGTACATACCTGTTTTTAGGCCTTTTTTCCAAGCGTAGAAATGCATTGAAGTAAGTTTTGAAGCATTTGGCGAGTTGATGAACAGGTTTAATGATTGCGACTGGCAAATGTATGCACCCCTGTCGGCAGCCATATCAATAATACTGCGCATTTTGATCTCCCAAACAGTTTTGTACAATGCTTTGATATCAGCAGGGATCTCAGGGATCTCCTGGATTGAACCGTTAGCGCTGATGATCTTATCTTTCATGCTGGTGCTCCAAAGGCCAAGGTTAACCAGATCGCGCAGCAGGTATTTATTTACCACGATGAACTCACCGCTTAATACACGGCGGGTGTAAATGTTTGATGTATATGGCTCAAAGCACTCGTTGTTACCCAGGATCTGCGATGTTGAAGCAGTTGGCATAGGCGCAACTAATAAGGAGTTACGTACGCCATGGTTCATTACATCTAAACGCAGGTTTTCCCAATCCCAGCGACCGCTTTCTGGTTTTACTCCCCAAAGGTCGAATTGGAATTTACCTTGCGACAATGGTGAGCCCTTGAATGTTTCATAAGCACCATCTTTAATGGCCATATCTTTTGAAGCTGTCATTGCTGCAAAGTAGATGGTTTCAAAGATCTCGATGTTCAGTTTTTTAGCTTCTTCGCTTTCAAACGGCATACGCAACTGGATGAAAGTATCAGCCAAACCTTGCACACCTAAACCGATAGGGCGGTGACGTAAGTTTGAGTATTCAGCTTCTTTAACCGGGTAGTAGTTACCGTCAATGATCCGGTTAAGGTTGATGGTGGCCTGGTAAGTTACTTCATATAGTTTATCATGATCAAACGTGCCGTTGTTGATGTAACGCGGCAATGCTAATGATGCCAGGTTACAAACAGCTACTTCGTTTGCGTCGGTATACTCAATGATCTCGGTGCAGAGGTTTGAGCTTTTAATGGTACCCAGGTTTTGCTGGTTTGATTTACCATTGGCAGCATCCTTATATAATAAGTATGGCGTACCGGTTTCAACCTGTGCATCTAATACTGCAAACCACAATTCCTGTGCTTTTACCACGCGGCGCTGACGGCCTTCTTTTTCGTATTTGGTGTAAAGTTCTTCAAATTCCTTACCCCAGCAATCGGCCAGGCCGGGTGCTTCATGCGGACAGAATAAGCTCCAGTCTTCATTGGCTTCAACACGCTGCATGAACAGGTCAGATACCCAAAGGGCATAGAACAAATCGCGGGCACGCATCTCTTCCTTACCATGGTTTTTACGCAGATCAAGGAATTCAAAGATATCGGCATGCCATGGCTCTAAATAAACAGCGAAAGCGCCTTTACGTTTACCACCGCCCTGGTCAACATAACGTGCAGTATCATTAAATACGCGCAGCATTGGAATGATACCATTGCTGGTGCCATTAGTGCCGCTGATGTATGAGCCTGTAGCTCTCACATTGTGGATGCTTAAGCCGATACCGCCTGCGCTTTGCGAAATTTTAGCAGTTTGTTTTAATGTATCATAGATACCCTCAATGCTGTCATCCTTCATGGTTAACAGGAAGCATGATGACATTTGTGGTTTTGGTGTGCCTGCATTAAACAAGGTTGGTGTAGCATGTGTAAACCAGCGCTCGCTCATTAAGTGGTAAGTTTTGATAGCGCTTTCAATATCGTGCTTGTGGATCCCTACCGATACACGCATGAACAGGTGCTGAGGACGCTCGGCAATTTTGCCGTCTATTTTTAACAGGTATGATTTTTCAAGGGTTTTAAAGCCGAAGTAATCAAAACCAAAGTCGCGGTCATAAATGATGGTGCTGTCAAGCAGTTCAGCATTTTCCTGGATCACTTCCCACACATCATCGGCAATAAGCGATGCATCTTTACCCGTTTTCTTGTCAACATATTCATGCAGGAGGCGCATGGTTTCAGAAAACGACTTGATGGTGTTTTTGTGCAGGTTTGATACCGCAATGCGCGATGCAAGCAAAGCATAATCAGGGTGCTTGGTGGTTAATGAAGCGGCAGTTTCGGCGGCGAGGTTATCCAGCTCGGAGGTGGTTACGCCGTCAAATAAACCTTCAATTACCTTTTTAGCTACATCAATAGGGTCAACTAATTGAAACCCGTAGCACAGTTTTTCAATACGCGCGGTGATCTTGTCAAATTTTACGGACTCTCTTCTACCGTCTCTTTTTATTACGAACATTTTGCCCCTCCTTTTGCCCCGTTAAAAGCGAAGCTTTTTTAGTTAATATTATAGTGATTTGATTATTTTCTGAACCTTGATTTTCCTGATTTGAGGATTGACCTGAAATTGAAGCTGCTAACTAATCTCTGATCTCTAACCTCTCTCCCTAAAAATCATCATCAAGCGAAAAGCTTTTGCTTTCGGCCGATGCGTTTAATACACCACTTTTTTGATAATCGCCAACGCGTTTTTCAAAAAAGTTGGTTTTGCCCTGCAGCGATATCATTTCCATGAAATCGAACGGATTGGTTGCGTTGTAAAATTTGTCGTAACCAAGCTCGCTTAGCCACCTGTCGGCCACAAATTCAATGTACTGGCTCATCAGTTTGGCGTTCATTCCTATCAGGTTAACCGGCAGTGCGTCGGTTACAAATTCTTTTTCAATTTCAACTGCGTCGGTAATGATCCTGGTAACCTGTTCCTGCGGCAGTTTGTTTTCGAGCATGCCATATAATAAGCAGGCAAATTCGCAGTGCGAGCCTTCATCACGCGAGATCAGCTCATTGCTGAAAGTCAGGCCTGGCATCAAGCCGCGTTTTTTAAGCCAGAATATAGAGCAGAAGCTACCGGAAAAGAAGATTCCTTCTACCGCTGCGAAAGCCACTAAACGTTCGGCAAAATTGCCGTTGTTGATCCATTTCAATGCCCACTCCGCTTTTTTACCTACGCATGGCACAGTTTCAATGGCGTGGAAAAGACGGTCTTTTTCGGTTGGATCTTTTACATAGGTATCTATAAGCAGTGCATAGGTTTCAGAGTGGATGTTTTCCATCATGATCTGGAAACCGTAAAAGCAACGTGCTTCGGGTAATTGTACTTCGCTCATGAAGTTTACCGCCAGGTTTTCGTTCACAATACCGTCACTTGCAGCAAAAAATGCAAGTATGTGTGAAATGAAATGTTTTTCACCCGAATTAAGATTTTCCCAGTGTTTAAGGTCGTCCGAAAGGTCGATTTCCTCAGCGGTCCAGAAGCTGGCTTCCGCTTTTTTATACATCTCCCAAATTGCGGGATACTTAATGGGAAGGATAACAAACCGGTCCTTGTTTTCCCGTAGTAATAATTCGTTTTCCAAACTCATTGGTGTCTACTTTATTAGTTTCTTTCTTCAATCAGGTATTCAGACACGAAAGCAAGCCCTACTTTTCAATAAAGCTTTAAATTTTGATGCCTTCGGATTTACTCCTTAGCAACTGTATTGTGTAACTTTCTGACAGCCAGTTATTTAATTAGAAGTTGACGAATGCGTCTGGCTGCCGGCTGAACGCCTTTTTATTACCTTGCTGAGCAAAGTTAATGTTTGAGTTGTGTAGTTGTGAATGATAGTTTTTCACAAACCCCCGAGTTATCCACACTTTATCGGCACTTGTTATATTGATGAAAAATTAATGGACTTGAAAACAGCTGATTAAAAATTTGATTGAAATTTGCAGGCCTTTATACTTGCGGATTACGATAATTTAACATTATAAATTACTTGACTTAACACCGACAATTATTGCCAATAATGAAATGCTTTTACTTGCAGCAGGTATCAATATTTAAATGCGAAATTAAAAGGTTGCTGCAGGCCGGTATGTGGAAAACAATTACGCCCGTTAATCATAAACTAACGGATGTATTCCTTAAAGTTGTGCGATTTATTTTACTTCCTCAACCGGAACAAATTTCATTGATACTGAATTTACACAATGGCGGGTGTTTTTCGGGGTCATGTATTCACCTTCAAACACATGGCCCAGATGTGCACCACAGTTAGCACACAGGATCTCTACCCTGCGGCCATCAGCGTCTACCTCGCGGCGAACAGCTCCTTCAATTTCATCGTCAAAACTTGGCCAGCCGCAAAACGATTCAAACTTATCTTCCGATCGGTACAACGGCGCATCGCAGCGTTTGCAAACGTATAAACCTTGCGCCTTATTGTTCAATAAAGAGCCGGTGAACGGCCTTTCGGTACCTTTGTATAATATTACCCTTTCTTCATCGGGTGTTAATTGATTGTATTCCATTATAATTATTGATTTATTGAGTTAGTGCGTTAGTGAATTTGCCTTGTTTCACTTATATAAAGATACGACAAATTGAGGCGATGTAATGTTTTGCCGGTTGATGTTTACACTGGTTTGACGGGGAAAACAAGTTAACTGCCGCGGGCTTTCAGCCCGTGGTTAAGCATGCTTTCAGCTTTCAGCTGACGTGATGTAAGCTGAAAGCTTACCGGTAATACCCACGGGCTGGAAGCCCGCGGTAGAGGAGGAGTTCAATGTCCCGCGTCCAGTTTTTTTAACAGCTCAAGGCCTTTATTCCATTCACCATAACCTGCTGATACATTGATATGGCCGGCATCGCCGATATTTACTATCTCACTTCCCCAACTGTCTGCAAATAACAAGGCTCGTTCCCTGCTTACATAGAAATCATTATTGCTAACTACGGTTATTGATTTGAATGGTAGCTTGCCTAATGACATCGGCGTAAAACCACTTGTGCCGGTTGGATAGCTATCCGCTTCGGTATCACTCGGCGCAACCAGTAATACACCCTTTATTCCAATGTTATATTGCTTTGCCCACGAGGCTATGGCAGCACAAGCCAGGCTGTGACCAACTAAGATTACGTTTTCCGGATCATAGCGGTTTACATAATCATTTATAGTTTTTATCCAATCGCTGCAAATCGGCGTGTCCCAATCCTGTTGTTCAATACGGGTAAAATTGAACTGCTTTTCCCAAATGCTTTGCCAGTGTTGCGGGTCTGAATTACCCAATCCCGGGTGTATAAGAATATCAGCGTTGAAAGTCATAATTTCAGTAAGATGTTTAATAACCTCATAATTGAATGTTCAATAATATGATATGGATTTTTAAATAGTTGCCCGTAGGCCAAAGTAGCTAAGCTCCCCCTTTAGGAAGCTGGGGGGCTTCAGCAATTTGTTTGATCACTTCATTCCTCTTCACTAACAATCGTGTCATGTAGTTAGACAGGAACAGAAAGTTCACCGCTTCTCCAAATATTCCACCCGGCGATTCAAAAGTAAAAATATCCCGCATCATGGTTTGGTTAAGGATAGGATAAAAATAATGCTCATGTGTAAAGCTTTTGAAAGCACCCTCAACCTGGATATCGGTAAAGTAATTTGGATATTCCATTTCGGTGATCTTTGAGGTAAGGTTTTGCCATATGCCGAAATGCTTTGCCCTCCAGGTAACGGTTTCGCCAAGCCCGATCAGGCCGCTCGTTCGACCGGCAATAGCCCGTTCGCCGGTATGACTTGTTGATTCCACATGCACATCAATATTGCGGGCAATATCAAAAACTTTTTCAACCGGAGCATTAATATGGGTAGCAAGTAAAATTTGTGACGGCATGTGGTATAAAAAAGGCTATTGAATAACAACAGCCTAAATATAATATTACGCTTTGCAAATAATCAGCGTAATCATCAAAATCAAAAAACAATCAACGGTTAAAATTCCGCATTCTTAGGGAACCTTGGGAAAGGGATCACATCA